>DASUJD010000054.1:0-35980 GCA_036279455.1 Rhodanobacteraceae bacterium | reverse complement strand
ACTTGCGGTGGCGTGGACCACTTCAGCAATTGCCTGCTAGCTCTTGATGGCTTTCTCGTCTTAGATGTCGAATTTCATTTTCTCTCGCAGAGACATGCAGAAGTGCATTGATCGCTTGGCCAGTGTCATTGATGCTGCCCAGTTGACGTCGATCGTAGGTAGGCTGAACAAACGCAGCGACCAAAGGATCCCGACGATGTGGGAGCTGGTGATACTGGATGCACTCTCGCATGTGGGAAAGCTCCGTCACGAGATTCCCTTGGCTGACGGGAGTCGTCCTGACTTCGAATTGGAATCCGGCATTGATTGCGAGGCCGCGCTTTTGATCGTCGGTGACATTACTGCCGTGTCTGATGCATGGCTTGATGAACAAAACCCCGTGGATGCGTTGTTTGAGGAACTAGACAAGCTTGCGCGCAAGTGTGGCTTGGACCCAAACAAATTCGGCTATTACGTATCCGGCGAGCGCGTTGGCTCTTACGGCGGCGAACGCATGAAGTCGACTATTCCCCACAGGGGACACCTGCCTTTTCTTATCGCTAGCGTCGTCAAACCTTGGGTGAAGGGTGTCAAGGAGGCACCGGACAGGCCGCACCGGCTGGATCATCTGGATGGAGATACGCGGTTTTCGCTGACCTATGTACCAACACAGGAATCTGCATCTGGTCGATACGTTAGTTACGACGTCGCACTCTCGCTCAACAAGAATCCACTTTTCGGTGCTCTTAGGAAAAAGGCCGATCAACTGAGGTATGCGCCGGACAACGCGCTGCGCCTTATTGTGGCTTGCGATGGCGATTGCGCCTTGCTGCGCGGATCGTCGTCCTATCGCTCGCCTGGAACTTACAGCGCGCGCGAGATCGTGCAGGACTTCCTTCGTCAGCACAGCAGCATTGACGCTGTGTTGCTGGTCGGCATTGACGAACTGCGCGGAGCTTTAGGGATCCGAACGGCCTACAAAGTCAAATATGACCTGTTTGTTGGCGCTCTCCACGAGCGATCCACTCGGATGGATCAAGCGACCATCATTTCTTTGGAAAAGCTTCTTAGAGCGATGGAGGATCATGTACCACGACCTGTCCGAACCGCTTACAACGCCGTCATGCGCTGTCGGGAGCCAGGCCTTGGTCAGGGCATGTTGGGAGGTTCTGTGATCAAAGGTAACAATAGCGTTAGCTTGTCGTCGCGTGCGCTCCAGCAGCTGCTTGCAGGTGAAATGACGCTTGAACACTTTCTTGATGCGCACAGTTGGGATCGTGCTGCGGGTCCTGGCAACCCATTTCTCCGAGCGCTGCGATCCGGACGGATGATCGCCAAAATCGAAGTTCAATCAGAAAATCCTAGGGATGATGATTGGCTTACCTTCCAATTCGGACGTCGGGATCCTGCTATCACTCCTTTTGAAGTCCCGATTTCATCCGGTCAAGGCACATGAACGCTACAACCCTCGTCCAGAAGCTCTGGAACTACTGCAACATCCTGCGCGATGACGGGTTGTCGTATGGCGACTATGTCGAGCAGTTGACCTTCCTGTTGTTCCTGAAGATGGCGGACGAGCAGTCGCAGCCGCCGTTCAACAAGCCGTCGCCAGTGCCGAAGGAATTTGCATGGCCGACTCTGCTCAAGCTGGACGGCGAGGCACTGGAAGGGCATTACCGCAAGCTCTTGCAGGAACTCGGATCGCGCGGCGGCATGCTGGGCACGATCTTTCGCAAGGCGCAGAACAAGATCCAGGACCCGGCCAAGCTGCGTCGCCTGATCGCGGACCTGATCGACAAGGAGCAGTGGTCAAGCCTCGATTCGGACGTGAAGGGCGACGCCTACGAAGGCCTGCTGCAGAAGAACGCCGAAGACGTGAAGGGCGGCGCGGGGCAGTACTTCACGCCGCGCCCGCTGATCGCGGCGATCGTGGACGTGATTGCGCCGCGGCCCGGCGAGACGATCTGCGACCCGGCCTGCGGCACCGGCGGCTTCCTGCTGGCCGCGCACGAATACCTCGCGAATCCGCAGCGTTACAAGCTGGATCGCGCGGAAAAGAAGAAGCTGAAGAACGGCACGCTGTTCGGCGTGGAACTGGTGGACGGCGTCACCCGCCTGTGCGCGATGAACCTGCTGCTGCACGGCATCGGCAGCGAATCTGATGAAGCTTTGCCGGTGGTCACCCGCGACGCGCTGGGCGAGAAGCACGGCGAGTACAAGATCGTGCTGGCCAATCCACCGTTCGGCAAGAAGAGCAGCGTCACCATCGTCAACGACGCGGGCGAGACCAGCCGCGAATCGCTGACCATCAACCGCGCCGATTTCTGGGCCAGCACCAGCAACAAGCAGCTCAATTTCGTGCAGCACATCTGGACCATTCTGAAACAGGAAGGTCGCGCGGCGGTGGTGGTGCCGGACAACGTGCTGTTCGAGGGTGGCGCGGGCGAGACCGTGCGCCGCGAACTGCTGCGCAACGCCGACGTGCACACCTTATTGCGCTTGCCGACCGGCATCTTCTACGCGCAGGGTGTGAAGGCGAACGTGCTGTTCTTCGAGCGCAAGCCGGCCAATTCGAAGGGCGAGGCCAACACGCGCAAGCTGTGGATCTACGACCTGCGCACCAACATGCACTTCACGCTGAAGGAGAACACGCTGAAGCGCAGCGACCTCGACGACTTCGTCGCCTGCTACAACACGAAGAACCGCAACGACCGCAAGGAAAGCGAACGCTTCAAGAGCTTCGATTACGAAGAACTGGTTAAGCGCGACAAACTCAACCTCGACATCTTCTGGCTCAAAGATGACGCGCTGGAAGAATCCGCCAACCTGCCACCCCCGGACGTGATCGCCGCCGAAATCACCGCCGACCTGGAAGCCGCGCTCGAACAGTTCGCGACGATTGTGAACGACTTGAAGTAGGCAAGCCCGAAGCCATATCACCGCGGGCCGGTCAATTGGCACGGGCATCGTTGGGGATACCGCAGTAATCACGTAAACAAAGCCTTTTGGATCAGTGCGCCAAGTGGCCTTTGCGATGTCGCCCTGTTCCGCTGCCCGCACAATCCAGCACCGTCGCGGCGGTTCAGCGCATGCTGAACCCTGCGGGCGGTGGGGTGTCCAATCAAGCAGGGAGAATTCGGGTTGTGGCGCAGTCATGGCCCGGGATTCGCCAGCTGACGCGTGGAGGAACAGCGCATGAGTCGTACCAAGACAATCATGATTCTGATGCTGGCGTTGGTTGCGCCATCTGCTTTCGCGCAGACGGTTCCGCGGGTCGTCCCGTTGAGCACACACGTGGGCGCAGCCCCGACCTCACCCATGCAAGCGGCAGTCGAGCTTGGCCAGCGTCAGGCGCAGGAGATGAAGTCCCGGGGGTTGCTGCAGCAGCTGCGGCTGCAGAATGCGCAGACCAGTCAACAGCTGTATCGGTTGCAACAGCAGCAGAACATGCAGGCGTTGCAACAACAGGCGCAACGGCTGGCTCAACAGCGGCTTGATCGGCAGCTTCAACAGCAATTGCAACGGCAGCTGCAGCAGGCTGCGCAGCAAACTGCCTCATGCCCCTTGAACGGGGCCGGCCAACCCGCCTGTCGCTGATTGGTGAAGATGTCGCGCGATGGATGCCCGCGGGCGGGCCAGAACCTGAACATGATCCGCGCCGTGCCGCACGACATCCTCGTCGCTGTACCGAAATATCGCCGCGTGTGTCCGCGACTGTCCGGACATGTCCGCGGACACCCATCCCGTGCATGCGTTCCGCGCATCTGCCTGATCTGACGCACCATTTCTGAAGACTGCGGCTGGCACGCAGTTTGCCTCCTTACATACATCCCGTTGCCTGCCCGGATAGCGGCGGGAAGTATCGGAGGCCACAAGGTGCTCGGTTATTACGTCGATCTCGCCTGGCGCAGCCTCAAACGCACGCCGATCCTGACCGCGTTGATGGTGCTGGCGATCGGGCTCGGCATCGGCGCCAGCATGACCATGATCACGGTGTTGCACGTGATGAGCGGCGATCCCGCGCCGGGCCTCAGCAGCAAGCTGTTCGTGCCGATGCTCGATCCACGTCCTGTGCTCGAGCCCGGGGAAAAGCAATACGGCATCAACGGCACACCCGATGGCTTCACCTGGCCGGACGCGTTGAACCTGCTGCAGGCGTCGCGCGCGGATCGGCAAGTCGTGATGGCCCAGGGCGTGGTGTCGGTACGTCCCCGGCGCGCCGATCTGCACCCGTTCTTCGTGCATTCGGAATATGCGACGTCGCAATTCTTCGCCATGTTCGGTGTGCCGTTTCGTGCCGGTGGCGGATGGACCGCCGGGCAGGATCGCGAACGCGCCCGGGTGGTGGTACTGAACAGCAAACTCGACCACAAGTTGTTCGGCAACGCCACGGGCATCGGTCGCACGGTGCGACTGCACAATACGGACTTCCGGGTGATCGGCGTGCTGGACGACTGGAATCCGCAGCCGATTTTTTATCACCAGGCTCGACACGGTGTCTACGGGGAACGCGATCAGGTGTTCATGCCGTTGCAGACGGCGATGGAGCTCAAGTACCCGATCAATGGCCATTTCTCCTGCTGGGGAGATGGCAATGACAGCTACGAGAGTCCCGATTGCACCTGGGCACAGTTCTGGGTGGAGCTGGACGACCCGGTCAAGGTGCTTGCCTACCAGCGCTTCCTGGACGGCTATCTGGGCGCACAGCATGCGCACGGGCGCTTTCCGCGCGATGCCAGGCCGCGCCTGTTCGGAATGATGGACTGGCTGATGCACGAAGACCTCATCCCGGGCAACCTCAAGATGCAGATGTGGTTGGCGATCGGATTCCTGATCGTGTGCATGTTGAGCGTGGTGGCGCTGCTGCTGGCCAAGTTTCTGCGTCGCTCGGGAGAAATCAGCGTGCGCCGCGCACTGGGCGCGCGGCGGCGCGACATCTTCACGCAGTTCGGCATCGAATCCGCCGCGATTGGTGCCGCCGGAGGGTTGTTGGGGCTGGCTGTCGCGGAGCTCGGTTTGTGGAGCGTCCGGCATGGTCCCGGCGGCTACGCGACGCTGGCGACGATGGACCTGCCCATGGTCGTCGGCACCGTTGTGCTGGCAATCGTGGCAAGCCTGCTGGCGGGTTTGTTGCCCGCATGGCGGGCCTGCCTGGTGCAGCCGGCGCTGCAGCTCAAGGTGCAATGAGGACGCACGATGATGGAAGTCCAGCCGATTCTCGCGACGCTGCGCCACCACAAGCTCATCGCTGCCCTGTTGGCGCTGCTGGTCGCGTTGACCTGCGGCATCGTCTGCAACGTCGCGTTCATGATCCAGCGCCAGGCTGCGCTGGTCAGGCTGCCGAGTGGTGTCGCCGAAAACGAGTTGGTTACCATTGAAAGCGTCAGCCTTGGCCACGACCGGAATGCCGTCGTGCAGCACAAGGCTGACCTCGCCGCGCTGCGCGCTCTCCCGGAGGTCAGGAACGCCGCGGTCGTGGCGGGCCTTCCGCTCAGTGGCAGTGGCTGGAGCATGGGTGTGCCCACCGGTCCGGAGTCAGAGTCGCCCGTGGATGCGAGCGCCTATTACGGCAGCCCGGGCGAACTCGCGACGCTCGGGTTGAAACTGGTGGCAGGGCGCGACTTCAGGGCTGACGAATATGTTCCGCTGGACAGGTCGCACGGGGTGGCGGGGCTCGACCGCGTGCCGGCGGCCATCATCACGCGTGCGTTGGCCGAACGGCTGTGGCCCGGACAGAACCCGCTCGGCAAGGCGATCTATCCCGGCAAGGGCGCTGCGCGCATCGTGGGGGTGGTCGACCGCCTGTTGCGGCCGAATGCCGACAGCGGTTCCGACAACTACCTGAGCATGCTGTTGCCGATGCTGCCGAATGACCGCGATGTCACCTATGTGCTGCGCACCGCGCCGCAGGATCGTGCGCGCGTGTTGAAACAGGCCAGTGCCGCATTGAGCCGACTTGACGACGACCGCGTGCTGATGAACAAACAGACCTTCTCGCAGATGCGCGCTGCGTATTTCCAGAGCAACCACAGGATGATCGGACTGCTGTTGGCCTCGGCGCTGGGCCTGCTGTTCGTCGCCGCCCTCGGCATCACCGGCCTCGCGAACTTCTGGGTGCAGCAGCGTACCCGCAGCATCGGCATTCGCCGCGCGCTGGGCGCGACCCGTGGCAATATCCTCAACTACTTCCAGACCGAAAACTTCCTGATCGTGACGGTGGGCGTGGTGCTGGGCGTGTTGCTGGCAATCGGCCTGAACCTCTTGTTGATGTCGCATTACCAGCTTCCGCGGCTGCCGCTGTGGTACCTGCCGGTCGGGGCGATCGCATTGTGGGTTCTCGGCCAGCTTGCGGTGCTGGCTCCGGCGTTGCGCGCATCGCACGTACCGCCGGTGGTGGCGACGCGGAGCGTTTGATGGGTTTCCCTCTCCCAGTGGGAGAGGGTGCCGCGGAGCGGCGGGTGAGGGTCCGCTCTCGCGCAACGCCACGTGTGAACCGAACCCTCACCCAACCCCTCTCCCGGAGGGGGAGGGGAGACAACTTTGGAGTCGTTGATGATGTTTGGCTACTACCTTGATCTTGCATGGCGCAGCCTCAAACGCACGCCGATCCTCACCGGCCTGATGGTGCTGGCGATCGGGTTGGGCATCGGCGCCAGCATGACCATGCTCACGGTGTTGCACGTGATGACGGCCGATCCCATCCCGGGCAAGAGCGCGAAGCTGTTCTATCCGCAGCTCGATCCACAGCCGATGCAGCATTACACCAAGGGTGAGAATCCACCGGACGAACTGACCTGGATCGACGCCATCAACCTGTTGCATGCGCACAAGGGCGTGCATCAGGCGGCGATGTCCGGGGGCATCGTGACGGTGATACCGCCGCAGGGCATGACGCACGCCTTCAACCTCGACGCGCGTTACACCGCGGCAGATTTTTTCACGATGTTCAACGTGCCGTTCGTCTCCGGTACCGGATGGGCGTCCAGTGATGATGACGAGCGTGCACGGGTGGCGGTGATCACACGCAAGCTGGCGGACAAGCTCTATGGAACCGCGCAGGCTGTCGGCAAGAACCTGCGCCTCGGCAAATACGATTTTCGCGTGGTCGGCGTCATCGGCCAATGGCATCCGGTGCCGCATTTCTACGACCTGACCATGGGCAACTACGCCAAGCCGGAACAGGTATACCTGCCTCTGCAGACCGCGATGGGCCTCGATTTCTGGACCACTGGCGCGGTGCAGTGCTGGGGACATTTTCCCAGTGGCAACCCGACCAAGGCGAACGACTGCGCATGGATGCAGTTCTGGGTGCAACTGGATACACCTGCCCAGGTACGGGCCTATCGTCAGTTCCTCGTCAACTACTCGGAAAGTCAGAAACAACTGGGTCGTTTTCAGCGCCCGCCCAACACGCGTCTGCACAATGTAGTGCAGTGGTTGTCTTACAACCATGTCGTGCCGGGCAGCGTGCAACTTGAGGGCCTGCTTGCGCTGGGCTTTTTGCTGGTGTGTCTGGTCAACACCGTTGCGCTGCTGCTGGTGAAATTCCTGCGCCGTGGCGGCGATCTTGCCGTGCGTCGTGCGATGGGTGCGTCCAAGCGGTCGGTGTTCGCGCAATTGCTGGTGGAAGCCGCCCTGACGGGACTGGGGGGCGGTGTGGTTGGTCTGCTGCTGGCGACATTCGGCCTGTGGGTGGTGCGGCAGCAGACGGCTGCGTATGCCGGATTGGCGCGCCTGGATGGCGCGATGCTCGGCGCCACATTCGTGTTGGCGGTGTGCGCCACCTTGCTGGCGGCATTGTTTCCGGCCTGGCGCGCCTGTCGGCTGATGCCGGCCCGCTTGCTGAAGACACAGTGAGGTCATGATCATGCATCCCATCATTGCCGCACTGAAGCATCACAAGACGACTGTCTTCCTGGTCGCACTGGAAATCGCGCTGACTTGCGCCATCGTTACCAATGCGCTGTTTCTGATCGGTGATCGTCTGGCCGCGATGCACATGATGACCGGCGTTGCCGACAACGAACTGGTCTGGGCCCAGGCCAGTGGTCTCGATTTGGGGCGGGACAGCGCCGCGAACGGCTCCGCTGCCGCCAAGGCTGCCGCAGACCTGGCTGCGCTGCGCGGCATACCGGGTGTCGAGTCCGGGGTCATGAGCAATTCGCTGCCACTGGCCGGGAGCGGCTGGCGCATGGACGTATGGACGCGCCCCGGCGACAAGCACAGCGCACTCGATAATGTATTCGAGTTCGTGGGCACGCCCGGCATGGTGAAGACACTGGGCATCAAGTTGTCCGAAGGGCGTGATTTCCTGCCGCAGGAATACGAGGACTACAATCCGTTCAGTGGTCAACCGCCGCCGGGGTCAGTCATTGTCACCCGTGCCCTCGCGGCCCAGCTGTGGCCGGGTGAAGACCCGCTTGGCAAACCGATTTACCTTGACAGCAGCGGCAACCATGTCGCGCATGTGGTCGGCGTGGCGCAACATCTGCTTGACCCGCGCGTCAGCACGGCCCACGGAGTGGAGCGTGGGTTGATCTTGCCGGTCGAGACGGTGGATGGTGGCTTGTATGTGTTGCGGGTCAGGCCCGACGCACGCGCGTCGGTCAAACGCGCCATTCCCAGGGTATTGACCGGTGTGGATCCTGCACGCACGATCACCGCTCACATCTATTCCCGGACGATCGCACAGTACTTCCACGGCGACCGCGCGATGATCTGGCTGCTTCTGGTGGTGATCGGCTGTCTGTTGGCGGTGACCGCATTGGGCGTGGTGGGCCTGTCCAGCTTCTGGGTGCAGCAACGCACCCGCCAGATCGGCATCCGTCGAGCTCTGGGCGCGACACGCACGGACATCATGCGTTATTTCCTTGCCGAGAACTTCCTGATCGTCAGCCTCGGAGTCGTCGCCGGCCTGGCAGGCGCCGTCGGGTTGAACCTGTGGCTGATGGACCACTACGAATTGCACCGCATGCCGCTGGCATGGCTGCCTGCGGGCGCGGTGATCCTGTGGCTGCTGGGGCAACTGGCGGTGCTGGCTCCGGCGTTGCGTGCATCGCATGTACCCCCGGTGGTGGCGACGCGTAGCGTGTGACGGGCCCTCTCCCCGTGGGAGAGGGTGGCCCGAAGGGCCGGATGAGGGTCCGTACTTCGCCAAGCGTCGCGCAAGTCCGAACCCTCACCCGCCGCTCCGCGGCACCCTCTCCCGGAGGGAGAGGGGAGTTGAACATGGGAGTGATTGGAACATGTTCGGCTACCCTGCGGAAGGACAGAAAACAACCCATTTGCAGGCGAAGGCAAAGCGGCTTCAGGTGGCAGGCGCCGGCTTGCGCGGCTGGTAGTGGCCAGGTTCGGAGCGGAACGGAATCGCGAGACGATTCCAGCCGTTGATCGCGATGATCGCCAGCGACAGGTCCACCAGTTCCTTGTCGCTGAACTGCTTGCGGACTTCGTCGTACAGCGCATCGGGAACATCGTTTTCCGGGATGCGGGTGAGTGCTTCGGTCCATGCCAGGGCCGCACGTTCGCGCTCGCTGTAGAACGGCGCTTCGCGCCACGCATCCAGAAGATACAGGCGCTGCTCGGTTTCGCCGGCGGCGCGCGCGTCCTTCGAGTGCATGTCCAGGCAATATGCGCAGCCGTTGATCTGCGAGGCGCGCATTTTCACCAGTTCGAGCAACGGGTGTTCCAGCCCGCAATTGTCGACGTGCGCCTGCAAACCGCGCATGGCCTTGAGAGCGTCCGGAGATGCCTTGGTGTAGTTGATGCGCTGGGGCATATTCTTGATCTCCATGGTTGTCGGCTGTTGCGAAAAGTCAGGCCAGGGATGGCCGTTCTGATTTGACTGCCCCTGTGCGTCGGAGACTTTGAACTCCGGACAGGCGGCGATCATGAAGGATCGCACGATCAGTGGAATGGGACCGGCGTGTCGACACCCGCCGCCGGTTGCATGAAGAAGTCGTGCAGGTATTTTTCGCCCTCGTCGTCGAGGATCGTCACGATTGTCCCGAGCTCGGGAAACTGTTCGCGGATTCGGCACGCCGCGAGCATGTGTGCGCCCGAACTCGGGCCGCACAACAGGCCGCGGGTACGTGCAAGCTCGCGCATTTCCGCCACCGCCTCGCTGCTCGCCACGCTGGTGGTGTCACGGACGAGGTCGCGGTGATGGGCAAAGATGCCGGGAACGAAACCATCCGAGATGCCTTCGATCTGGTGCAGCGCGACTTCGCCGCACAGGATCGTGCGCGACTCGGTCGGTTCCATCGCGAACAGGCGCACGCTCGGGTTGACCTTGCGGAAAGCCTGGCCAACGCCGATCAAGGTACCGCCGGTGCCGACGCCGTGCACGAACGCGTCGGGCACGCGGCCTTCCGGCAGTTGCGCGAGAATTTCCGGACCGAGCAACTCGCGATTCTCGTCCACGTTCCACTCGTTCTCGAACTGGCCGGGAAAGAAGAAGCCGGGCTGTTTGCCGAGTTCGCGCGCGCGCTCCAGTGCGTCGTTGACGTGGAAGGTGCCACAGAACAGCACCTCGGCGCCGTAGGCGCGCGAGATCGCGACGCGTTCGCTGGACAGGCCCTCGGGCATCACCACGATCATGCGATAGCCCTTGACCGCGGCGACCATCGAAAACGCATTGCCGGTGTTGCCGCTGGTGGCCTCGACGATGGTGTCGCCGGGTTTCAGCGCGCCGGTAGCCTCGGCGCGCTCGATGATGTACCTGGCGATGCGCGCCTTGATCGAGCCCGAGGGATTCAGGAACTCGCATTTGGCGAACACGCCGTCTATTTCCAGCAGCGGGGTGTCGCCGATCGCGTCGAGGATGTTCGCGCAAAGACCGGTGTGGCGGATTGACATGGCAGGCTCGCT
This sequence comes from Rhodanobacteraceae bacterium, assembly GCA_036279455.1. Lineage (GTDB taxonomy): Bacteria > Pseudomonadota > Gammaproteobacteria > Xanthomonadales > Rhodanobacteraceae > 66-474. The sequence continues at coordinate 25,132 of DASUJD010000054.1, read as the reverse complement.
GTCTTGCACGGCACAGTTTCGCTCGACGCCGCGCACGCCGGATTGATGCAGGTCAGGCGCACGGCCACCGTGCAACCGCGGCCGTGTGTTGTCGCTCGCAGCGGACCTGGCAGGATGTTGAAACAGTGCTGTCCTGCACTTTTTCCAACGCGCCGGGTCCGTGGAATGCCCGGACACGGCTTCACCGCATCAAGCACTTTGGGTGCTTGATCCGCGACGGGACCGTCCGCGGCCCGCGCCCACAGGGTGCCCTCGACACCCTGTCAGTCGGAATCAACTGCCGCTGGATTTCATCGAGTCGGATTTCATCGAGCCGGCTTGCAGGGCTGCCGCGGCCTTGGCGGCGTCCTTGTGCACGTCGCCGAGCGAGCTCGCCTTCAATCCGGCCCGCGCGTCGCTGAGTGCATTTTGCAATTTGCGGTGCAATGCGTGGTTGTTTGCCGAGTCGGGCAAGGCTCCGTTGCCTTGGCCCTTGCAGGGATTGCCCGCGGCCGCATCGAAGCCATGGCCCTGCGGGCCGACCAGACAGTTGATCACGTGATGCAGATGTGTGTGCGACATGCTGACGCTGCTCGCGCCTTGCGCCATTGCCGCGTGCGCATGTGCCGTGCTTACTTCCCTGGTTATGCCGCTTTGCGCGATTGCCGCGAACGAAAGTCCCGATGCGAGCGCAGCGGTGATGCCGATTGCCAGCAACTTTTTCATTGTTGTCTCCATTGCGAGTACTTTCACGGTGGGTGAATGCGACAGCGTACGTGCCGGGATGTAATCGAATCGTGTAGCGTGAACAGTTTTCGTTCAGCTGCGGTTTCGCTTCCGCAGAGGGCGCGTCATGCCTCCCGGAACAGCGCCATGAAGCCGAAATCCATGTGTTGCTGCATGTGGCAGTGGAACAGGGTAAGGCCCGGCATGTCCGCGGTGAAATCGACCTCGGTGGTCTGGAACGGGGGCACCAGCACCACGTCCTTCATCAGGCCGGCGGTCGATTTGCCCATGATGCTGGTGATTTCGAAGGTGTGGCGGTGCAGGTGCAGCGGATGGATGTCGCCGCTTGCGTTGCGAAAACGCAGCCGATAGCGCCGGCCCAGCTTCAGCGTGCGGGTCACCGGCATGGTCTTCCAGTCGTACGGGACTCCATTGATTGCGTACTGGTCGAAACCATTTGCTGCACTCTGACGCGCGGTGATCAACATGTCGATCACTTCGTCCGCTGCGGCGGGCTTGCGCGAAGGATCGGCGAACAGGCGATAGTCCCATCTGAACGCGGCCGGTGACTGCCATCGCGGCGTGCCCGTTGCGTTCGCATATTCGACCACGATGCCCATGCCACCTTCGCGGTCCGTGTCGGCGGTATCGCCCAGCACCCACACGCCCGGCTGGTTCATTTCGACGATCGCGGATATGCGTTCGGCGGCGCCCATCCACAGTACCGGCACCTCGGCCGGGCGCGGTACCGGATTGCCGTCCAGTGCCACCACCTTGAAGGTGTGGCCGGGCAGCGCGAGGCTGCGGTTTTCGGTGGCGCTGGCGTTGACCACATGCAGCATGATGCGTTCGCCGCGCCTCACGCGTATCGGCTCGCCGTGGCCGAGCATCCTGCCATTGATCGCGAACGACTCGTAGGCCAGTTCGTAGCCTGGCGGAACCTTGCCGGCGCCGGGATCGGAGTGTGCGGCGATGGTCACCAGCGGAAGCTGCATGCCTTCAGGGGCCATGAACGGCACGTCATCGTCCATGCGGTTGAGGTAGGGCTGGAATTCCTTCAGCGTCAGGAACACTTCGCGGTCGTAGGCGCCCGGATCGTGCTTCGGTTCGATGTACACGGGGCCAGCCTGACCCGTGTACAGGCCGCGCCCGAGATCGGCGCCGGCGCGCACGTGGGTGTGATAGAAACGCAGTCCGGCTGGTCCGGGGATGAAGGTTTCGCGACGATGGCCGTGCGCCGGCACCGGCGGCGTGTGCTCCTCGTACGCTCCGTCCACGCGGTCCGGCAAGTGCTGCCCGTGCCAGTGCACCTGTTCATCGTGGGCGGTGTCGTTGAACACCTCGACGGTCGTTTGCTCACCCTGCCTGAAGCGCAGCAAGGGGCCGGGAAAATCCCCGTTGTAAAGGGTCGTCGACACGAACCGTTCGGGGCCGAGTTCCAGTACGCCGGTGGAAATGCGCAGGCTGTAATCGGCCTTGGCTGCGGCGCTTTCGGCCGTGGACGGGGCACTTTTGGAGACATGCAGCCGTTCGTCGGATGCTTTCGCCGCGAGCGGCAGACTTGCCGCGAGCGTGGTGAGACCTGCGGTTCTCAGGAAATCGCGGCGATCCATGAGGACTCCAGCGGCAACTCAAATGCGAATGATAACTGATTGCCGTATGGAGTGTATTCAATCCCGGTTGCGGGTAGTGGTCTGGTTTGAAATTGAACCGTTCGCGCTGCGCGTAGTGAGCAGAGCGAACGAAGTCGAAGCGCCATTTGTCCTTCGACTTCGCGCCTTCGGCGCTACGCTCAGGACGAACGGATTTTCAAACTGAACCACTACCCGGTTGCAGGCGCGGGGACCCGGCGGCTTTTGGCCAATCAAAGGGAGGGCGGCGATTCGGCTGCCGCGGTTTCATCGGCGCGGCCGCAATGACGGGAAACGGTTCCGGTTTTGCGGTGCCGGCAGGTCAATGTCCCCCGACAGGCCGCGCTGCGCGCTTGTAGCGGGTTTGCAGGATCACGTCCCATAAACCCGTGGTGACCCCGAAGTTGCTTCCCGGGTGGTAGTGATGAATGTTGTGGAAGCCGGCCCAGCGTCGCATCAACGGGCTTTTGAAGCGGTGCACATGAATCACCACGTGGCTGAGTCCGTAGGCTGCGTAGCCGGCCGCGACGGCGCCTGCCAGCAACAACGCGTAGCCGGCCGGGAGCGCCAGGGACAGCAACGCGCCCAACGCGCACATGAACAGGGGCGGCATGAAGAAGGGCAGGGCGTCGTAACCCAGCGGAACGTCGTGATGGTGGTCATGCCCCGCCCTGAATGGCCCGGTGTTGCCGTGGAACAGCCAGCGGTGCGCGGCGTATTCAAGGAAGGTGAAAGCGAACAGGCCACACAGTACCGACAGGGCTGCCAGTGCCGGCTGCATGTGCCCGTACCAGAATCCCGCCGTGATCAACAGCATGCTGGTCAGGCTGTCCAGCGTCAGTCCCACGTGCAGGTTGAAGCGGCTGGTGGACAGGTGGGCAAGCAGCTGCCCTGCCCATCCCAGCGGTGCGGGCAATCGAGGTTCGGCCACTGCAGGTCCATCTGGCGTGGCGGAAACCTTGTGGTTGCTTGGCACGGCCAAAGCTGGCTCCTGTCGTCTGGATGTAGTCTCGTTGAGGCGATCCATGAAGGCGATCCACGGTGCACACCCTTGTGCCTGATCGCGCCGCAAGTATAGTCAGAAAAGGGCAGGTGCGGGTTGCGGGGGTTCAAGCCGGTCAATGTGACGGGTTCCCGCGTCGCGCCTGGCTGGCGCCAGGCGCTGTCCCAGCAATTTCCTGATCGGCTCGGGCATGCCAAGTTCCATGATGTCGGATTGCGAGCACCAGCGCAGATCGGAAACGTCGGCGACTGCCGGGTGTGCCTGTGCGTGGCGCCACTCGAGTGGTGACGCCAGCAATTTGAAATGCGTGAACGCATGCCGGATTTCCGGCAACGCGATTGCCGGCTTGCCGTCCAGTTCGGCAAGCCGCGACGCCAGCCCGCGCGCGCCGCGGTTGTCGCCGGCTTCGGGCAGACTCCACAGGCCCGGCCACACGCCTTGCACGGGGCGGCGTTGCAACAATACGCGATCTTGCGGATCGCGCAGCAACACCAGCACGAGGTGCTTTTCCGGCAATGCGCGTGCGGGCCGTGGCGCCGGAATTTCTGTGGTGAGTCCGTCGCGAAGGGCGATGCAATCGTGCGCCAGTGGACACTGGTTGCAGTGCGGATTGCCGCGTGTGCAAACGGTCGCGCCGAGATCCATGACCGCCTGGGTGTAATCGGCGACCCGCGTCGATGGCGTGTGCGTCTCGGCATGCGTCCACAGGGCATTCTCCACTGCGCGCACGCCCGGCCAGCCGCGCAGGCCGTGATGGCGGCTCAACAGGCGTTTCACGTTGCCATCGAGGATGGCATGGCGTTGAGCGCGTGCCAGTGCCAGGATCGCGCCGGCCGTGGAACGCCCGATTCCGGGCAGCGCGGCGAGCGCCCCGAAATCGCGCGGCAATTCACCCTGGTGTTGTGCCACGCAGACCCTGGCGGCGACATGCAGGTAGCGTGCACGCCGGTAGTAGCCGAGGCCCGACCACAACGCCATGACGCGGTCTTCGGGCGCGGCGGCGAGCGCGCGGATGTCAGGCAGCGCGGTGACGAAACGTTCGAAGTAGGCAATCACCGTCGCAACCTGCGTCTGCTGCAGCATCACCTCGGAGACCCAGACGCGGTAGGGTGTCCTGGGGTGCTGCCAGGGCAGGTCGTGACGCCCGTGCCGGTCGTACCAACGGAGCACGCGTCGCGCGAAGTCGTCCATGCGATCGTCCATGCGATCAGTTTGTACCCGAACTTGCCGGCGCTGAAGTCGTGGCGCCGGGTGCGGGGGGCAGATCCGGGCCGGCTTCGATGCTCAGACCCTCGGCCTTCAGCCAGCCTAGGTCCAGCCGCTTGACCTCGGCCTTGCCGTTGACCGGAATGGGTAGTGACGCTTGCCCCGGCCCGGCAGACAGCAGCTGCTTCCACCAGCGGCTGAATTCGGTGGGTTGCAGGCGCAGGTCTGCGTGCGCATCGTTGCCATCGAGTTGCATGGTGACGGTCATGGGTGCCTGGGCGTGCGCGGGCGACACGTCGAGTTTGATCTTGTCGGTGACGATCCGGGCGGTTTGCGCAGTCGCGCCTGCTGTCGTCGCAGCGCTTGCCGGTGCGCTCGCGGGCGCCGATGCCGGGGGTGTCAAGGCGCGGTGTCGCAGCGTGCCTTCGAGCTGGATCGCGAAGGCATTGCCACCGCGCCAGCTTCCCTCTCCCGCGACTTGCAGCGAGGTACCTTGCTGCTCAGTGAGGCTGAAATGCAATGCCCGGAATTCCATTGCGCCTTCGCGCGCCGCCGACGGGGCGGTGGTGAGGACTGCGACGAATCGGCGTCCGGAAGCACTGCGCGCCGTGGCGTCGAGGCGGAAGACCTGGCCGGGCACCAGCGCGCCTGTTTCGACGCTGAAATCGAAGAGCAGGGGCGAACCGCCGCGGACAAGGGTTCCATGGCTCATTTGCACACCGGTGGCGATGGTGGGCAGCCTCGGTGGTCCCGCGTGATGCGGCAGGCGGGCGAGCAGCGATTCCAGCTCACCGAGATCGAGGCGCGGGGCATTCACGTTCACGCGCTCGATGGCCACGTCGCCGCTCAACAGCGTGCGCCACGGCACCACGATCGTGGCACTGTCGGCCTGCAGCACCGGTGTGCTCGATCCGATGTTGGTCAGACTGAAAGCTTGCAATTGCACGCCGGGGCGCGGAAACAGTGTCGGCTTCGCGGGCGCCTGGATGTTCAACTTGAGGCCCGCGGCCGCAAGATCGTTTTGCAGCAACGTGGTGAAGCGTTGCGGTTGCAGCAGATTGTGGACGTGCACGGCCAACGCCACCACGAGCGCAACCAGCACCACGACGATGGCCAGCACGATCCAGCGAAGGAGGTGCCGCGGCGGTGGCGCGGGTGCGGTCATCGGGTCTCTAGGCGCCCGCGGGCAGCAGTCCGTCCACGAAGGCACGCGCCTCGAAAACGCGCAGATCCTCCGCGCGCTCGCCCAACCCCACGTACCGGATCGGCAGGGCGAATTCCCGTGCCAGCGCGAACACCACGCCGCCCTTGGCGGTGCCGTCGAGTTTGGTGACCACAAGCCCGGTGACGCCGATCGAGCGGATGAACTGGCGGACCTGGTTGATCGCGTTCTGTCCAGTGGTGCCGTCGATTACCATCAACACTTCATGCGGAGCGTCGGCATCCAGCTTGCCCAGCACGCGCTTGACCTTGGCCAGCTCGTCCATCAAGCCGGAGCGCGTATGCAACCGGCCGGCAGTGTCGGCGATCAGGACATCGTTGCGATGCGCGACGGCCATTTGCAGCGCGTCGAAGATCACGCTGGCCGAGTCCGCACCCTGTCCTTGCGCGCACACCGCCACGCCGATGCGGGTACCCCATTCCTGCAACTGCGCGACCGCGGCGGCGCGGAAAGTGTCGCCGGCAGCCAGCAGCACGTCGCGACGTTCGCACTTGAAACGCCGGGCCAGCTTGCCGATGGTGGTGGTCTTGCCCACGCCGTTGACGCCGACCACCAGCAGGACGAATGGTTTGTATGCACCGACTTCAAGCGGTTGCGCAACCGGTTCAAGCAGGCCGGTCAGGCGTGTGCGCAATGCTTCGCGCAACGCAGCGGCATCCGCGAATTCGCGCTTGTGCGTGCGACGGCGCAGGTCGTCGATCAACTCCGAGGTTGCGGCGACGCCGACATCGGCGGAAAGCAGGGTGATTTCCAGTTCGTCAAGCAAATCATCGGACAACTCGGGATTGCGCGAGAACAGCGACGAAAGCCCGCGCGCGAATCCGCTGTCCGACAGGCGCTCGCGCCAGCCACGCCGCGGCGATGGGGTGGTCGAAAGCAGATCGTCGGGCCCGGCCGCGACGTTCGGCAGGCCAGCTCCGGACCCGCCGGTCGGTTGGCGCTCCTGCGGGGACGATGCGTCTTGCGATTCCCGCAATATGCTGTCGTCCGTCGAAGACTCGTCGGTCGCAAGCTGCGATTGCTTGCGGCCGGCCAGTTTGTTCCAGAGGCTTGGCATCGGCTTCAGTCGGCTTCAGGTTGAAGGGCGTGAGGCGGAATGCTAGCACCCACTTGCCGAAGCCTGGCTTACCATGGCCATCCGTGATCGCCGCTGCGTCGATGTCTGTTGCAGCTTGCCCGGTGCAGGCCGCGACCATCAAAACGGCCATCAGCAGGCTGACTTTCCAACTGGCGCATGAATAAATACAACCTGTCCGCGGCGCCTCCGGGGCGTGTCCATATCATCGGTGGTCGCTTGCGTGGTTCGCGGCTGAGCGTACCCGAACTGCCGGGCCTGCGGCCCACACCGCAACGTTTGCGCCAGACCCTTTTCGACTGGCTGGCGCCGGTGATCGCGGGCGCGCGGGTGCTGGATGCCTTTGCCGGAACCGGTGCGCTGGGCATCGAGGCACTGTCGCGCGGTGCGCGTGAAGCGGTTTTTTTTGAACGCGATAGAACGCAGGTGCAGATGATCGAAGCAGACCTTGCCCGCCTGCATCAGGCTTGCGCGCAGGTGAGGTGCGTGGACACCATGCGTGCGTTGACGGGCTCGGCTCCGGAAATGTTCGATATCGCATTCGTTGATCCACCGTTCGATCTGGCGGTCTGGAAGCAGGCGACCGGGTTGCTGGATGCGAATGGCTGGCTCGCGCCGGGAGCATGGGTGTACGTCGAGGCAGGGGTTGCCGATGCAGTGGATGCGCCCGCTCACTGGCGCATTCACCGACAACGCGAAGTCGGTTCGGTGCGTGGCCGGTTGTTTCGCGTGGCCGCGGCGTGACGGGCATCCCACTCATCCGGGCCGCGCATGATGTCGCCTTGCGCCGCAAAATGGCACAATGGGCCATGGGGAACGGCAAGCCAGCTCGATTCGATCCGCGTATCGCGGTCTATCCGGGTACCTTCGATCCAATCACCAATGGCCACGGCGACCTGGTTGCGCGCGCCGCGCCGTTGTTCGACAGGGTGGTCGTCGCGGTTGCGCGGTCGAGCGGCAAGGCCCCGAGCTTCGACCTCGCGCAACGGGTCGAGCTCGCACGCGCCACACTTTCCGAGATTGCCAATGTCGAGGTTCGCGGGTTCGACAGCTTGCTGGCAAGCTTCGTGGCCGAATGCGGCGCCGGCGTGATCCTGCGCGGTTTGCGCGCAGTATCGGATTTCGAGTACGAATTCCAGCTGGCAAGCATGAACCGGCACCTCATTCCCCAGGTCGAGACACTGTTCCTGACGCCCGCAGAAGAGTGGAGCTTCATCTCGTCGTCGCTGGTGCGCGAGATCGCGAGTCTCGGCGGCGACGTTTCCGATTTTGTCCACCCGGTTGTCCAGAAGGCCCTGCGTCGGCATTGGCGCGGGCCGGGCAGGAGAGCCGTTTCCGCCGTTCCACGCAAGTCATCGAGGTGATCGCCATGCGTAAACTACTTTTAATCGCTGCCGTCGCGCTGCTGGGAACGCTTGGCCTCAGTGCCTGCCAGAAGAGTGATCAGGGTGAGGCTGTTACCCAGGCCAACGCCACGCGGCCGACCAGCTCCGATGTGGATGCCGCCATCAAGGCCTGTGTGGCCAAGAACCCCAAGGCGGCTGCGCCGGCCGCTTCGGGAAGCTCCGCGTCCGCCGCCGCAGTGGCCAGTTCCGGTGACGATACGTGCTCGCGTGCGAATATCTCGACTTCGGTCTGGCAGCCGTACGTCCAGCAGATCGTCATCGCAAACATGGGCACTGTCACGAATGCGCCGTATGCCTATTTCGTGCCCTCGGGCAAGTACCCCGAGAACCAAGGCGCGATCTCGCGCGTTCAGGACAGCCTGAACGGCACGGTCACTGCCACAGTCTTGCCGGGCAACATGATTGCCGCGGGTGGCCCGGACTCCGCCACCACCGCGCAGGTGCTGGAAAACGCGTTCAAAAATGCATCGCCGGGTTCGTTCAAGGGTGTGGTGGTGCTGTTCATGGGTGACCAGGCCGACCAGGCCGCGGTGAAGGCAGCGGTCGATCCGAGTGGGGCTACCTTCAAGTTCGCGCAGATGTAACTTTGTGCCGGATATCCGGACCGACATGGCGGCGTTCGGCGATTGGCAGGCCATGGATGGCCGGCAACGAAGTGGAGCTTTTTCAGCGCCCTTGCACGACGCCGACCAGATCGGCAGGACCGCCGATCTGAAGCCGAAGCCGGCCCGAACGGGCGAGCCACATGGATGTGGCGAGTAGCCGCGCGGAACAGGACATGGATGTCATGCAACCCCACGCCACTCCAGCATCGTAGTGAGCGCCAGTCATGCGATAATGCCGCGTTTACCGAGCGCTGCCGGACCGTGGCGCTGCCGCGCGCACGCGCGGAACTCTCCAATCCAGCGCGCGCCATGCAGCAAATCCGCAATTTTTCCATCATCGCCCACATCGATCACGGCAAGTCCACCCTGGCCGACCGGATCATCCAGATCTGCGGCGGCCTCAGCGAGCGCGAGATGGCTGCGCAGGTGCTGGACGACAATCCGATCGAGCGCGAGCGCGGCATCACCATCAAGGCGCGCTCGGTGTCGCTGCCGTACACCGCGCGTGATGGCAACACGTATGAATTGAACTTCATCGATACGCCGGGCCATGTGGACTTCAGCTACGAAGTCTCGCGTTCGCTGGCCGCGTGCGAAGGCGCGCTGCTGGTGGTCGATGCGGCACAAGGCGTCGAGGCGCAGTCGGTCGCCAACTGCTACACCGCGGTCGAGATGGGCCTGGAAGTGGTGCCGGTCTTGAACAAGATCGACCTGCCCACCGCCGACATTCCCAAGGTGAAGGAAGAAATCGAGGCGGTGATCGGCATCCACGCCGACGATGCGGTCGCGATCAGCGCCAAGACCGGCGAGAACGTCATCGAGGTGCTGGAGGCAATCGTCGCGCGGATCCCGCCGCCGAAACCGCGCGACACCGACAAGCTGCAGGCACTGATCATCGACTCGTGGTTCGACAACTATCTCGGCGTGGTGTCGCTGGTGCGGGTGATGCAGGGCGAGATCAAGCCACGCGACAAGTTGCTGGTGATGTCCACCGGCCGCGCGCACGAGGTCGAGCAGGTGGGCGTTTTCACGCCCAAACGCACGAAGACCGAAAAACTCGGCGCCGGCGAAGTCGGTTTCGTATGCGCCTCGATCAAGGACGTGCACGGGGCGCCGGTCGGCGACACGCTGACCCTCGCCGGCGATCCTGCGCCGAAACCGTTGCCGGGTTTCCGGCACGTGCAGTCGCGGGTGTTTGCCGGCCTGTTTCCGGTTTCCGCAGATGATTTCCCTGCATTGCGCGAGGCACTGGACAAGTTGCGCTTGAATGACGCCGCGCTGTTCTTCGAGCCGGAATCGTCCGAGGCGATGGGCTTCGGTTTCCGCTGCGGATTCCTCGGCATGCTGCACATGGAGATCGTGCAGGAGCGGCTGGAGCGCGAATACGACCTCGATCTCGTGACCACCGCACCGACAGTCGTCTATGAGGTCCTGAAGCCCGACGGCGAAGTCATGCTGCTGGACAACCCGGCCAAGCTGCCGCCCTCGCCGATGGTCGCGGAGATCCGCGAGCCGATCATCGTGGCCGACATCCTGACGCCGCCCGAGCACGTCGGCAGCGTGATCAAGCTGTGCGAGGAAAAACGCGGCGTGCAGCGTTCCATCCAGTATCTCGCCAGCCAGGTTCGCATTTCCTATGAATTGCCGCTGGCCGAAGCGGTGCTGGATTTCTTCGATCGACTGAAATCCGTCAGCCGCGGCTACGCCTCGATGGATTACCACTTCGACCGCTTCGAGGCGGGCCTGTTCGTGCGGGTGGACGTCCTGATCAACGGCGACCGGGTGGACGCGTTGAGCCTGATCGTGCATCGTGCGCAGGCCGACCGCCGCGGTCGCGATCTGGTCGAGCGGATGCGCGAGCTGATTCCGCGGCAGATGTTCGACGTCGCGATCCAGGCCGCGATCGGCGGCCAGATCATCGCGCGCTCGACGGTGAAGGCATTGCGCAAGAACGTGCTGGCCAAGTGCTACGGCGGCGACATCACCCGCAAGCGCAAGCTGCTGGAGAAGCAGAAGGAAGGCAAGAAGCGCATGAAGCAGGTCGGCCGCGTCGAGATTCCGCAGGAAGCGTTTCTGGCTGTATTGCGGACGGACAAATGACGGAAACAGGGAGCCGGGACTCGGGACTCGGGACTCGAGGCGGCTTGGCAGGGAACGGCGCCGAACACCTCCTTCCGGCGGAAGGGTGGAGCGAAGCGAACGCGCGCGAAGCGCGAATGCCGCCCTCAAGGTCGGCATCGGGGGATGCCACCCGGAGTCGAAGTGGCCACCGATGACCAAAGACACTGGATGCCAGCTTGCGCAGGCATGACGATGGCATATGGGTGAACCGCGCGATGCGCGCCAACAAGGAACACGAGTGAAAAAAGACTTATGGGGCACGCTGGTACTGGTAGCGATCGTCGCCATCTGCGTGTACATCTGGTATGCGACATCCGATTTTGCGCTGGCACTGGTGCTGGTCACCGCCGCATTCTTCGTGGTCTGGCTGGGCGATCTGCTGCTGTTCAAGCGCCGTCGCCGGATGCGCGCCGCCGCAAACGACGAAAAGCCGCACACGCCCCTGCTGGTCGATTATGCGCGTTCGTTCTTTCCGGTGATTCTGGCGGTATTGCTGTTTCGCACTTTCCTGCTCGAACCCTTCCGGATTCCTTCGGGCTCGATGATGCCGACGCTGTTGGTGGGCGATTTCGTGCTGGTCAACAAATTCGCCTACGGGTTGCGCCTGCCGGTGACCAACACCAAGTTTTTCGACACGGGCGAACCGAAACGCGGTGACATCGTGGTGTTCAGGCCGCCGTGGAAGCCCAGGGAAGACTGGATCAAGCGCGTCGTGGGATTGCCGGGCGACACCGTCACGGTGCTCGGTGAGCAGGTTTACATCGATGGCAAGGTCGTGCCGCAGAGCCTGATCGGGCCGTACCAGGGCACCGACAAGGTCAGCATCCGCATGCAGGAAAACCCGATGATGTCGCCGATCAGGGAGTACACGGAGACCCTCGGGCAGGTCAAACACCAGATCCTGCAATTTGCCTACATCGAGTCGTACAACTGTCGAAGCTCGGGTGGCACGCCGATGTCGGACGGAGGCTGCCGATGGGTGGTGCCCAGCGACCATTATTTCGTGATGGGCGATAACCGCGACGACAGCGAAGACAGCCGTTTCGAGGGTTTCGTGCCTGAAAAGAGCCTGGCCGGCAAGGCGTTCTTCATCTGGTTCAGCCTGGCCAGCTGGCGTCGGATCGGCACGGTGCTGGACTGACCCGGATTCCCCCCGGCTGCCGTTCTGCGGGAACGGGTCACGAAAATCGCGTGGCGCCGGCAGGTTCGATGCGCAGCGGCACCATGTATGCATTAAGCTCTTGGCGTGCCGCGAAGCGCCAGGGGTGGCGCGTGCGTGCGGCGTGGATTGAAAACGGGCCGGCAGGGGTGTTCGGAAACACCTGTTGGCATGGTCCACGGATGGCGCGTCGAGAGAGGGCAGGGCAGCACTTCCTCGACCCACTGCTGGTTCTCAACCGAAGCTTGAGGGGGCGACTCCATGAAACGTCAATCGGGCATCACCCTGATCGGGTTCGTGATCATCCTGATCATCGCTGCATTTTTTGTCTACACGGGGATGAAACTCGTGCCTGCCTACATGGATTATTTCAGTGTCTCCAAGGCCCTCAACACGGTCGCGACACAAGCCCAGTCGGGTGACATGAGCGTTGCGGAAGTGCAGAAGCAGCTCGATCTTCAGGAACTGTCGCAGTACTTTTCCGATTCTGACATCAGCGCCAAGAACATCTCGGTGGTCACCAATCCCAGGGGTGGTTCGTCGCTCAAGCTGAGTTACGACAAGAAGATTTCATGGCTCTACAACATCGATTTCCTCGTCCACTTCGAGAAAACGGTGCCGTTGAAGACGCAGGCGCAGGGGTAACGTGAAACTCGGCTATCGCTTCGCCGACGACTCTTTGCTGCAACTCGCGCTCACCCACCGCAGCGCGGGGCGCCCCAACAACGAACGACTCGAGTTCCTGGGCGATGCGCTGGTCAATCTGGTGGTCGCGGAAATGCTGTTCGATGCTCGGCCCAACGCCAGCGAAGGCGAGCTGTCGCGCCTGCGTGCGCAGCTGGTGAGCGAGCCGGCACTGGCCGAACGGGCGCGTGAACTGCAACTGGGCGACGTACTGAAGCTCGGCTCGGGCGAACTCAAGAGTGGCGGGTATCGGCGCGATTCCATCCTTGCCGACGCGTTCGAGGCGCTGGTCGCGGCGGTTCATCGAGACGGCGGTTTCAAGGCGTGTCGCGACTGGTTGCGCATGGTTTTCACCCAGCCACTGGCCGATGCCGGACCGGCGCACAAGGACCCCAAGACGAGCCTGCAGGAATGGTTGCAGGCGCGCGGATTGCCGTTGCCGCACTACGAGTTGCTGGCGGAGCATGGCGAGGAACACGCGCGCAGATTCGACGTGGCGTGCGTGATCGAGCAGCCGCACGCAGAGCGCTTCGAAGGCAGCGGCGCAAGCCGGCGCGCCGCAGAACAGGTGGCGGCAGCCGCAGCACTGGGGTTTTTGTGCGATCATCCATGATCGCTGCGTTGGAGCCAGCGGTCCTGAATGTTCCAGCAAGCAGCCATCCATGGCGCAGGGCACCGGCCCGCCCAGCCTTGGCCGGTCGCCTGGCCGGGCACACGATGCCACCGGCATCGCGTAAGCGCCCGTCCTCGCCCTGGCTTTTCACGACAGCGGTTCCGAATGGATAACGCAGAGTTTCGTTGCGGCAGTGTCGCGATCGTCGGTCGTCCGAACGTCGGCAAGTCCACGTTGTTGAATGCGTTGATCGAGGCGCGTCTGTCGATCGTGACGCCGCGCGCGCATACGACGCGACAGTGCATCCTCGGCATTGCCAATCCGGACGGCGGGCAGATCCTTTACCTCGACACGCCGGGCTTGCACCGTGAGACCAGACGCGCAATCAACCGCAGCCTGAATCGGGCGGTGCACGCGGCGATTGTCGAGGCGGATGTTGCAGTGCAGGTGATCGCCGCGGAACGATGGAGCGACGAGGATGACGCCGTGTATTCCGCACTGGCCGAACGCGCGATCCCGCGTTTGCTGGCGGTGAACAAGGTCGACCGGGTCGCGAACAAGACCAAGCTGTTGCCTTTCGTGGATGGTCTTGCGAGGGAGCGCAAATGGGATGAAATCTTTCTGGTCAGCGCCACGCGCCGCACCGGGCTCCCGGAGTTGGAACGCGCGACACTGGCACATCTTCCTGCGGGCGAAGCACGCTTCGATCGCGACACTTTTACCGACCGCAGCGAACGGTTCCTGGTCGCCGAGCTGGTGCGCGAACAATTGATGCGCCAGTTGGGCGAGGAATTGCCCTACGCGACCGTGGTCGAGATTGAACGATTCGAGGATCGCAGCGACGGCGTCACCGAGATCGCCGCAGTAGTGTGGGTGGAACGCGAGGGCCAGAAGGCGATCGTGATCGGCGCCGGCGGTCGTCGTGCCAAAGCCATCGGCAGCGCGGCGCGGCGCGGCATCGAAGCCTTGCTGGAGCGCAAGGTTTTCCTGAAACTGTGGGTGCGTGTGCGTGCGGGCTGGTCGGACGACGAGGCGGCATTGAAACAATTCGGATACGAATGAATCATGCGCGTCGCGGCACAACCCGGCTACGTGCTGCACGCCCGCCCCTGGCGCGAAACCAGCCTGTTGCTGGAAGTCTTCACCCGGGACTTCGGTCGTGTGGGCCTGGTTGCGCGCGGCGTGCGTGGCGCGCGCTCGCGGCTGCCGCGCTCGCTGCTGGAGCCCATGCAGGCGCTGTGCCTGGACTGGACCGGGCGCGGCGAACTGCAAACCCTGACTGCGGTGGAACCTGACGGAGCGTTGTACGCGTTTCGTGGCGACGCTTTGCTGTCAGCCATGTACGTGAACGAATTGCTGGTGCGACTGACTGCGCGCAACGATCCGCACCCGCGGTTGTTCGAGTGCTATGCGAACCTGCTGCGCGAGCTGCCCGACGCGCCATCCGTGGCGTGGCGCCTGCGCTGTTTCGAGCGTGATCTTATGGCCGCGGTCGGTTATGCGCTGCAATTGCAGACGGCTGCCGACAGTGGCGAAGCCATCGATGCCGAACGATCCTACGATTACCTGCCGGAGTCCGGAGCCGTTGAAGCCGGTACAGGCTCCGGTGGCGTGCGCTTGCGTGGCTCCGCGCTGCTGGCGCTGGCGAGCGGCGCACGGCCCGATCCGGAAGATCAGGCTGCGCTGCGCCGCCTGATGCGAACCCTGATCGGCGTACACGTCGGTGAGCGCGGCCTGCAGTCGTGGCGGGTCCTGGCCGCACCGTTGCGCGCCGGAAATCCTTGAGCGACCAGCAGGTTCCTGTGGCCTGTGCATCGACCGTGTTCATCGGGTCGATACAGCCGCCTGGTGATGGCCTCCGGGCTCAGAAACCGTCCGGTTGTGCACCCCGGGAATCAGCATGCAGCGCGGCGCCGGTTGCCGCCAGGGCATTGCGGAAGGCTTCGAGTGCGGATTGCACTTCTGCGGAGCTGGCGCCGGTCGCAAGCGCGCGGTGCAATGCCGCGCTGGCGCGGGCCAACGTTCGTGCGCCACAGAATCCGCACGAAGCGTGCAGGCGGTGCAGGGTGGACCGCAGCAAGTAGGGATCGTCACGTGCGCGTTCGAGTTCTGCGTGGAGCTTGGGCAGCTCCTGCTCCGCGAACAGCCGGCGCAGCCTCGCCACTGCCGCCGCGGAACCGCAGGCGCGCAGCGCATCCTCATCGTCGAGCGGCGAGTCGGGAAGAAAATTGTGCTTGCGTAGTGTCGCCTGCAGCACTTCGACCGATACGGGCTTTGGCAACACATCCGTGAAGCCGGCGTCGAGCAGCGATGCCAGTTCAATATCGCGCGCCGCGCTGGTGGCGATGGCCGGCGCCGTCCGCGAGGCCGCGTCGGGATCGCTCCGCAGCTGAGCCAGCACCTCGTCGCCGTTGCGACCCGGAAGGTGGTGGTCGAAAATCAACAAATTCCATTTCTGCGCACGCGCCAGGTCCAGCGCCGAGTTGCCATCCGCGCAGTCGGTCGGGTCGGTGCCGCAGGCACGCAAGGCTGCGGCGAGGAACTCCCGGCTGACCGGATCGTCCTCGGCCAGGAGAATCGGGAAACGGGTGGCCCCCTGGGCCATGTTTTGCTCCCTTTGGCATCCGTTCGGATGCGAGCTGGCACAATCGGGTCCACTGATACCGGAAAAGGACCATCGTGGCAAGTTGGCGCGGATGGCTGCTGGCGGCATTTTTGTTGCTCGCGTGCGGGTGGGCGCAGGCCGGCGTACGCATGCAGGCCGCGTCATTGACGTTGCCCGGAGTCAAGTTGGGCGACGTGCGCATGTATGCGTCGCCCGGCAAGGACGGTCGATTGCAGCTCACGCTCGACGCCGCCAAGGTGTCGGTACCGGCGCTCGGTTGGAACGATGTGGCGCTGGTGTTGCACGGTGAACCGCAGACGGCGGGCGGAAGTTCCTGGAAATTCACCGGGCACGTCCAGACGCGGCACGCGCCGGGCGGAGCGCTGGCCGACGCAGACCTCGTGGTTTTCTATGACCCCGGCGGCGGAACATTGGCCGTCGACGTGAAACAGGGCAAGAGCAGCCTGCACGCGCTGATGCCGCTGGATCAGGCGTCGCACGTGCAGGTGATGCTGACAGCCTTGCCGCTCGCATGGCTGCGCGGCGTGCTTGCTTCCGCATGGCCGGAGGGCAGGCTCAAGGGCGGCAATGTTGCCGGAAGCGTGGCGCTGGATCTGGCCGCGGACGCCACGCGGATTTCCGGGCGCGTCGATGTTGACGACGTTGACCTGGACAGCAAGGCTGGCGACATCGCCGCGCAAAAACTGGGTGCGCAGGGCAGTTTCCGGATCGAGAACGCACCTGCATCGACCAGCCTGATGTTCGATGGCACATTGCGTGGCGGACAGATGCTGCTGGGCCCGTTGTACGCGCAGTTGCCTTCGCACGCCGCCAATCTGCACGTGTCCGCCGCGCTCGGCTCCGCAGGCATTCGCGTGGATTCACTCGATTTCGACGATCACGACGCCTTGCGCGTGTCCGGCAGTCTCGGGTTCGATCGCAAGGGCAATCTCGACAAGCTGGACCTGACGCGCTTTGCGGCAAGTTTCCCCGCGGCCTACACGCGCTACGGCACCACATTCGTGCAGAGCCTCACCGGCTTTGCACGGCTGGACATGTCCGGCAGCGTGGCAGGCTCGCTCGATTTCGGCAGCGGCGGCCCCCAGTCGTTCGATTTGACCGCCGAAAATGTTTCGGTGGACAGCCACGGCGGCAGTTTTGCCGTGAGCGGCCTGAACGGCAAGATCGACTGGCATGCGCAGGCATCGCGTGCGCCCACCAGCCTCGAATGGAATTCGCTGGCGATGTACCGCATTGTTTTCGGACCCGCGCAGTTGCGCCTCGAAGACAGTGCCGGCGCGCTGACCCTGCGCAAGCCTGTCGCGGTCGCCGTGCTCGGCGGTTCATTCAATCTCGGCAGTTTCGTGTGGCGGCCCGGCGCCGGCAAATCCCGGCGGTTGTCCGTGGCTTTTGCCATGACCAACGTCGATCTTCCGCAATTGTGCAAGGCATTCGGATGGCCCGCGTTCGAAGGCAAACTGGGTGGCGCCGTACCCGACCTGAGTTATCGCGGTGATGAACTGGCTTTCGCTGGCGGTCTTTCGCTGGATGTCTTCGGCGGCTCGGTAAGCATCACCGATCTCAGCATGCTGCACCCGTTCGGCAACACGCCCGAGCTCGCCGCCAACGTCGACATGCAGCAACTGGATATGGCCCAGATCACCAGCGTATTCGATTTCGGCCAGATCACGGGCCGCGTGAACGGTCAGGTCCGGGACCTCAAGCTGGTCGACTGGAAACCGGTCGCATTCCGTGCCGACATAACCGCCAACGGCGGCGGCAAAATCAGCCAGCATGCGATCAAGAGCCTTACCGAAGTGGGTGGCGGCGGCATCGCGGGCGGACTGCAAAGCTTGGCCTTGCGCGTATTCAAGACCTTCCATTATTCGCGCATCGGGCTCAGCTGCACCCTGTCCAATGGGGTGTGCAACATGGGTGGCATCAGTCCCGATCCGGACCCGAACGACAACGGCTACACCATCGTGGAGGGCAGTGGTTTGCCGCGCATCACGGTGATCGGACATCAAGACGCGGTCGACTGGGCGACGCTCGTCGGTCGCCTGAAATCCGCGACTGAAGGCAACGGGCCGGTCATCAAGTAGGGGGGCGGGGTGCGTCCGTGTACACTTCCCGCAGGGTGCCGCAGTGGATGGAGGGCGGCGGCATCTGCCAGCACAATGACCGGAGGTACGTGATGCGCAAGTCCGTTTTTCTGTTCGCCATCTTGCTGGCCGTGTTGGCCGGTTGCGTCACCATCAACGTGTATTTCCCGGCCGCGGCCGCGCAAAAAGCGGCCGATCAGGTGATCGGCAACATCCTGGGCCCCGACGCGTCAGGGCCAACCCCTGCGTCACCCGCGAGTGTTCCGTCTCCGCCATCCAGCGTCATTCCGCCAGAGGGGACGCCGCTGGCAGTGCGTGTGCTGGATGCCGTGATCCCGGCCGCTTACGCCGCGGACACGCAGCCCAACCTGAACATAAAGACCCCGGCAATCCAGGCGATCGAGGCGCGGATGCGCGATCGTTTTCATTCGATCATGAAGGGGCTGCTCGATTCCGGGGCGGTCGGCTTCACCCACAACGGTGATGTAGCCATCCGCGATGCGGCGAAGATACCGTTGTCGCAGCGCTCACAGGCAACCCAGGCGGTCGCCGCCGAGAATGCCGATCGCGCAAAACTGTACCAGCAGATAGCCGCCGCCAATGGCCATCCGGAATGGGCGCAGCGGATGCGCGAGTCGTTCGCCAAACAATGGATCAGCCGGGCGCGCGCCGGCTGGTATTACCAGAACGCTTCGGGGACCTGGCAGAAAAAGTGAGTGCAGGATGCACTCATCCCGGCCAGCACAGGGGTGCGCGCTGAGCCGGGATCCGGAGTCAAGAACCTGTCATCCCGTGCCGGAAGCGAACACGCCGACACGGGATGGGTGTTCAGGGCGCCGCTGCTTCCGCGTTATCGACGGCAGACGCATCGAAGCCGCGTGAGCCCAGCTCCTTGACCTGGTCGGCGATGCGTTGCGCTTCCTGGCCGCGCTGGCCGCAGCGTATTGCCAGGACAAGGATGGCGATGCTGAAGATCGCCAGTATCCACATGCCGGTAAAGAAGCTGAGCACCCCGATGCCATCCATCGGTTTGAACGACGGGCCGAGCCAGCTGATCACCCACATCCCGATGAAGTACGGCAACAGCCACCACGCCTGTTGCCAGCCGAGTTTGTCAAGCGGCTTGCGCTTGATGAAGTACCAGGCCAGGTAGACGACCACGTACACGGCCACCAGGCTGAAAAGTACCTTCACCGTCTCGTAGCCGGTCCAGTAGATGATCCAGTTGGAGAAAATGAAGGCGATGGCCGCGATCAGACGGACCGCGCGCAGCCTGAACGGCCGCTTGTAATCGGGCAGCGCGCCGCGCAAGTGCAACAGGATCACCGGCCCGATCATGTAGGAAAGAACCGTGATCAGCTCGACCGCCTGCACCAGCTTCTGCCACGACGGAAACGGGAAAAAGAAGACCGCGCCCACGACCCAGGTGACGATGAGGCCGATCCAGGGTACGCCGCTCTTGTTCAAATTGACGACATGCTTCGGCGCGTTGCCCATTTCGCCGGCGGCCATGATGATGCGCGGGCTGGCCGTGGCGTAGATGAAGGCCGTGCCCATCGGCGAGACGAAGGCGTCCGCGTACAGGATCACCGCCCACCAGAATGCACCCACCGCGACCGCGATCGCCGCCAGCGGACCGAACATGCCGCTGAACTGCAGATGCGTCCAGCCGCCCACGATGTCCGAGGGTTTGAGCGCGATGATGAACGAAATCTGCAAGCCGATGTAGATCAGCATCGAAATGATCACCGAGCCGACCAACGCGATCGGGATGTAACGTCCCGGGTTGCGGGTCTCGCCCGCCAGCGCGATGGCCTGCTGGAACCCGAGGAAGCTGAAAGCCACGCCCGCGGTGGCCACGGCCGTGAAGATGCCGCTGACCGGGGTGCTGGCGAGGTGCGCCGTCATGTTTTCCGGGTGGAACGAATAGGCCATCAGGATGCCGATGGTGGCCAGCGGAATGATGATCTTCCACCACGTCGCCGCGCTGTTGATGGCGACCACGATGCGGATTGCGAGGAAATTGAGCGCCACCACGAAGGCGAGAAGGACGATGGATACGACCGTTCCCAGGTGGGTCAGGACGCCTGTGGTGGGAACGATCAGACCGGGCAGATAGGCATTGGCGTAGGTCACCACCGATGTGACCTCGACCGGCGGCACCGAGACGAAGGCGAGGAACAGGATCCAGGTCCAGATCTTGCCCACCAGATCGCCGTGACTGACGTGTGTCATGTGCACCAGCGCCCCGGAATTCGGGAACATGGTGGAAAGTTCGGCGAACACGAAGGCCAGGAACAGCGTCGCGACGGCGCCGATGATCCACGAGAATACGCTCCATGGGCCAGCTGCGACGGCTGCGTGCAGTGCGCCGAACAGCCAGCCCGAGCCGATCATGGCGCCCACGCTCGCGTACAACAGCCCGATTACGCCTGCATCGCGTTTGAGTTTGGCGGGTCCCCCGGCCATGGCGCTACTCCTCGGTTGAATTTTTTCAGGGCGCGTGTGCCGCAAATGGACACGCTGCGCGACGGGTTCAAGCCTGTGGCAGCGCAGGCGGAGCCTTTACGGCGAGACAGCCGTTTCGCACCGAAAGGGTGCCCGATGATACGCAGCATGGCGCGTTCGGGCAAGCCGGCCGATTCTCATCTCCGATTTGCCCGCTGCGCCGGCCGTTTCCCGAGGATCGCGTGGCGGGACGATACCAATCCCGATGCCGTATCCGGCGCGCCGGAACATCGATACGAACGCGAGCCTGCTTGTGGGGCGGAGTAGTGGTGCACATGCCGGTTTCTGGCAGGATGCCCGCTGGAGAAAAACATGACTGTTTCCGATTCCGAAGTCGAGATCGTCGATTTGTCCCACGACGGGCGCGGCGTCGCGCGGGTGGATGGCAAGACCGTGTTCGTGGCCGACGCGCTGCCGGGCGAACGGATACGCATGCGGCTGCTGCGCAAGCATCGTCATTTCGACGAAGCGCGCGTCGAGGCATTGCTTGCAGCGTCACCGGACCGCGTCGAGCCACGTTGTCCACACTTCGGCGTGTGCGGCGGTTGCGTGTTGCAGCATCTTGCGCCCGCGGTGCAGATCGCGTCCAAACGCAACGTGTTGGCGCAAAACTTCGCCCGTATCGGTCAAGTGCAACCCGGGCACTGGCTGGCGCCGCTGACGGCGGAGGTTTGGGGCTACCGCAGGCGCGCACGCCTGTCGGTGAAGCACGTCGCCAAGAAGGGCAAGGTGTTGGTCGGTTTCCGCGAACGCGACCCGCGTTTCGTGGCGGATCTCGTGCATTGCGATGTGCTGGATCCCGCATTGGGCGAACATCTCGACGCGCTCGGCGGGCTGCTGAACACGCTGGACGGGGCGGCGTCGATTCCGCAGATCGAGTTTTCCGCGGGCGACTCGGCCAGCGCGTTGGTGCTTCGCCATCTCACGCCCTTGTCGCATGCCGATCTCGAAAAGCTTGCAGGATTCGGGCGCGAGCACGGTTTTGCGATCATGCTGCAGCCGGGGGGCACGGACAGCGTGCACCCGCTGGGCAACGAGGTCCCGGAACTTTTCTACGATTTGCCCGAGTTCGACTTGAGGTTCGCATTTGCGCCGCTGGATTTCGTCCAGATCAACGCGCGGATCAATCGGAAAATGGTCGAACTTGCGCTGGGCCTGTTGAGCCCGGGTCCGCAAGACCGCGTGCTCGATCTGTTTTGCGGGCTGGGAAATTTCAGCCTGCCGATCGCGAGGCGCGCGGCACGTGTATGCGGGATCGAAGGCGATGCCGGGCTGGTGGAACGTGCGCGCGCCAACGCGGCCGCCAACGGCATCGACAACGCCGAGTTTCATCCCGCAGACTTGGCCGGTGACGTGCGTGGCAGCGCGTGGGCGCGTGCCGAATGGGACCTGATGCTGCTCGACCCGCCGCGCAGCGGCGCCGACCAGCTGCTGAAACAGCTGCCCGGAAAATCCGTGCGTCGCATCGTGTATGTATCCTGCCATCCCGCGTCGCTGGCGCGCGACGCCGGCACCCTGGTGCGCACGCACGGGTTTCGCCTCGAAGCCGCCGGAGTCATGGACATGTTTCCGCATACCGCGCATGTGGAATCGATCGCGCTGTTCGAGCGCTGACCGGCCCGTTGCCGGGATTTTCTTCTCCCTTCGGAACGAAGGGCGTTCGCTTCGCCCATTCCTGCGGAAGGCGTTGAGCTTTACGCTCTTCCCGAGTCCCGAGTCCCGAGTCCCGAGTCCCGAGTCCCGAGTCCCGAGTCCCGAGTCCCGAGTCCCGGCACTATGCCGTATGATCATTCGTTCTGTTGATGCGCCACGGGATCACGCTGCATGCTGATCATCGGAATCGAAGGCAAGCAACTTGCGGAACACGAACGTGCGCGGCTGCTGGCACCGGAGGTCAGCGGCACGATTTTGTTCACCCGCAACCATGACAATCGCGGGCAGCTGGCGCGGTTGGTCGCGTCGATCCGCGAGCTGCGCGGTGACCGGTTTCCGATCTGCGTGGATCACGAGGGCGGCCCGGTGCAGCGGTTTCGCGAAGGCTTCACGCGCTTGCCGCCGCTGGCACGGGTTGGCGAACTGTATCGCCGCGATCGCGAGGGCGGCATTGCAATGGCCGAAACGCACGCGATCGTCATGGCCAGCGAAGTACGCGCCTGCGACATCGACCTGTCGTTTGCACCGGTGGTGGATCTCGCGCGCGGCAACCGCATCATCGGCGAACGCGCATTCGCAGCCGAGCCCGAAGCCGTGGCCGAGCTTGCCGCCGCGTATGTGCGCGGGATGCGGCTGTCGGGCATGGCCGCGACACTCAAACACTATCCGGGACACGGGTCGGTGCAGGAGGATACCCATCTGGAAGCTGCAATCGATCCGCGGTCGCTGGAATCCACACGCGCGACCGACCTGGTGCCGTTCGTCGAGGGCATTGCCGCCGGCGCCGAGGCCGTGATGGTTGCGCACGTCACCTACCCGTCGGTCGACCCGGTTGCGGCGGGTTACTCGAAGAGATGGGTCAATGATGTATTGCGTGACGAGCTCGGCTTTCACGGCGTGGTGTTCAGCGACGACGTCGGCATGGTTGCGGCGGAATCCGCAGGCGGCATCGGCGAGCGCGTGACGGCGCATCTTGACGCAGGCTGCGACCTGGTGCTGGTATGCGCGCCGACGATGGTGGATGCCGCGATCGAATCCGTGCATGGCCGCGCAGCCTGTGCGGATGCAAAGATTGCGAGTCTGTGCGGTGCGGCGGCGGCGGACTGGAACGACCTGGCTGATGATCCGCAGCATGCGCGCCGTGTCGAGGCCCTGCAGGTGCTGGCTGCATCGCACGAAGTACACGCATGAGTGCGCTGGAGCATCCCCTCGCCGCGGTCATGCCCCGTGCGGAGCGCCTATACGACCGCGCCGCGCTGGATGCCGCGATCATGCGCATGGGCGCCGACATCGGCAAGACCCTCGGTGGGGAGCGCGCGGTGTTCCTGACCGTGATGAATGGCGGAATGTTTTTCACCGGACCGCTCGCGCTCGCGATCGACTGCGATCTCGAATTCGATTTCGTGCATGCCAGCCGCTATCGCGGCAACACGGTCGGACACAATGTCGAATGGGGGCAACGCCCGCGGGCGGGCATGGCCGGGCGCACGGTCATTCTCGTCGACGACATTCTCGACGAAGGTTATACACTGCTTGCGTTGCGGGATTATTGCGTCGCGCAAGGCGCAAGGCGCGTGTTGATGACGGTGTTGTGTCTGAAACACCACGATCGTCGCGTGCCGGGACTGGAAGCGGACTTCGTCGGGGTGGAAGTGCCCGATCGCTACGTATTCGGTTACGGACTCGACTACTTCGGGCAGGGTCGCAATCTGCCGGGAATCTACGCCTTGCCGGAGGGTGAGCGGTGAGCGCTCCCGAGCTGGGAATCATCGGCGGCACCGGGGTGTATGCATTCCCCGGGCTGGAGGATGCGCAGCGCATCGAGGTGTCCACCCGCTGGGGTTCGCCTTCGTCGGTGATCGTGACGGGCGTGGTGGAAGGCAAGCATGTGGCGTTTCTTGCACGCCACGGCGAGCGGCACAGCATTGCACCTCACCACGTCAATTATCGCGCCAACGTCGATGCAATGCAGGAACTCGGTGTGCGGCGATTGCTCGGCATCAACGCGGTAGGCGGCATTCGCAAGGACATGCGGCCGCGGGTGCTGGTGATTCCCGACCAGTTGATCGACTACACCACAAGCCGGATTTCGAGTTTTTGTGATGCCGACGGCGAGCCGGTGCTGCACGTCGAATTCGGTGAGCCCTACACCGAATCGCTGCGACGCGATCTGCTGGATGCAGCGCGGCGCGCAGGCATCGATCTGGTCGATGGCGGTTGCTACGGCGCCACCCAGGGACCGCGGCTGGAAACCCGCGCGGAAATTGCACGGATGCGTCGTGACGGTTGTGACCTGGTTGGCATGACCGGCATGCCCGAAGCCGTGCTGGCACGCGAAAGGGGCGTCGATTACGCCTGCATCGCGGTGGTCGCCAACTGGGCGGCTGGCTGCGGCCCTGATCCCGATGTGCCGATCAGCCTCGAAGAAATCCACACGCATCTGGCCGCCGCGACGCGGCAGCTGCCGGCCATCGTGCGAGCGCTGCTGGCGGGGTGAGAGGCACGTATCACATTGAGGCTTGCGCCCGGGCGGGGTCGGGCTGATACTCATCCCGCGGCCGGTGCAAGCCGCGATATGGATCGTTGCGAAAAGGGGATTCGAGATGGAAGTGGGAACGGTGAAGTGGTTCAACGACGCCAAGGGCTTCGGTTTCATCACCCCTGACGGCGGCGGTGCGGATGTGTTCGTGCACTTCTCGGCGATCCGCGCGCAGGGATTCCGCAGCCTGAAGGAAGGCCAGCGGGTGAAATTCGAGATCGTGCAGGGTCCCAAGGGGATGCAGGCCTCGGAAGTGACAGGCGAAGACGAAGCCGCGTCGGCTGCTCCGGCCGCC
>DASUJD010000053.1:0-13979 GCA_036279455.1 Rhodanobacteraceae bacterium | reverse complement strand
GAGGTGCTGACCATGCAGCCCGACGGCATTTGCCTCACCAACGGCCCGGGTGATCCCGCCGCCTGCGATTACGCGATCGCCTCAACCCGCGAATTCCTCGACGCGCAGATTCCGCTGCTCGGCATTTGCCTCGGCCATCAGCTGATGGGCCTTGCGCTGGGCGCGAAGACGCTGAAGATGCCATTCGGCCACCATGGCGCCAACCATCCCGTGAAGGACCTCGACGATGGTCGTGTGCTGATCACCTCCCAGAACCACGGCTTCGCGGTCGATCCGGCCACGCTGCCTTCCAACACGCGTACCACCCATGTGTCACTGTTCGACGGTTCGCTGCAAGGCTTCGCGCTCACCGATCGCCCCGCATTCTGCTTTCAGGGACATCCGGAAGCGAGTCCGGGACCACACGATATTGCTTACCTGTTCGAACGTTTCGCGAACCTGATGGAGGAGGCCCGCTGATGCCCCGCCGCACCGACATCAAAACCATCCTGATCATCGGCGCCGGTCCGATCGTGATCGGCCAGGCCTGCGAGTTCGATTATTCCGGTGCGCAGGCGTGCAAGGCGCTGCGCGAGGAAGGTTACCGCGTGGTGCTGGTGAACTCGAACCCGGCCACGATCATGACCGATCCCGAAATGGCCGATCGCGTTTACATCGAGCCGATCAACTGGCGGATGATCGAGCGCATCATCGAGAAGGAAAAGCCCGACGCGCTGCTACCCACCATGGGTGGCCAGACTGCATTGAACTGTGCACTGGAACTGGCCGACCATGGCGTGCTGGAAAAGCACGCTGTGGAACTGATCGGCGCGTCGCGCGACGCGATCCGGATGGCCGAAGACCGCGAACTGTTCCGCAACGCGATGGACGAGATCGGGCTGGATTCGCCGAAGTCGGCGATCGCGCGCACGCTGGAGGAAGCACGTGAGGGGCAGGCTGCACTCGGCTTCCCGTGCATCGTGCGCCCTTCGTTCACGCTGGGCGGCACCGGTGGCGGCATCGCCTACAACGTCGAGGAATTCGAGCAAATCGTTTCGCGCGGACTGGAATTGTCGCCGGTGCACGAGGTGCTGATCGACGAGTCGGTGCTGGGTTGGAAGGAATTCGAGATGGAAGTGGTCCGCGATCGCGCGGACAACTGCATCATCGTGTGCGCGATCGAGAACTTCGACCCGATGGGCGTGCACACCGGCGACTCGATCACGGTGGCGCCGGCCTTGACGTTGACCGACAAGGAATACCAGCGGTTGCGCGATGCCTCCATCGCGGTGCTGCGCAAGATCGGGGTCGACACCGGCGGCAGCAACGTGCAGTTCGGCGTGAACCCCGTCGACGGTCGCGTGGTGGTGATCGAGATGAACCCGCGCGTGTCACGTTCATCCGCGCTGGCATCCAAGGCCACCGGGTTCCCGATCGCGAAAGTCGCCGCCAAGCTCGCGATCGGCTACACGCTGGATGAACTCAGGAACGAGATCACCGGCGGCAGGACGCCGGCATCGTTCGAGCCGACCATCGACTACATCGTCACCAAGATCCCGCGTTTTGCCTTCGAGAAATTTCCGGCCGCCGACCCGCACCTGACCACCCAGATGAAGTCGGTGGGCGAGGTGATGGCGATCGGGCGCACTTTCTCCGAATCGCTGCAGAAGGCGTTGCGGGGCCTCGAAAACGGCCATGACGGGCTGAATTCCGGCGGCATCGATTGGAAAACGCCGGAGGGCATGGAATCGCTGAAGCGGGAATTGCGCCAGCCGGGGCCGGAGCGCATCTTCCACCTGGGTGATGCGTTCCGGGCAGGCTTGTCGCTGGAAAACGTGCACGCGCTGTGCAAGATCGACCCGTGGTTTCTTGCCGCCATCGAGGACATCATTGCCGCCGAGGCCGACGTGCGCACAAGCGGCATGCGCGCCCTGGATGCCGCGCGCATGCGCGAGTTGAAGCGCATGGGCTTTTCCGATTCGCGGCTGGCGAAACTGCTGGATTCCGACGAGCGTGGCGTGCGCCATCTCCGCCACACGTTGAACGTGCGTCCGGTGTACAAGCGCGTGGATTCCTGCGCGGCCGAATTCGCCACCACCACCGCGTACATGTACTCGACCTACGAGGAAGAGTGCGAATCAAATCCGTCCGACCGCAAGAAGATCGTGGTGCTCGGTGGCGGGCCCAACCGCATCGGGCAGGGCATCGAATTCGATTACTGCTGCGTGCACGCCGCACTCGCGCTGCACGATGACGGCGTCGAGACCATCATGGTGAACTGCAATCCGGAAACGGTGTCCACCGACTACGACACTTCGGATCGCCTGTATTTCGAACCGGTGACTCTGGAAGACGTGCTGGAAATCGTGGACAAGGAGAAACCGACCGGCGTGATCGTTCAGTACGGCGGGCAGACCCCGTTGAAACTTGCGCGTGCGCTGGAAGCCGCAGGCGTGCCGATCATCGGCACTTCGTCGGATTCGATCGACCTGGCCGAGGATCGCGAACGGTTCCTGAAATTGATCGACAAGCTCGGTTTGAAGCAGCCACCCAACCGCATCGCCCACACCGCCGAGGAGGCGATGGTGCTGGCGCGCGAGCTCGGCTATCCGCTGATCGTGCGTCCCAGCTACGTGCTGGGCGGACGGGCGATGGAAGTCGTGCACGCGGATGACGATCTTGCACGCTACATTCGCGACGCAGTGCGGGTGTCGGATAAATCACCAGTGCTGCTCGACCGCTTTCTCGACAACGCCGTCGAAGTGGATGTCGACGTGGTGGCCGACGCCGACGGCGCGGTGCTGATCGGCGGCATCATGCAACACATCGAGGAGGCCGGCGTGCATTCCGGCGATTCCTCGTGCGCGTTGCCGCCGTATTCGCTCAGCCCCGCGATCCAGGACGAACTGCGTCGGCAGGTGACGCTGCTTGCACGTGCACTGGGGGTTGTCGGATTGATGAACACCCAGTTCGCGATCCAGGGCGACGATGTGTACATCCTCGAAGTGAATCCGCGCGCCTCGCGGACGGTGCCGTTCGTGTCCAAGGCAACCGGCCGTCCGCTGGCCAAGATTGCGGCGCGCTGCATGGCCGGGACGACCCTTGCGGCGCAGGGCATGACAAGCGAGCGGGTGCCGCACTACTGGGCGGTGAAGGAAGCGATTTTTCCGTTCCTGAAATTTTCCAATGTCGACCCGATCCTCGGACCAGAGATGCGCTCGACAGGCGAGGTGATGGGCGTGGGGCGCAGCTTCGGTGAAGCCTTCGCGCGGGGACATGAAGCCGCGCACATCGCGGCTCCCGCTGCCGGAAGCAAGGTTTTTCTGTCGGTACGCGACGCCGACAAGCCACGGCTGCTGAGTGTTGCACGCGACCTTGTCAGGCGTGGCTTCGCCCTGATCGGGACCGGCGGCACCTGCACCTACCTGCGCGAGCGCGGCATCGAGTGCGAACGGATCAACAAGGTGCTTGAAGGCCGCCCCCACATCGTCGATTCGATCAAGAACGGCGAGATTGCCTACATCGTCAACACCACCGAGGGCCGCCAGGCAATCGCCGATTCGTTCTCGATCCGGCGTTCGGCCCTGCAGCAACATGTTACCTATTCGACCACGGTTGCTGGCGCGGCGGCGCTGTTGCACTCGCTGGATTTTCGCGAAGATGCCGCGGTCATCAGCCTGCAGGAATTGCACGCCGAGCTCGATGCCCGCGAGGCGCGTCAAGCTGGCGGCAAGGTCGCCGTCGCATGACATTCGGCCTTTACATTCATTCGGGCTGACGCGATCCGCGTGTTCGTGTTCGCAATCAACCATTGAGAAGGAGTCCGCACATGCAGCGAGCCCCCATGACAAAAACCGGTTCCGAACGCCTTCGCGCTGAACTGGAGCGCCTCAAATCCACCGAACGTCCGAAGGTCATCGCCGCGATCGCGGAAGCGCGCTCGCATGGCGACCTGAGCGAGAATGCCGAGTACCACGCCGCGCGTGAACAGCAGGGCTTCATAGAGGGCCGTATCCAGCGCATCGAGGCGGCGCTCTCGACCGCACAGATCATCGATCCCGCCGCATTGAACCCCAACGGCAAGGTGGTGTTCGGCGCGGTGGTGGAACTGGAAGAATCGGATAGCGGCGATACCGTTACATACCAGATCGTCGGCGACATCGAAGCCGACATCAAGCAGGGCCTGATCGCGGTGTCTTCGCCGATCGCGCGCGCGATGATCGGCAAGACCGAGGGCGACAGTTTCGGCTTCAGCGCACCGGGCGGCGAGCGCAACTACGAAATCGTGGGCGTGCGTTACGCCTGATCGGCTTCCGCGACGTTGCCCATGGCGTTGCGAACGCAGGAAGCCGGCAACTCACGGAGAATCGGGAATCATCCTGGCATGAGCACGTTGCATGTTCTGATGCCCCCGTTCTCCGGCGCCGCTGACGCTTCGGCATTGCGTCATTGGCTTGCGCATGGCGATCGGATGCCCGGGCTTGCGAATGCGCGCGTGGCGGTATTGCGAGAGTGCTTTCGTGTTCCAGGCGCTGCGCTGCCCGTGGCCGCATTGCGCCACCATTGCCATGCCGGCGACGCGGAAAATGGCGCCTGGTTGTGCGCAGATCCCGCCTGGGTGCGCAGCGAGGCAACCGGAGCGCGCTTGATGGCGTGCCCGGTCGACGATGTGTCCGCGACTGAGGCCGCGCAACTTGCCGCGCTGTTGCGGCCGCTGTTCGGTGACGCCGGCGTGGCTCTGGCGGTCGACACACCGGCGGCCTGGTGTGTGCATCTGGAACGTGGCGCGCCGCCGGTCACGCTCACGCATCCGGTTGACGCGCTGGGCGCCAGCCTGATCGAGTGCCTGCCCGCGGGTGAGGCCGGCAGCAAGTGGCGGCATCTTTTCAACGAGGCACAGGTCGCGCTGCATGCCCACCCGGTCAATGCCGCGCGTATCGCGGCGGGCAAGCGACCGATCAACGCATTGTGGTTCTGGGGCGAGGGTCCCCTGCCGGATTCGGTCGAAACCAGGCTGCGATATGTTGCGAGTGCGGATGATGTGTTGCGTGGACTGGCCAAGGTGGCCGGTGCAGCGAGCGTGGAACCCTCGCCGGAGGTACTGGCAGATCGACGGGGTGGCGGCGATGTGCTGCTGGATCTGGATGCGCCCGGATCGGTGGGAGGGCTTGCAGCGTGGCTTGCGTCATTCCGACGCTGCCTGCGCGAGCGCCGTTTCGATGCCGTGGTGCTGGCGTTCTCGAGCGGTGAACGTTTTCGGGTGCGGCATGCGCACCGCTTGCGCTTTTGGCGCCGCGCATGAGCTCGCCTGACCCTCCGGCGCGGATCGTGCGTCGCGAAGCAGCGACGGCCGCGCATGGCTGGGCGCTTCCGGTGCATCCCGTCCTGCAGCGCGTTTATGCCGCGCGTGGTGTGGCCTGTCCGGACGAGCTCGGGCATCACCTGTCCGGATTGCTGGCACCGGACGGGCTGGGCGGCATCGCACGCGCGGTCGACGTGCTGGCCACGGCGATCGCGCAGGAAGGTCGCATCGTTGTCGCCGGTGACTATGACTGCGATGGCGCCACCGGCTGCGCGGTGGCCGTGCGCGGGTTGCGCATGCTGGGGGCCCGCAATGTGGGCTACGCGGTGCCCGATCGTGCAATCCATGGCTATGGATTGACGCCTGCACTGGTGGCGACGATGCAGCCCGTCCCGGACCTGATCGTCACCGTTGACAATGGCATTGCATCGCTGGCCGGCGTGGCCGCAGCCAAGGCCTCGGGATGCAAAGTCATCGTCACCGACCATCACTTGCCCGGCACGGCGTTGCCTGACGCGGATGCCATCGTGAATCCGAACCTTGCCTCCGCCACGTTTTTCAGCAAGGCGCTGTGCGGCGCAGGAGTGATGTTCTACTTGTTGCTTGCGCTGCGCGCGCGGCTGCGCGGACAGGCTGCGTTCGCACAACACCAGCAGCCCGACCTTGCCGCATTGCTCGATCTGGTAGCGCTGGGCACTGTGGCCGACCTGGTGCCGCTGGATGCCAACAACCGCGCATTGGTGGAAGGCGGTTTGCGTCGCATGCGGGCGGACAGGGCGTGTGCCGGGGTCGCGGCGCTGTTCGAGGTGTCCTCGCGCGACATGCGCAATGCGACCGCGGCCGACCTCGGCTATGCGGTCGGCCCGCGACTCAACGCGGCGGGTCGTCTCGATGACATGACGATAGGCGTCGAGTGTCTGCTGGCTGATCGACCTTCGCGCGCACGTGAGCTCGCTGCCACGTTGCACGCCATCAATGCGCAGCGGCGCGACCTGCAGACATCCATGGTCGAAGACGCCATGGCTGCGCTTGCCGGCGTCGAGTGCGATGACGCGATGGGCGTGTCGTTGTTCAACCCTGCATGGCACCATGGCATCGTTGGCCTGGTGGCAGCAAAGGTCAAGGAAAGCCGGCATCGGCCTGTCGTGGCCTTCGCGCCTGCCGGCGATGGCGACGAGTTGCGCGGCTCGGCGCGCTCGGTGCAGGGCTTCCATATTCGCGACGCGCTGGCGGAAGTCGATGCGCGCTGCCCGGGACTGATTGTTCGCTTCGGTGGCCATGCGATGGCGGCCGGGTTGAGCTTGCGCTTGTCGAATTATGCGCGTTTCGCGGAAGCGTTCGATGCGGTGGTGCGTGAGCGCATCGCGCCGGATTCGTTGCACGCCGTGCTGGCGAGCGACGGTGAACTTGCGCCGCAAGAATTCGACATCGAATTGGCGCGGCAATTGCGCGTGGCGGGGCCATGGGGGCAGGGGTTCCCCGCGCCGCTGTTCGACAACCTGTTCGAGTGCGTCGACTGCAAAGCCATGGGTGCGGATGGCGCGCACAGGCGGATGCGGCTGCGCGATCCGCGCGATGGACGCGTGCACGATGCCGTGTGGTTCGGCGCCGATGGCGATTTGCCGGTTGGCGCTTCGTTGCGGATTGCCTTTGAACTGTCGATCGACAATTGGCGCGGCCACGAGTCGCTGCGCCTGCTGGTGCGGCATTGGGAGCCGGCCTGACTAGCGCCTTCGTGCCAGGGTGAGCCCATCGCCGATCGGCAACAACGCCATGTCGATGCGGTCGTCGCGGTGCAACTTGTCGTTCAAGGCCTGCAGCGCGCGGGTATCGTCATCGTGCGCGGGTTTCGCGACATCGCCGCCCCACAGGGTGTTGTCGAAGGCGATCAGTCCGTCCGCGCGGACCAGTTGCAGGCAGCGCTCGTAATATCCATCGTAGCCAGCCTTGTCGGCGTCGATGAAGGCGAAGTCGTAATGGTCTGCTTCGCCGGCTTCGATGCGCGCGTCCAGCGTCTGCACCGCAGGCGCGATCACCAGTTCGATCCTGTCCGCGACACCGGCGCGTTGCCAGTAGGGCTTGCCTACCGATGTGTATTCGTCGCTGATGTCGCAGGCGAGGATTTTGCCGTCATTCGGCAGAGCCAGTGCCACGGTGAGCGCGCTGTAGCCGGTGAAGGTGCCGATTTCGATGGTGCGGCGCGCACCGATCAGCTTGATCAGCAGCGACATGAACTGGCCCTGCTCGGGCGAAATCTGCATGCCTCCACGCGGATGGCTGCGCGTGGCTTCGCGCAGCGCCGTCTGTTCGGGATGCTCGCGCAACGAATGATCGAGCAGGTATTGGTAAAGCGTATCGTCGAGGTTGATCGTGCGGCGGGACATGGGCTTTCCTCACGGATTCAGGATCCAATGTTCGCACTTTCCCGCCGACAAGGTTGTACACGGTGCCGGCGCGCGTGGACGGAATCCGGAAGATCTCATGACTCTCACGATTTCGGATTGCCTGCTTCAGCGCGGTTCACGGGTCGATCAGCCATTGCTCGGTGACAGTGACTTTCGGCACTGTCACGGCCTTGGTGATCGGGCAACAGTCAACCACAGTTGCGGCGGCGGCCGGCAAACGGTCGACTCTTTGCGCGGGGAGCATCTGATGAATATTCGACGGCTGGCATGGCTGGCATGCCTGTGCGCGATCGTGAGCGCAGGGGGCTTCGCATCGACCGGAGTGGCACCACCCGCGCCGACGCCCACCGACGGCCCGATCAAGGTTCTGGTCCGCTATCCCACCATGCATGGCAACAGCGTGGTGTTCGAAGCCGGCGGCAACTTGTGGAAAACCACGCTTCAAGGCGGTGTCGCCACCCAGCTGACCGACGACAGCGGCTTCGACCTCGCGGCGCACTATTCGCCTGACGGCAAGTGGATCGCCTTTACCGGTTGGTACCAGGGCAACACGGATGTGTATGTGGTTCCGGCGGCGGGCGGACCGGTCAAGCGCCTGACGTACCATTCGATCAACGCCAAGTCCGGCGATGGCAAACTGCGCCCGGGCCTCGACAACCTCGTGCAGGGCTGGACGCCCGACGGCAAGGACGTGGTGTTTCTGTCCCGGCGCACCAGTTTCAATCCGCAGGTGATGCACGCCTTCAGTGTGCCGGCCACGGGTGGCCTGCCCGTGCAGTTGCCGTTGCCGTGGACGGGGCCGCTGTCGTTTGCGCCCGACGGTCACCAGGTCGCCTACAACAAGCTCAGCCGCGTATACCGGCCGTTCCACCGCAAGCATTATTTCGGTGGTCAGGCGCAGGACATCTGGACCTACAACTTCCGGACCCACAAACAGCGCCAGATCACATACTGGAAGGGCGCCGACGCGTGGCCGATGTGGCATGGCGACAGCATCTACTTCACGTCTGATCGCGATGCGCACGGGGTGCGCAACCTGTGGTCGTATTCGTTCAAGACCAATCACTTCACGCAGCTTACGCACTTTGCCACATACGATATTGATTTTCCGTCGCTTGGTGACGACGGTATTGCGCTGTCCGACGGCGGGCAGCTGTACGTCTACCTGTTCGGCGACCACCAGTTGCACCAAGTCGACGTGCGCATACCGATCAACGGGCTGGCGCTGCAGCCGCACTGGGTCGACGCCGGCAAGCATGCCACGGGTGGCGTCGACATCGCGCCGAGCGGCAAGCTGGCGGTGTTCTCGGCGCGCGGCGCACTGTTCACCGTGCCGGCCAAGTACGGCAGCACGCGGGTTCTGACCCACGATCCGGCTGCCGACGCGCGCGCACCGGCATGGTCGCCGGATGGCAAGCGGATCGCATTCATTCTCGCCAAGGGTCAGAGCGATGAGATCGCCGTGCAGCCTGCGACGGGTGGTGCGCCGCGCCTTTTGACCCACACCTCCGACATCAGCTACCAGGGGCCGCTGACCTGGAGCCCCGATGGCAATTGGATCACCTACGTCGACTCGCACCAGGTGCTGTGGCTGCAGAGCATCGCGACCGGGACACGCCAGAAGGTTGCGACCGACCCCAGCAGCCGGCGCAGTTTCTCCGACGTGGCGTGGTCGCCCGGCAGCGACTGGATCGCATTCTCCAAGACCCTGCCGAACCAGAACAACGGGTTGTTCCTGTATCACGTTGCGGACCACACGCTGCATCAGGTCAGCAATGGCGAGTTCGCCGACTCCAATCCGGTCTTCTCGCGCGACGGCAAGTATCTGTTCTTTGCTTCGACCCGGCTTGCGAATCCCGTGGTCGGGCAATTCGATTTCAACGAGGTGGCGAGCCTCGACAGCGATGGCCTGTACGCGGCGACCCTCAGCGATGTCACGCCGTCGCCGCTGGCGCCGCGCGAGCCCGAGGCCGCCGGCGAGCACGCGAACAGCGACAAGAACGGCAAGGGCAAGGACAAGAAGCAGCACGAGCACACCGGGCCCGTCCACATCGACCTTGCCGGCCTGATGACGCGTGCGGTGCAACTGCCGGTGCCGGCAGCCAACATTGGCGACGTGGTGGCGGCCGATGGCGTGGTCTACTACACGACTTCGCCCAACTACGTTTTTGGCGGATCGCTCACCGGCGAGAAGCCGTTGCTGCGCGCCTACGACCTCAAGGAGCGCAAGGACGATACCCTGGCGGAGGGCGCGCAGGGGCTCGCCTTGTCCGCCGATGGTTCGACCCTGCTGTATCGCATCAAGGGCAAGTGGGTGCTGCGACCAGCCAGGTTCGACAAGAAGGCCAAGACCGAAACGCTCGACCTCGCGCATGTGCGTCGCTGGGCGGAACCGCGCGCCGAATGGGGCACGATCTTCGGCGAAGCCCGGCGCGACGTGCGCGATTATTTCTTCAATCCGGAACTCATCAAGCAGAAGTGGCCCGCGCTCGGCGACAATTACCGCAAGCTGTTGCCGTACGCCGCCAGCCGCAACGACGTCAACTGGCTGATCGCGAACATGATCGGCTCGTTTGGTGAGAGCCACATGTATGTGTCCGGCGGCGACATGGGCTGGAAGAGTCCGGCAGCGCCTTCGGCCGACCTTGGTGCCGATTTCAAGCTCGATGCGGCGTCGGGTCGCTATCGAATCGCGCGCGTCTATCACGGCGACAACACCCTGCCGAACTATCGTGCGCCGCTGGCGCAGCCGGGCCTCAAGGTCGCGGCGGGCGACTACCTGCTTGCGATCAATGGCGAGGAACTGAAGGCGCCGACCAGTCCCTGGAAGCTGTTGCTCGGTACCTACGGCACCACGGTGAGCCTGAAGGTCGCGACCAACGCGGCGGGGACCGGCGCCTGGACCATCCAGGTCAAACCTGTTGCCAACTCGGAAAAGCTGCGCCTGCTGGCGTGGATCCGCCACAACCGTGCCGTGGTTGGCAAGGCGTCCGGTGGCAGGATCGGCTACGTGTATCTCAATGACTTCGAGCCGACCGGTATCCACGAGTTCATGCGCCAGTACTACCGCCAACTGCGCAAGCAGGGCATCGTCATCGAT
The DNA here is from genome assembly GCA_036279455.1 of Rhodanobacteraceae bacterium. Classification (GTDB taxonomy): domain Bacteria; phylum Pseudomonadota; class Gammaproteobacteria; order Xanthomonadales; family Rhodanobacteraceae; genus 66-474. The sequence continues at coordinate 3,193 of DASUJD010000053.1, read as the reverse complement.
GATCGCTGGAACCTGGGTGGCGCGGACCTGCTGGGCATGAGCGTCTTCAATCGCCTCGCGCGCCGGTCCACGGCGATGTTCACCACGCCTCGTGGTTGGACGTCGCTGACCCCGAATGCCTTCTACGGCTACATGGCGCTGGTGGACAACCATGGTTCGGCTTCCAATGGCGACATGATCGCCTACATGTTCAAGCACGCGCACCTGGGCCCCGTGATCGGCGAGCGTACCTGGGCTGGCGTGCGCGGGCTGGACGGCCCGTTTCCACTGCTGGATGGCGGAAGTCTGGTTGTTTCCGACAATGGCATGTACGGGCTCGATTCCAAATGGATTGTGGAAAACATCGGCGTTGTTCCGGACGTGACCGTGCACGACAAGCCGGGTGAATTGAATGCCGGCCACGACGCCCAACTCGACACGGCGGTCGACATGCTGATGAAGAAGATCAAGGCTTCGCCGCGCCCGTTGCCGCCACCACCAGCATGGATGCCGGCTTTCCCGGCACAACCGAACTATCCCAGCTGCACCGACAGCCCCGGCAACACGACCTGCGGCTGATGGCCGCAGGTTGTCCTGCCTCACAACCGGCGCCGGGACGGAAGCATTAACGCAGACATTACGCGTCCACGGCTAGCGTTCATACCCCCACAGCGGAGGTAGACATCGTGCGCATGCACATGGGCAAAGTATTCGGACGTACCGCGCTGATCGCCGCACTCGCGATGGCTGGAACGGCGGCCGCGGCAACATCCGGGCCGATCAAGGCCACCGGCAATACCAACCAGATGCTGCAGGAGTCAGTCGCGGGTTCATGGCGTTCGGCCGCCAACAAGGCGCGCGACAAGTACCGGCACCCGGTCAAGACACTGGAGTTCTTCGGCATCAAGCCCGACATGACCGTGGTCGAGCTCGCGCCCGGTGGCGGTTGGTTTACCGAGATACTTGCGCCGTTCCTGTACGCACACGGTCACTTGATCGAGGCGGCGCCACCGCCGCGGGCCAACAGGCCTGACAGGTTCGAGCAGAAGTTGAAAGCCGATCCCGGGGTATACCGGCACGTGGCCAAGGTGCTCCCGTTCGCGCCCCCGAAACAGGTGAACCTCGGGCCGGACAATTCGGCCGACATGGTGTTGACCTTCCGCAATACCCACGACTGGATGAACAACAGCCCCGAAACGCTGGCCAGGGTATTCAAGGCGGCGTTCGACGTGCTGAAGCCGGGTGGTGTGTTCGGCGTCACCGAGCACCGCGCCAAGCCCTTCGCGGACGCGGCGGAAAGCTCGAAGAAGCTGCACCGGTTGCCCGAGGATTACATGATCGAACTGGGCCTGAAGACAGGCTTCCGGTTGGCAGACGTGTCCGAAATCAATCGCAACCCGAACGATCCCGAGGACGTCAATGTGCATCGTTTGCCACCTGACCTGTCCGGGCCGGATTCCGAGCATGCAAAGATGAAGGCCATCGGCGAATCCGATCGGATGACGCTGAAGTTCGTCAAACCCTGATGCTGCCTGCGCTTGAAATTGCCCGTTGAAGCCGGAATGTCGTGGGGACGAGGGGTTCCCTGAATGAGGCTGCCCACAACACCATGGAGTCAGCATGAGCAAGCAACGCCCGGTTATCGCGGTACTGGTCGGAAGCCTCCGCAAGGAATCGATCAACAAGCAACTCGCGCGGGCGCTGGAAAAAATCGCCGGCGACCGCGCTGAATTTCGTCGCATCCGCATCGACGACCTTCCGCTCTACAACCAGGATTTCGACGCCGACTATCCGGCGCTGTGCGAGGCTCGCAAGCAGGAAATCCGGTCCGCGGACGCGATCCTGTTCGTGACCCCGGAATACAATCGCTCGATCCCCGGCGTACTGAAGAATGCGATTGACGTGTGCTCGCGTCCCTACGGCACCAACGCGTTCGACGGCAAGCCGGGCGCGGTGATCGGCACGTCGGCCGGCGCGATGGCCACGGCGCTGGCGCAGCAGCACCTGCGCAACATCTGTGTGTTCCTCGACATCTACCTGATGACGCAACCGGAAGCTTTCGTCCGCTTCAAGCAGGGTTTGATCGCTGACGACGGCAGCGTCACGGACGAGGGCGTGGCCAAATTCCTGGCCGGATTCGTTGACAAGTATCTCGACTGGATCGGCCGGTTTGCCGAATAGTCGTCGACGTTTCAGTGCCTGATGGTGGCGTCGTCGTCCGCGTGCCAGTCGTGGTGATGGCGGGATTGGCGGCATGGGCGGTGCACCAGCGTGAACAGCCCGCCCAGGATCACGAACAGCGGCCACCAGGTGCCCCAGTCGAGGCCGAACAGGAACAGCACGGCCACCAGCACCACGGCCGAACCAGCGAGCAGGAAGTAGGCCACTTCGGCGTCGACGCGACCGCGAGCGCGGTAGATTTCCAGTGCCCGCGACAACGGGGCCGCGGAGGCGATCAGGATGAGCAGCGCCCACCAGTTGCCATGGAAAAAGAACTCGAGGTGGATGCCGAGATTGTTGAGCAGGAACAGCAGCCCGATCCCGATGATGATCGCGGCCGGAAAGATGCGCCACTGGACAATGTCTGACGAATTGTTTGCAGGTTCCCGGGTCATGGCGACAGGTTCCTCGTTGGATGTGGTCCACCTTATGCCCTTCACGGTTCCAGCGCCAGTGACAGCTGTCAACCGGCGGCACTGACGCACCCGACGAAAGTCAGGCTTTGCTAACATTCGCATCTTTTCGTGGCCGGTCAACGACATGCTCGAAACCAATCCGATCCGTACCCGCATCGCGGACTTGCGTGAACGCGTTCAATCGCTCAGGGGGTATCTTTGACTACCCGGCCAAGCGCGAACGTCTGGAAGAAGTAAATCGCGAACTGGAAAACCCGAATGTCTGGGACGATCCGCAGCGCGCCCAGGATCTGGGTCGGGAACGTGCGCGGCTGGCCGAATTCGTCGAGGGACTGGATGGCATCGATCATGGTCTCGACGATGCCGGTGAGTTGCTGGAATTGTCCGCCGATGAAGGCGACGACGCCTCGGTGCAGGCGGTCGCGCACGACGTGGACGCGCTGGAAACGCGCATCGGCAAGCTGGAGTTCCAGCGCATGTTCTCTGGCGAAATGGACCCGGCCAATGCGTTCGTGGACATCCAGGCCGGCGCCGGCGGCACCGAGGCGCAGGACTGGGCCGAGATGCTGCTGCGCATG
>DASUJD010000052.1:0-42294 GCA_036279455.1 Rhodanobacteraceae bacterium | reverse complement strand
CATCTACAGTGGATGGACCGCGCTGATGCTCTCCGGTGGCACCGTGCAGGGCTATCTGTTCATCATCTTCGGTTTTGCCCTGCTCGGGTTTTCGCATGCCCAGGCCGCCGGTGCGGTCAACTCGAATTTCCGCAGCGAGTTTCGCTACACCGGCGCCATGATCACGTCCGACCTGGGCTGGTTGATCGGCGCCGGTTTTGCGCCGCTGGTGGGGTTGGCGCTGGCGCAGTTCCTGGGCGTGGATTACGTGGGCCTGTACCTGCTTTCGGGTGCTGCAGGCACGCTCGGCGCGCTGTGGATCGCCCGGCGCAGGGGCGCTCTGCCCAACGACTGACAAGAGCGCGTTCACGGGATATTCGCAGCGCACCGAATCCTTTTTCCCGGCACGCTTCGCGACGCGGACAAACCGCCCGGCGGCGGCATCGGGCCGCTTGAAGGTGCGCGGGACCTCAGTGTCGGATTGATGCCGGCCGGGCAACGTGACATCCCCTTGCCCGGAACTACCGTCGGGATGCGTCCGTCACCACACTTCTCCGCGCGGCGGTCAAGGCGGCTGCCCACACATCCAAACAAGCGGAGACACAGACATGAGTTCGATCACCACCAAAGACGGCACCGGGATTTACTACAAGGACTGGGGCTTCGGCCAGCCGATCGTGTTTCATCACGGCTGGCCGCTTTCCGGCGACGACTGGGATGCGCAGATGCTGTTTTTCCTCGGCAAGGGGTACCGCGTCATCGCGCACGACCGTCGTGGTCATGGCAGATCGGCCCAGGTGAGCGGTGGCCATGACATGGACCACTACGCGGCCGACATCGCGGCGGTGGTCGAACATCTGGATCTGCATGATGCGATTCACGTCGGTCACTCCACCGGCGGTGGCGAAGCCGCGCACTATGTGGCCCGCCACGGCGCGGGCCGTGTCGCCAAGCTGGTGCTGGTCAGCGCGGTGCCGCCGTTGATGCTGAAGACCTCCGCCAATCCCGGCGGATTGCCGATCGAACTGTTCGACGGCCTGCGCGCCGAACTGGCTTCAAATCGCGCCGCGTTCTACCGCGACTTTGCGGCCGGCCCGTTCTACGGTTTCAATCGCCCCGACGCCAAAGTGGTGCCTGCCGTCATCGACAACTGGTGGCGCCAGGGCATGATGGGTGGGGCCAAGGCGCATTACGACGGCATCAAGGCGTTTTCGGAAACCGACTTCACCGATGACCTCAAGGCCATCGAAGTGCCTGCGCTGGTGATGCATGGCGACGACGACCAGGTCGTGCCCATCGCCGACTCGGCGCCGCTTTCAACGAAACTGCTGAAACGCAGCACGCTGAAGGTCTACAAGGGCTATCCACACGGGATGTTGACCGTCAATGCCGACGTCCTCAATCGCGACCTGCTGGCGTTTTTCCGCAGCTGAGTAACGGAAAGAAATGGGAAGGCACCCGGATTGCTGCCGGCAGGTCAACACGGCAGCGGTCTGCGCGGGCCTACTGCCGCGGCGTGCGCATTCCTATCCTCGCAGTAGAGGCAACACGCGAGGCATGGACCATGAATGACAACCACTACGACGTAATCGTGATCGGCTCGGGACCGGGCGGCGCCAGCCTGGCACAGCGGCTGGCACAGTCGGGCAAGCGCATCCTGATCCTCGAACGCGGCGGCTGGTTGCAGCGTGCCGCGGCAAACTGGGACCCGCGCAAGGTATTCATCGAGAATGCCTACCGGGCCCCCGAAACCTGGTTCGACAAGACCGGCAAGGCATTCCATCCCGGATTGCACTACTTCGTCGGTGGCAATTCCAAGGTGTACGGTGCAGCGCTGTTCCGGTTGCGCGAGCGCGACTTCGAGACGCTGCAGCATGCCGACGGGGTGTCGCCGGAATGGCCGTTGAAGTACGACGTGTTCGAGCCGTATTACGACGAGGCCGAAAGACTGTTCCACGTACATGGCGCAGCCGGCGAGGATCCGACCGAGCCGCACCGGAACGGACCTTTTCCGCATCCGCCGGTGTCGCACGAGCCTCGCATCGACGAGATTTCCGACATCTTCCTGAAGCGCGGCCTGCATCCGTTCCACATGCCACTCGGCATCCTGCTGGACGAGAAGGGCGGCACCGTGTCGCGCCGCAGTCCGTGCATCCGCTGCAATGCGTTCGACGGCTATCCCTGTTTCATGAACGGCAAGGCCGATGCGGAAGTCGTGTGCATCGATCCGATGCTGGATGTCCATTCCAACGTCACCTTGCTGACCGGTGCCTATGTGACGCGGCTCGATACCGACGCGTCGGGACAAAGCGTGAGCGCCGTGCGGGTGGAACGCGACGGCGGGCATGAAAGCTACACCGCGGATATCGTGGTGGTTGCGTGCGGTGCATTGTCATCGGCGCTATTGCTGTTGCGTTCCGCCAACGACAAGCACCCGCATGGACTCGCCAATGGCTCCGACCAGCTTGGCCGCAACTACATGCGGCACAACCAGACGGTGCTGATGGCGGTTTCGATAGAGCCGAACGACACGGTGTTCCAGAAGACCCTCGGCGTGAGCGATTTCTACTTTGGCGATGGCGACTGGGACTACCCCATCGGCCTGATCCAGATGGTCGGAAAATCGCACCCCGACACCGTTCGGGGCGAGGCATTGCCGGAATGGCTGGAGTGGCTGCCGGAGGAACCGTTCGGATACCTGGCCCGGCACTCGCTCGATTTCTGGTTGTCGAGCGAGGACCTGCCGCGGCCCGGGAACCGCATCCGCTACGACCGCGATCGCGTCGTGGTGGAACAAACCGACAACAACATGCAAGGGCTGCGCCGGCTGCGTGTCAAGCTCGAATCACTGCTTGAGCCAATGGGCGCGCATCCCGAGCTCATGCAGCGCAAGCTCTACCTCGGTGAGGACATCCCGATCGGCGGCACCGCGCATCAGGCGGGCACAGCGCGTTTCGGCGTCGATCCGAAAACGTCGGTGCTCGACCTCGACTGCAGGGCGCACGAACTCGACAACCTGTACGTCACCGATGCAAGCTTCTTTCCTTCGATCGGCGCGGTGAACCCGACGCTCACCATCGTTGCTAACGCGCTGCGCGTGGCGGATCGGATCGCCGAGCGCATGAGCTGAAGAACGCGGTGGCGCAACGCATCCTCGACAAACGGGCGAATATTGACTTGGCCGAACGGCAATGTTCCGAAAAGCGAACCCTGACGCGACAGAGGTTCCACACGCGATATCTGGAGCGCGATGATGGAGCGATGGTGCCAGAGGGCTCTTGTGCTTTGTACCGTCCTCGTCAGTGGCTGCGCGCTTTCTCCGCGCCGTCCACCATCACCGGACCTGATCAGCAACGCCGTGCCCGACGGGTTTTCGACCCGGATTCGACTGTACTCGGTTGATCGCCGCGACTTCGCAAGAGAACTGCCGCAAATCCTGATCGACCTGCGGCGGGCAACGAAGACCGCGCCGGCGAAAATCCTCGCGCTGTCGGGCGGTGGCGTAACCGCCGCGTTTGGCGCGGGTGCACTGATCGGGTTGACGGAGGCGAACACACGCCCGAACTTCACGATCGTCACCGGCGTCAGCGCCGGCGCATTGATTGCGCCCTTCGCATTCCTCGGGTCTTCCTGGGATCAGCAGTTGCGACATGTCTTCGCGAGCGGGCGCATCGAACGCTTGGGACGTGCCGTTTCAAGAATGGCGATCGCTCGAAGGATACTGTTTCCCAACGTCGCGGGCTCCCATGGCCCGCTGGCCGAGTTGGTTGACCAGACCTACACGGATGCGATGGTCGACGCGGTTGGACGCGAGGCTGCATCAGGCCGCAAATTGATCGTTGCAACGACGAACCTGGATAGCCAGGAAACGGTGCTGTGGGACATGACGGCCATTGCAGCGCACGGCGGCGCTGCGGCACACGATCTGTTCCGGAAGGTGCTCGTGGCGTCCGCGAGTGTGCCGGGGGTGTTTCCGCCGGTACTGATCCGCGTGCATGAAGGAGGCGTGACTTACGACGAGATGCACGTGGACGGCAGTGTCACGACGCCGTTGTTCATCTTGCCCTTGATCGCTCCGACGGTGATCAACCAGGGGTTGCAGCTGGAAGGCGGCACGATCTATGTGATCGTCAACGGGCGGCTTGCGATGACGCCGGTGGAAACGCCGGTCAATACGTTGAAGGAGCTCGCGGAAAGTTTCTCGGCCCAATTGACCTACAAGACAAGGGACGCCGTGGTGCTGGCGCAAGGCCTGGCGTACCGCAGTCACATGCAATTCCGCGTCAGCTCGATTCCCGTGGGCTATCCGGCCGGCAATTTCCTGGACTTCCACCAAAAGCACATTCGTCAACTGTTCTCGTATGGCGAATCCTGTGCGGCGCAGGGATTGCTGTGGACCAGCGTCGCGAAATCGATCGAGCGCAATATTTATCGCCACGTCGGGGCGACAGCGTCCACGACCGCCTGTCCCGGATCGGTTCCGTCAACATCCCCGAAACGCGCCGACTCTCCCGCGACTCTTCCGTTTGAGCGGGTCGAGCACTGAACAAGCCGGTGCAGTATTCGCCGGAGATCGGGAGCGCAATACGGACGGTGTTCGAGCACCGGAAGACGCATTCCTCTTGGCAGCCGCGACGATGTCCGCAGCTGCAAGGCTCGATCAGTCGTTCACAACTCGAACTGTTCGTCCAGGATCCGCTGCGCCAGACTGCGTTCGGGATCGAACAGCAGCGTGATCGCGCGTTCGCGCGCCTGGCGCACGTGGATGTCCACCGCGTCGCGTACTTCGTGAAAATCCGCGGTGGCGCTGATCGGGCGATGCCCGGGTTCCAGCGTGCGCAGGTCCACCCTGGTGGCGACCGGCAGCAGTGCGCCGCGCCAGCGACGTGGACGGAACGGGCTGATCGGGGTCAGCGCCAGCACGTTGGCGTCGAGCGGAAGGATGGGACCGTGCGCGGACAGGTTGTACGCGGTGGATCCGGCGGGCGTCGATACCAGCAGACCGTCGCAAATCAGGTTGGTCAGCTTGACCTCGCCGTTCAGTGCGACCTCGATGTGCGCGGCCTGGTTGGTCTGCCGCAGCAGGGAGATTTCGTTGAAGGCCAACGCCGTGACCTCGTTGCCGTCGCGCTGCGTGACGCGCATTTCAAGCGGGTGCAGCACGGCGGGGCGCGCTGCACCGATGCGTGCGGGAAGTTCGTCTGGAAGATAACGATTCATCAGGAAGCCGACGCGACCCAGCTTCATGCCGTAGACCGGGGCGCCGTGGCCGAGCTGCGCGTGCAAGGTACGCAGCATGAAGCCGTCACCGCCCAGTGCGACGATGACGTCGGCCTCGTCGGGCGAAACCGCGCCGTAGCGACCCTGCAATTTGTCGCACGCCGCGCGTGCCTTCGCCGATGCGGAAGCGACGAAGGCGAGCCGTGGGACGACGGCGACGGAGCGCTGTGCGGTGGCCATGCACCAAGTTTGATCGACATTTGTGCGATCGTCCATGATCGCCGCTGCGCCGATGCTCTCCATTATGCAGAGTCTCTTGGTCATGCGGCGCCAGAACGGCCTTCCCTGGCCTGACTTTCCACAACAGCGGCTCCGAATCAATATCGAGTGGCGATTGTGCGAGCGTTCCGAAAGTCAGGTCACGTAACGCATTTCCGCCGATGGCGATGCGAGGAAGTTGCCTTGCGCGAAATTGACGCCGGCCGAGAACAGGGTCGGCATGCTGGCGGCTTCCTCGATCCACTCGACCACCGTGCGTTTGCCCGCGGCGTGTGCCTGCGAGCACAACTCGCGCACCTTCTGTTCGTTTTCCGAATGGCTGGCGAGATCGACGGTGAGTGCCCGATCGAGCTTCAGGTAATCGGCGTCGATATGTTTCAAAGCCTGGAAGGAATTGAGACCGGAGCCGAATTGCTCGAGCTCGAAACCGCCGCCGCCCTTGCGCCAGCGCTCGACGAATTCGCGTGCGGGCTTCAGGCAAGTCATCACCTTGGCCTCCGGGACTTCGAACACCAGTTGCGAGGCTTTCACGTTGGCTGCGGCGAGTTTCGCATCCACCCAATCGGCGAGGGTTTCGTCGTGCAGGGTCAGCGTGGACAGCTTGATGAAGAGCGTGGTGGGGGCGTCCTGGCCCGCATTTTTGCCCAGCATCTCGATGGCGTGTTCGATCACCCAGCGGTCGATGGACAACAGACGGTCATTGCGCTCCGCGATGGGCAGGAAATGCGAGGGCATGACTTCTTCGGTCGGCCCGCGCATCCTCAGCAGCACTTCGTAGAATTCGCCCTCCGCGCCCTGCAGGCTTACCACCGGCTGGAAGTACAGGACGAAACCGTCGTTCTCGAGCGCGGCGTCGATCATGTCCAGCCATTGCTGCTGGCGTGCGGCTTCGGCCTTGTCGGCCGCTCCGGGGTCGTGGATGTCGACGCGGTTGCCACCCTGGCCTGACGCGGCGCGCAACGCATCGTCGGCCAGTGACAGCAGCACTTGCGATTTGGCATTTTTCTCGCCCAGCAGGCTGCCGCCGATGCTGATGGTGAGGGTGGTGGACTTGCCACCGGCTTCGATGATCGCGGACTCGACGCTGGTGCGCAGCGACTCGGCAAGCTTGAGTGCTTCGGCCTGCGCACGGCCGGACAACAGGATGCCGAAGGAGTGGTCGCCGATGCGTCCGGCGCTGTCGGTTTCACGCAGGTGCTGCTTGATGTTGCCGGCAAGTTGGCGCAGCACGTCATCCGCGCCGGTGATGCCGACGGTGTCCAGCACCGCGCGGTAATTGTCGGGTTCCAGAAGCAGCAGCGCCTGGTCGGTGGCGCCGTCGATGGCACGCGCGACAGTTTCGTCCACCAGCTCCAGAAAGTGCGTGCGGTTGTAGAGCCCCGTCAGTGGATCCCGGGTTTTCAGCCGACGCAGTTCCTCCTCCGTCTCGGAACTGGAGGCGGGAAGCCGGAACACGATTTGCTGGCAGGGTTCGCCCTCGTAAGTCGCCGGCGCAAACTCCATGACCGCGTCGAAGGTGCTGCCGTCGCCGCGCTGCGCGGTGAGATCGAGTTTCGGGGGCGGCTTCTCGCCGCGCGCGAGCCGTTTCAGCAGATCCTTGAAGTCGGCGGTGTGCTGGGGTGCGATGAGGTCGAGGAGGGTCAGGCCTTCGACATCCTCGAAACTGTTGAAGCCGAACATTTCGAGATAGGCATTGTTGGCGCGTACATGGGTGCCCTCGTGGATGTAGGCGATCGGATCGCGCGAGGAGTCCAGCAGCGAATCGCAGCGACGTTCCGATTCACGCAGGGCAGCTTCCAGCTTGCGCACGTTGCGGCGCGTATCCAGCGCATCCAGCTCGCGTCGCACCACGCCTTGCAACTGGTCGTGGCGATTGCGCAGCGCGATGCCGCGCACGCTGCCGTGCGCAAGGATGCTGGCAACGACATCGTCGGTGAGTCGGTCGGTGAGCGCCAACAGCGCCACGTCCTTGCCGGTGGCATCGATGGCGTGCCCTATGGAGGCAATCGAAATTTCCTTGCAGGCCGGATTCGCCAGCACCATGTCCGGCGTGAAGGACTCCAGTGTCGCCGCCAATTCCGCCTCGGTTGAAACGCGCTGCGGCCGCAGCGCGATCCCGCTGTTGCGGAGCACGCTGATGATCTGCTCGGCGTCCTCGGCCTCGTCCTCGGCGATGATCAGCTTGGTGATGGGTTCGGGCAACATGAATAGCCTTTGGCAAGAATCTTCTGGGTCAACTGGTGCGGCGGCACCACGGGCCTTCGGACCGCGCCCGGCCGGGTTGCCTTTGTGCCGACCCTTGCCCGTATGGGTGACCCGGGTCGCCTCTTTCCTTTTTGTCAACACGGCTTTGTACCTTATCGGCGGCGACGGCGCCAGCGGGCCGCTTCACACCGGGCGTTTGGCGTTTCCGCCCGGGACCTCCCTCACGAGCCTTGGCACCAGATACCCGGGAAGCCGTGCACGGAGCGTACCAACCAGCTCGCGGGCACGCACATCGGGAACCTCGAAATGGGCCGTGCCGCGGACCCGGTCGAGCTGGTGCAGGTAATAGGGCAGCACCCCGAATGCGAACAGGCGTTCGGAAAGCGCGGCCAGCGCATCGGCATCGTCGTTGACGCCGCGCAGCAGCACCGACTGGTTGAGCAGGCTGGCGCCAGCCGCGCGCAGACGGCTGCAAGCCGCGCCAACACTGGCATCCAGCTCGTTCGGGTGGTTCGCGTGAAGGATCACGACTCGTTGCAGTGGCAGGGCGGCAAGCCACGCGCAGAGCCCGGCGTCGATGCGCTCGGGCAGCACCACGGGCAGGCGCGAATGGATGCGCAGGCGGATCACATGGGACAGACCGCGCAGGCCATTCGTGAAATCCGTCAACTTTTGTGTCGAAAGCACCAGCGGGTCGCCGCCGGACAGGATCACCTCGCGGATCGAGGTGTCTTTCGCCAGGCAATCGATGGCTGCACGCCACGCCTGGGCGGCCGCGAGTTCCTCGGAATAGGGGAAGTGCCTGCGAAAGCAGTAACGGCAATTGACCGCGCAGGACCCGGCCGCGATCAGCAGCGCGCGGCCTTCGTATTTGTGCAGCACGCCATGCGCCTGCGCCGCGTCGAGGTCCCCGACGGCGTCGTCGGCAAAGCCCGGCGCGTCGTCCAGTTCGGCCAGTTGCGGCAGCACCTGCAGCAACAGGGGATCATTCGGATCGCCGCGGCGCATGCGCGCGACGAAGCCGCGCGGCACCTTCATGGCGAAATCGGCGTCAGCCACCGGCAGCCGGTCGGCCAGCTGCGCGAGGTCCAGCAACGCGAGCAATTCGCGCGGATCGGTGAAGGCATCGCGCAAGCTTTGGCGCCAGTCGGGAAGGGCCTCCGGCTGCGTGGATTGACCGATTGCGGTTATCATGGCGGGCCTTTTTGCCGGGTGTCGAAAGCCCGGTAAACCCGTCATTTTAGGTCAGCCGTCCGGTCAGGGCCATCACGGCGCGGGCGACGCCACGCATCCACGGAGCAAGCAACATGGCCAGTTATGGTCTGAACGACGTCAAGAACGGTTTGAAAATCATCGTCGACGGCGATCCCTACGTGATCGTCGGCGCGGATTTCATCAAGCCCGGCAAGGGCCAGGCGTTCACCCGCATCAAGATCCGCAACCTCAAGAACGGCCGCACCACGGAAAAGACCATGAAGGCAACCGACGCTGTCGAAGGTGCCGATGTGGTCGATACCGACATGCAGTACCTCTACAACGACGGTGAGTTCTGGCACTTCATGGACCCGGCGAATTACGAGCAGCACACCGCCGACAAGAATGCCGTGGGCGATGCCGCGCAATGGCTGAAGGGCGAGGAAGAGTGCATCGTCACGTTCTGGAACGGCATCCCGCTGTCGGTCGCCCCGCCCAATTTCGTGGAACTGAAGATTGCCGAGACCGATCCCGGTGTACGTGGCGACACCTCGGGCGGTGGCGGCAAACCGGCCAAGCTGGAAACCGGTGCGACCGTGCGCGTGCCGTTGTTCGTGAACCAGGACGAAGTGATCCGCGTGGATACCCGCACCGGCGAATATGTGGGTCGCGTGAAGTAAAGCGGGGGTTGGGGACGGGTAGCGGGGGTGCAAGGACGGAGCGCATCCGCTGCCATGAACGCCCCAAAGGTGCGCCCCCACTACCCATCCCCCATTCCCGCTTTCCAGATGGGCGCCATGACCGATCAGCGAACCCCGCACCCAATTGACCTCCTCATCGCCGCCCGCTGGGTCGTGCCGGTGGAGCCGGATCGTGTCGTGCTCGAAGATCACGCGGTCGCGATTCGCGCAGGTGCGATCGTCGAGGTGCTGCCCGTCGATCAGGCTGCCGCGAAATACGCGCCGCGCGAACGCGTCGAATTACCCGAACATGCATTGATCCCGGGCCTGGTCAACGCCCACACCCACAATCCGATGACCCTGTTGCGGGGCAGGGCCGATGACCTGCCGCTGATGCAGTGGCTGCAGGAGCACATCTGGCCCGTCGAGGCCAAGGCCATCGGTCCCGAGTTCGTGCGCGATGGCGTGGAGCTTGCGATTGCGGAGATGCTGCGCGGCGGCACCACCTGCTGCAACGAGAACTATTTCTTCCCGGATGTACAGGCGCAGGCATACAAGGCGCACGGGTTCCGCGCGGTGGTGGGGCTGCCCATCGTCGAATTTGCGACCGCATGGGCAAAGGATCGCGATGAGTATTTCGACCGCGCGCTGGCGGTGCACGACCACTGGCGCGGCGACGCGCTGGTCGGCACCGCATTCGGGCCGCATGCGCCATACACCGTCGCGGACGCATCGTTCGAGCGCATCCGCGTACTTTCCGATCAGCTCGACCTGCCCGTGCATCTGCACCTGATGGAAACCGCTCAGGAGATCGAAAACAGCAAGCACGAACACGGCTTGCGTCCCATGCAGCGTTTGCAGAAACTGGGATTGGTCAACGATCGCCTGATCGCGGTGCACATGACCCAGGTGAGCGATTCCGAGATTGCGGTGTGTGCGGAAGCCGGCGTGTCGGTGGTGCATTGCGCCGAATCCAACCTGAAGCTGGCATCCGGCTTCTGCCCGGCGGAAAAACTGCGCCGCGCGGGTGTCAACCTTGCGCTTGGCACCGACGGCTGCGCGTCCAACAACGATCTCGACATGTTCGGCGAAATGCGCACGGCGGCGCTGTTGGCCAAGGGCGTTGCCGGTGATGCGGCGGCGTTCGATGACGCATTCGCACTGCGTGCGGCCACGCTGAACGGCGCCAGGACGCTGCAGCGCGACGCCCGGATCGGTTCGATCGAGCCGGGCAAGCGTGCCGACCTGGTGGCGGTGAAGATGGACGAGGTGGAGACGCAACCGCTCTACAATGTGATTTCACATCTCGCCTACGCGGTGTCGCGCCGACAGGTGGGCGACGTGTGGATCGACGGCGCACGCAAGCTGAAGGATGGCGCATTGGTCGATTTCGACCTTGCCGGCGTGCTGGAAAAGACCCGCCGCTGGCGCGAGCGCATTGCCGCGCTTTGAAGTGCACCAATGTGCAAATGCGAAAAGCGGCAGGACACGGACCTACACGGATAAACGCGGAAAACGCAAGGTTTGGATCCGCGTACATTGGCGTCGTTTCGCGTCAAACAGCTTTCCGTGACTGCATTTGAAGGATTGGAGTGAACCAAACGGCCCACAACGCGGATCCCGAGGAGCTTGCCCGATTCGGAAAGCTCGCAGCGAGATGGTGGGATCCCGACGGCGAATCGCGCCCGCTGCATGACCTGAATCCGGTGCGCGTTGCCTGGGTTGCCGAACGCGTGGCCCTGCGTGATGCGCGCGTGGCCGACGTGGGCTGTGGCGGTGGCTTGCTCAGCGAAGCGCTGGCGAAGGCAGGCGCGAACGTGACCGCGATCGACCTTGCGCCGGAAGTCATCGAGGTTGCCAGGCTGCACCTGCACGAAACCGACGCAACGCTGCCGGCGCCGCTCGCGATCGACTATCGGTTGTGTTCGTCGCATGAACTTGCGGCCTCGCAACCGGCTGCATTCGATGCGGTGTGCTGCATGGAACTGATCGAACACGTGCCCGATCCGGCGGCGTTGATCGACGACCTTGCGGCGCTGGTGAAGCCCACTGGCAAGGTGTTTCTTTCCACCCTGAACCGCACGCCGGCAAGCTTCGCGGCCGCGATCATCGGCGCGGAATACGTGGCGCGGCTGCTGCCGCGCGGCACCCATGATTACCGACAGTTCCTGAAGCCGTCGGAACTTGCAGCGCTGCTGCGCGGCGCCGGCCTGGCGCTCGAAACAATCTCCGGTATCGGTTACAACCCATTGAATCGAAAAGCATGGTTGACACGCCATCCCGCGGTCAATTATCTGGTTTGCGCATCCAGACCCACTGCATGAAATCCCTGCCGCGCCCACTGGCCGGGGTTTTCTTCGATCTTGACGGTACCCTTGCGGATTCGGCGCGCGACATGTACGACGCCCTCGCCGCGTTGTGCGGCGAACGCGGCATCGAAGCTCCGGTTTTCGAGGCCGTGCGTGAAACCGTGTCGCGCGGCGCGCGTGCGGTGTTGCGCTGCGCCGTCGGCAACAGCGAAATGGCAGTCGATGCCGCGCTGCCACGCTTCCTGGAGCTTTACGTCGCCACCGGCATGGCCAAAACGCACGCTTTCCCCGGCATCGATGCCTTGCTGGAACAACTCGAAGCGCGCGGCGTGCGCTGGGGTGTCGTCAGCAACAAGGCGGCTGCGTTGGTCGCAATGGTCATGACCAAGCTCGGGCTGGATCATCGGGCTGCAGCGGTGGTCGCGGGCGATACGCTGGCGCAGCGAAAGCCCGATCCCGCGCCGGTGCTGCACGCGTGTGCGTTGGCGGACGTTGAACCTGCGCGTTCGGTGTTGGTGGGCGACGATCCGCGTGACATCGAGGCTGGCCGTGCGGCAGGCCTGTACACGATTGCCGCGGCATGGGGTTACCTCGGCGGCGTCGATCCACGCGACTGGCAGCCCGACGCTGTCAGCGCCGATGCGCATCAACTTGCCCTGATGCTGGACCGGGTGTGAGCGGCGGCGCGTTCGAGGATTACCTGACACGGTGGCGGGAAGCGGGCCCGCAGCGTGCGGTTGCGTGGATGTTCCTGCATCAGGATGAGCGCATCCGCTACGGCGCGCTTGCGGCACTTGAACACGAATGGCTCAAGGTCCTGCGCGAAGTCCGGGAGCCGCAAGTGGCGGCAGCCAGATTGGGATGGTGGCGCGAAGAATTGCAACGCGGAAGCCACGGGCAGGCCCGGCATCCTCTCACGCAAGCGTTGTTCGCGGACACGCGCGCCGGCGCAGTTCCGTTGGCGTCATGGCTTGCGCCCGTGGATGCGGCAATCATCGCGCTGACTGCAGCAGCTCCCGCCGACTTCGCGGCGCAGTGCGCCGCGGCCGCGCCGCTGGCCGACGCGATCGCGGATCTGGAATCGTGCATCTGGTTCGGAATCGGAACCGACAGCCGGCGGGCCGCCAGGGTCATCCTGTTCGCCCATCTTGCTACCCGTGTGCGGGCGCTGGCAGTGGAAGTCGAACATGGACGTTCGCCGCTGCCGATGAACCTGCTGGCTCGCCACGGGCTTACCGTCCAGGGGAGCGGGCGTGACAGCCCGCTCCGGCGTGCGGCGCTGCGGGATTACGCCGAAGCCCTCGAACGCGACTTGTCGGTTGCCGCTAAAATGCCCGGACCGCTGACGCTGTTTCGCACCATCGGGTTGTGGCGTGACCTGGGCACGCTCGAGCGTGCCGTGCGCGCCGACGATCCACTGCCGGCACTGTGTGCTCCCGCGCACGGCTTGCGCAATGCGTTGAAAACCTGGCGCGCCGCCCGCACTTGGCGACGGATGGCGCAAACCGAGTCCAACCCATGACCATTCCCGAAAACGCACGTTTGCCTGATGTCGCCAATGCCGTCGATCCGGCAGCAGGCGGCGCGCTGGACTGGGTGGGCATGCACGGCATCGACCTGCCTGTGCGATGTGCGGACGGACAGGGCGGCATGACCACGGTGCCTGCCAGGGTTTCGGTGCAGGTGAACCTGATCGATCCGGCCGTGCGTGGTATCCACATGTCGCGGTTGTATCTCGCCCTGGAACAATTGCTCGGCGAACATGCGTTGACGCCGTCGGGGTTGTGCAGCCTGCTGCACGCCCTGGTTGCATCGCACGCTGGTCTGTCCACCCGCGTGCGTTTGCGCATCGAATATCCGTTGTTGCTGAAGCGTCGCGCGCTGGTCAGCGACAACTCCGGGTGGAAGGCATACCCGGTCGTCGTCGAGGCGCAGTTGCTAGACGAACATTTCAGCCTGCGGGCGGGCTGCGAGGTGACTTACTCGTCGACTTGTCCTGCGTCGGCGGCGTTGTCGCGGCAGCTCAACCAGCAGCGCTTCGACCAGGATTTTGCCGATGCGGTGCCTTCCCATCGTGCAGTGCATGAGTGGCTGGATTCCGAACGCGGCATGGCTGCGACCCCGCACGCCCAGCGCAGCACCGCGCGGGTCGAGGTTCGGCTCGCGCCGGGGTTCGATTTGCCGGTCGCCGAATTGATCGACACCGTAGAGGCCGCACTGGCGACGCCGGTGCAGACCGCGGTCAAGCGCGAAGACGAACAGGCCTTCGCAAAATTGAACGCGGAGAACCTGATGTTCTGCGAGGATGCCGTGCGCCGCATCCGCATCGCGCTGGATGCCGATGAGCGCATCGACGGCTATCGCATCCGCGCCGCACACCATGAAAGCCTGCATCCACACGATGCGGTGGCGGAAGTGAGCAAGGCCTTTCCCGTGCAGGAGCGAGTGTGCTCATGACCACAGGCCACCCATCACGGATGCTCGCTTCTACCGATTGAATGACAAACGCATGCCCGGTGGCGCGTCCAGCAATTTGCCGTCACGCACCACCGGATTGCCGTTGACGAACGTGGCGGCGATGCTGGCCCGGAAGGTACCACCCTCGAACGGCGACCATCCGCATTTCGACAATACTTGATCTTTGCCCACCCTTTGCGGCCGGGCCGGATCGACCAGCGTCAAGTCGGCGAAACAGCCTTCGCGCAAATAACCACGATCCTCGATCGCGAACAGCGTGGCCGGCGCGTGGGCGCAAACTTCGACCAGTCGTTCCAGTGTCAGGTCGCCGTTGAACACAAGCTCCAACGCGGACTGCAGCGCGAACTGGATCAGCGGGATACCCGAGGGGCAGCTGGTGTACGGGTTGGCCTTTTCCGATTCAAGATGTGGCGCGTGATCCGTGGCGAGAATGTCGATGCGGGTTTCGGCCAGCGCGCGTTTCAATGCTTCGCGATCGGATGCGGCCTTGATCGCGGGGTTGCATTTGATCTTGCCGCCCAGCCTCGCGTAGTCGCCATCGCTGAAGCGCAGGAAATGCACACAGGTCTCCGCGGTGATCCTTTTGCCCGCGATCGGACCCGGTTCGAACAACGCAAGTTCATCGGCCGTGGAGACGTGCAGAACATGCAAACGGGTTCCGTGGCGGCGCGCGGTTTCAACGGCCCAGCCGGTGGACTCGAAACAGGCTTCGCGCGAACGGATTTGCGGGTGCAGCCGCATCGGAATGTCGTCCCCGTACTCGGCTTTGGCGCGATCGAGATTCCCATGGATGATGTGGCTGTCCTCGGCATGTACCAGCACGTTTACCGGTGAGTCACGGAAAACGCCTTCCAGCGTCGCGGGATCGCTGACGTGCAAATTTCCCGTCGATTCACACAGGAATACCTTCACGCCAGGCACCCGGCGTGGATCGAGCGACCTGATTGCGTCGAGGTTGTCGTTGCTGGCGCCGAAATGGAACCCGTAGTTGGCGAGCGAGGTACGCGACGCGATCGCGTACTTGTCTTCCAGCAGTTCGTGCGTGAGCGTCGCAGGTCGGGTGTTGGGCATGTCGATGAAGCTGGTGATTCCCCCGGCGATCGCCGCACGCGATTCGGAAGCGATATCTGCCTTGGAGGTGTAGCCCGGCTCGCGGAAGTGCACGTGGTCGTCGATCATGCCGGGCAGCAGCCACAGGCCTGATGCGTCGAATACCTGCTCGCCCGCATGTGCGCCCAGGCCTTCGCCGATCTGGTCGATACGCTGGCCGTGGATGCGCAAGTCGGCGTGGAAACGGCGGCCTTCGCTGACGAGTTCGGCATTCTTGACAAGCCAGTCGGCCATTCAATGTTCTCCGTGGGAGCGGCAGCGGCGCAGCGTGAAATGTTCGGGCACCGGATCGATGCCGCCTTCACACAGTGGTTGGCAGCGCAGGATACGCCATGCCGCAAGCACGCTGCCACGCCACGGTCCGAAGCGCGCGATGGCGATGCGAGCGTAGCTGGAGCAACTCGGGTAGAAGCGGCAGCGCGACCCGAGCAGCGGGCTCAACGTGCGCTTGTAGGCGGCGATGAGAAAAAGCAGAACACGGGTCAAGGGCAGGCGGCCGTGGGTGAATGTCGGGTCCAGGTGGACAATCAAGGAACCGGTTGCCCGGCTGGAAAGACTACGCTATAACACGCGGTCGCATCTCCACAACATCGAGTGCCCTGGACATGGCAAAAGCAAAGCAGATCGTGCGCAAGCGCGGTGGCGGCAAGGCGAAGCCCTCGAGCGCAGCGTCGAAGGCCAAACCCGCGAAGAAAACCGCGAGGAAAGCAGGGAAGCCGGTGCGCAAGCCTGCGGTCAAAGCCACACGCAAAGCGGCGAAAGCGGCCGGCACGGCCAAGGCGAAGAAGCATGCCAAGGGCGCGGTCAAGTCTCTGAAGAAGCAGGTCCCGGATGCCGGAAGAAAGACCGCCAAAAATAAACCCGCCGGCAAGAAGGCCGCGGGCAGGAGGGTGGCCAGCACGAAGGCCGCCCGGGTTCCCGTCAGCAAAAAGAAGACCAGCAAGATCCCAACCGTGAAGAAAGCCACTCCCCCCAAGACCAGCACGAAAACCACCGCGCCGCGCAAATCCGCGGCGAAGGTCCACGATCACGCAGCAACCGGGCATGCCGGACACGCGGCCCCGCATCCCCCGCATCAGCCGGCACGCAAGCAACATGTCAGGCCGGCCGGAGGCGTCGCCGCGCGCCTGAACGTCGTTGCCGCCGGTGACGAACAGACCATCACCCGCGAGGATGGTCGCTATGCACTCCCGGCCACCGTCAACATCGAATTGCCGAAGGGTTACCATCCCTCGCCGAAAGAGGAGTACATGAACCCGAAGCAGCTGGCGTATTTCCGCCAGAAGCTGAAGGACTGGCGCGACCAACTGGTCGAGGAATCCCGCCAGACCATGGAAAACC
The DNA here is from genome assembly GCA_036279455.1 of Rhodanobacteraceae bacterium. Classification (GTDB taxonomy): domain Bacteria; phylum Pseudomonadota; class Gammaproteobacteria; order Xanthomonadales; family Rhodanobacteraceae; genus 66-474. The sequence goes on along the minus strand of DASUJD010000052.1, from coordinate 25,499 downwards.
TGCGCGAGGAGGTGCGCGATGTCGGCGATGACGCCGAGCGTGCAACCCGCGAGACCGAAAACTCTCTCGAACTGCGAACCCGGGATCGCTATCGCAAGCTGATTTCCAAGATCGAAAAGGCCCTGCGCAAGATCGAGGAAGGGCGTTACGGTTTTTGCGAAGAGACCGAAGAGGAAATCGGGCTGGAGCGCCTTGAAGCGCGCCCGATCGCCACCTTGTCGCTGGATGCCCAGGAACGCCGCGAGCATCTGCAGAAGCAGATGGGCGACTAAGCGCGGTTTCGCTCGTTGTGCGAGCGAGCCACTTTTGTTTCGGCAAAAGTGGCGAAGCGAGACCAAGCCGTTTTGGCTTCGTCCAGTTTGCAGGTTGGGCTGACGCCGAGCTTTATCCGGCGGAGGCCCAACGTCGGATATTGCGAAGGGGCGTTGGGCTTCCCGCGATGAAGCCGCGGTCAGCCCAACCTACAAAACTTTATCCGGCGGAAGCCCAACGTCGGATATTGCGAAGGGGCGTTGGGCTTCCCGCGATGAGGCCGCGGTCAGCCCAACCTACGAAACTGACGCCGAGTTTTATCCAGCGGAAACCCAACGTCGCATCTTGCGAAGGGGCGTTGGGCTTCCCGCGATGAAGCTGCGGTCAGCCCAACCTGCAAAACGTGGGCCACGGGTGGCCGATATCGGCAGGATTATCGATTTGAACGCTGCGGGCGACCCGAAGGGCGAGCCACATGGATGTGACGAGTCGGACGCGCGGAACCAAGACAGGGATGTCGACCAGCAGGGCCAAGCCTGCGCGGAGCGCGCGAAACTGCGTACTTGGTGCTTGATCGAGCGCCGCGCCGCCACCATTCTCTTGCCATCTCCCCGCATTGCGGGTTTTCACGATCCCATTTCCCAGAATTCCATATGGCAACCGAAACTCCCGAACCCGTCACCGCCACCGTCGAACTGCCGGTGCTGCCGTTGCGCGATGTGGTGGTGTATCCACACATGGTGATCCCGTTGTTCGTCGGCCGCGACAAGTCGATGAAGGCGCTGGAAGCGGCCATGGAGGGCGATCGCCGCATACTGCTGGTGGCGCAGAAGCAGCCCGAAACCGATGATCCTGGCGAGTCCGACCTGCACGCGGTGGGCACGATCGGCAGTCTGCTGCAACTGGTGAAGTTGCCGGACGGCACCGTCAAGGTACTGGTCGAGGGCCAGTCCCGCTCGCAGTTGCAGCGCTGCTTCGAGGCGGACGGCATGCTGCGCGCCTACACCGTATCGTTGCAGCCGGTGTTCGACCGTCCGACGCTCGAACTTGAAACCGCCACGCGCATGCTGGTGAGCCTGTTCGAGCAACTGGTCCGCCAGAGCCGCAAATTGCCGCCGGAGGTGCTTACCGGCCTGTCCGGCATCGACGACCTGTCGCGGCTTGCCGATTCCATCGCCGCGCATCTTTCGGTGCGCCTTGCCGACAAGCAGAAGGTACTGGATACGCTGCCGGTCGGCGCGCGCACCGAGATGCTGATCGGCCTTGTCGAAAGCGAACTGGATGTCCAGCAGGTCGAAAAGCGCATCCGCGGGCGCATCAAGACCCAGATGGAAAAGAGTCAGCGCGAGTATTACCTCAACGAACAGATGAAGGCGATCCAGAAGGAACTGGGCGATATCGACGAGAGCGGCAACGAAAGCGACACGCTGGCGAAGAAGATCGAGCAGGCCGGCATGCCCAAGCCGGTGCTGGCCAAGGCCAAGGCCGAGTTCAACAAGCTGAAGCAGATGCCGCCGATGTCGGCCGAGGCCACGGTGGTGCGCAACTATCTCGACTGGCTGACCGGCGTGCCGTGGAAGAAACGCAGCAAGGTGCGCAAGGATCTGCGCATGGCCGAACGGGTGCTGGACGAGGACCACTACGGGTTGGAAAAGGTCAAGGAGCGCATCCTCGAATACCTCGCCGTGCAGCAACGGGTGAACAAGATCAAGGGTCCGATCCTGTGTCTGGTCGGGCCGCCAGGAGTCGGCAAAACCTCGCTGGGCCATTCGATCGCGCGCGCGACCAACCGCAAGTTCGTGCGCCAGAGCCTGGGCGGCGTGCGCGACGAGGCCGAGATCCGTGGCCATCGCCGCACCTACATCGGTTCGCTGCCCGGCCGGATCATCCAGAACATGACCAAGGTCGGCACCAAAAATCCGATGTTCATGCTGGACGAGATCGACAAGATGGCGATGGATTTCCGCGGCGATCCGTCGGCGGCGCTGCTGGAAGTGCTGGACCCCGAGCAGAACCATGCCTTCAACGACCACTATCTCGAGGTCGATTTCGACCTTTCCGAGGTGATGTGGGTCGCGACCGCCAATTCCATGAACATTCCGGCGCCGCTGCTGGATCGCATGGAGGTGATCCGTATCCCCGGTTACACCGAGGACGAAAAGATCGGGATCGCGACCAGGTATCTGTTGCCCAAGCAGATCAAGGCGGCCGGTCTCAAGCAGAACGAGCTTTCGGTGTCGGGGGGTTCTTTGCGCGACATCATCCGCTACTACACGCGCGAGTCCGGTGTGCGCAATCTGGAACGCGAACTGGCCAAGATCTGCCGCAAGGTGGTCAAGGAGTTGACGCTTGCACAGGCCGACAAGCCCAGGAAACAGACCGCGCGGCCGGCGATCGCCGCGGGCAAGTCTGCGCCGCGCAAACGGGCGGCAGCCGCCGTGAAGGTGGACGTGAAGAACCTGGACAAATACCTTGGCGTCCGTCGTTTCGATTTCGGGCGCAAGGAGCAGCAAAATGAAGTGGGCCTGGTGACCGGGCTCGCGTGGACGTCGGTCGGCGGCGATCTGCTCAGCATCGAGGCCACGGTGGTGCCGGGCAAGGGCAAGCTGATTCTCACCGGCCAGCTGGGCGACGTGATGAAGGAATCCATCCAGGCCGCGCAATCGGTGGTGCGCGCTCGCAGCCAGCGCCTCGGCATCGAAACCGACTTCAACGACAAGTACGACATCCACGTGCACGTGCCGGAAGGCGCGACCCCCAAGGATGGCCCCAGTGCGGGGATCGCGATGTGCACGGCGCTGGTATCGGCGCTGACGAAGAACCCGGTGCATGCGGAAATCGCCATGACCGGCGAGATCACTCTGCGGGGCCGGGTGCTGCCAATCGGCGGCCTCAAGGAGAAACTGCTGGCGGCGCATCGCGGCGGCATCACCACTGTGATCATCCCCGAGGAAAACGTGAAGGATCTCGCCGATATCCCGAAGAACATCACCGATGCGCTCGCCATCCATCCGGTGCGCTGGATCGACCAGGTGCTGGATCTGGCCCTGGAGCACGCGCTTGCTCCGTTGCCGGCGCAACCCGTTGCGGAGGCGCCAGACATCGGCGAACTGGCAGTCGAGACGGCCCACGAGCAGGCCGAAGAAGCGAACGCAACACGCACGCATTGATGCTGGCGGGGCCGCACGGCACGCGCGATGCATGGCGCGGCCGTTGTCGGTCCGGCTCCGGCTTGCGCATCCCATGGCAGAGCAAAACTGCGTTGTACCCGGGTGTGACGTCCTGAATCAAGCGCAGCCTTTTATTGCGGGCCTTGTGGGGCGCTGGTATAAAGATTGAGCCGTGCGACGCTGACACCCCAATGTTGCGCATCGATACGGGAACCGCAACACGAACGGACAAGACGTGATTCCGGCGGAATTGGAAAACGTCCTTCCACCGAATATTCCACGGGCTGCTCGAAACCCAAGAGGGAGTCTCCATGAACAAAGCTGAGTTGATCAACGCAATCGCCGATCATGCCGATCTGTCCAAAGCGGACGCAGGCCGCGCGCTCGATACCATGACCGATCAGATCAAGCGTGCATTGAAGAAGGGCGATGATGTTTCACTGGTTGGCTTCGGTACGTTCGTGGTGCGCAAACGTGCCGCGCGTACAGGCCGCAACCCGCGCACCGGCGACACCATCAAGATCAAGGCGTCAAAGGTGCCGGCATTCAGGGCCGGCAAGGCACTCAAGGATGCGCTGAACTGAGTTGGTGGCGTTGCCGGCATTTGCCGGCCTACGCGGACTTTCCGGCGGCCGACGTGATTCGCGTCGGCCGCAGCGTTTCCGGGATATGGAATCTCCGTAGGTTGGGCTGACGCACGCTCCATTGGCGGAAGCCCAACGTTTTCCGTCACCGGTGTTGGGCTTCGCGGATGAAGCCCGCTCAGCCCAACCTACGCAAGCCTTGCGACTGACGCGGAAAGCGTGGCGCGGCTTTGCCGCGACCGTTTTCGTGAGGGCCGTGGCAGAGCCTGTCCCGGACTTGATCCGGGAATGCCCGGTCCCGAACGCGTTATCTTGCAATCCCGGTCGAGGCGCGGCACGTGGGTGTGCCGCTCGCGGAAGTCGCCTTGCGACTGACGCGGAAAGCGTGGCGCGGCTTTGCCGCGACCGTTTTCGTGAGGGCCGTGGCAGGATGCCCGGTCACGAACAACAAAGTGGGGTGCTTAGCTCAGCGGTAGAGCGTCTCCTTTACACGGAGAGGGTCGGGGGTTCGATCCCCTCAGCACCCACCATTGCGGCGCAGCCAGCGCCGCTTCCCCTTACAATAACCGGCTGATCTGGCCATCACCACGGCGGTAATCATGCTGCAAGCCATCCGCAACCTGTTCAAGAATTGGATCGTCATCGCGATTTTCGGCGTGCTGGTGGTGATCGCGTTTTTGTTCTTCGGCATCGAGGGTTACTTCAGCCAAAGCAATTCAACCTGGGTCGCCAAGGTGGATGGCCACGAAATCTCGCAGCAGGATTTCACCACCGCGTTGAACAACGCGCGGCAGCAGCAGCTGAACCAGCCGGGCAACACCATGGATCCCTCGGATTTCGAGAAGCCGGCATTCAAGCAAGCTGTGCTGAACCAGGTCGTCAACCGGCAACTGCTGCTGAACGCCAACGACAAGCTGGGCATCAGGGTTCCGGATTCCGCAGTGCGCGACCGGATTGCTTCGGCTCCGGTATTCCAGGTGAACGGCAAGTTCGATCCGTCATCCTACCTTGCCTACCTCGCGCAGCAGGGCAAGACCGCGCAACAATTCCAGGACGAGATTCGCTCCGACCTCGCGACGCAGCAAATGCCCTTGGCCATCGTCGGCACCGCGTTCAGCACCAAGGCCGAAGCGGAAGCCTTCCTGCGCCTGCAGATGCAGCAGCGGGATTTCAGCTACATCGACCTGCCGCCGCCGGCGCCGACCGCGGCGCAAAGTCAGGTGACGGACAAGCAAATTGCCGACTATTACAAGTCGCACCAGTCCGCATTCATGAAACCCGAGCAGGTTTCGGTGAACTACATCGACCTCGACGCTGCGACCATGAAGGTCACGCCGGACTTGAGCGACAAGGCTTTGAAGGCGCGTTACGAAAAGGAGAAGTCGAAGTTTGTCACCCCGCCACAGTGGGAAGTCGCGCACATCCTGATCAAGCTTCCGGCCAAGCCGACGGCTGCACAGAAGCAGGCTGCGTTGGCGAAAGCACGGAAAATCGATGTGCTGGCGAAAGCGCCGGGCGCCGATTTTGCCAAGCTGGCAGAGCAGTATTCCGACGATTTGGGTTCCAAGCGCCAGGGCGGTGACCTTGGCTGGCTGTCCAAGGGTGATGCCGGCCCCGGGTTCCAGGCTGCGCTGGACAAGCTGAAGAAGGGCGAGGTGTCCGAGCCGGTGCCAACCCCTGATGGGTACCACATCATCGACCTGCGCGATGTGCGCGAAGGCCATACCGAAACCTTCGCGCAGGTACGTGACAAGTTGGCCGACGAGGCCAAAAAAGATTCGAGCCAGGATGCCTATCGCGATGTCGGCAACAAGCTCACCGACATGATCTACAACGACCCGACTTCTCTCAAGCCGGCAGCGCAGAAACTCGGGCTGAGCGTCCAGACTACCCCGTTGTTCGGGCGCGATGGCGCCACGACCGGCCTTGCCGCCAATCCCAAGGTGGTGAAGGCTGCGTTTTCCGATCTGGTGCTGGTACAGGGCAACACGTCGGACCCGATCGAGCTGGGCAAGGACCACATGGTCTTGATCCACATCGACAAACATGTTGCCGCAGCGCCGAAGCCACTGGCGGAAGCAAGCGATCAGATCAAGCAGGACATCATCCAGCAGCGCGTGGATGCTTCGGCCAGGACCATCGCCGAATCCGCGTACGCGAAGTTGCGCGGCGGCGCCACGCTGGACTCATTGGCGCAGACCGCGGGGCAGAAGCTGCAGCAGAAGACCGGCGTGTTGCGTACGACGGCAGGCGTGGACCCCGACCTGCTCAAGGCCGTGTTCAAACTGGCGCACCCGGCCAAGGGCAGTGAACCCCGAGCGCTGGTGCCGCTGAAAAAAGGTCATTACGCACTGGTCGTGCTGAGCGCGGTGAAGCCCGGTGACTCGTCCAAGGTGCCTGCGCAAGCCCTGAACTTCCTGCGGGAACAAATGGCGCATTCCTTCGGCAACACCGACATCGAAGCCTTCCTCGCCACTCTGCGCGCACACACCGAGATCAAGACGGCGCCGCAGCGGATGTAATCCGGCGCGTTTGCAGGAGCGAGCGCGTGCCGACGAGTCAGGCACGCAAGCTGCTGCATCATCTCCGTCGATGGTCCGCACGGTCAGGGGCATTGCCGCAGGAGACCTCTGGTCTCGCGGCCACGGCCGCTCCTACATTTCGAGTCCGGCCATGCCGAGTGTGTTGTAGCCGGCATCGACATAGGTCACTTCGCCGGTGATGCCGGAGGCGAGATCCGAGCACAGGAATGCGGCAACGTTGCCGACTTCGTCGATGGTGACGCTGCGGCGCAACGGCGCGACGCGTTCGACGTGATCGAGCATCTTCCGAAAACCCGAGATGCCGGCAGCGGCCAGCGTCTTGATCGGACCGGCCGAAATTGCGTTGACGCGCGTACCTTCAGGCCCGAGGTTGTAGGCAAGATAGCGCACGTTGGCTTCCAGGCTGGCCTTGGCAAGGCCCATCACGTTGTACGAAGCCAGTGCACGCTCGGCGCCGAGATAGGTAAGCGTGAGGATCGCGCCATTGCGTTGTTTCATCAGCGGGCGCGCGGCCTTCGCGAGCGCGGCGAGGCTGTAACTGGAAATGTCGTGCGCGATCCTGAAGTTCTCGCGGGTCAGTCCGTCCAGAAATTCGCCAGCCAGCGCCTCGCGCGGTGCAAAGCCGATCGAGTGAACCAGGATGTCGAGGCCATCCCAGTGCTTGCCGAGGTTTTCAAACAACGTTTCGATGTCGCTGTCGCGGCCGACGTCGCAAGGCAGCACGATGTCGGAGCCGAGCCGGGACGCGGCTTCATCCACGCGGTCACGGAGTTTTTCGTCGACATAGGTGAAAGCGAGTTTGGCGCCTTCGCGGTGCAAGGCTTGTGCGATGCCCCAGGCAATCGAGCGGTTGCTCAGGATGCCGGTGACGAGTGCGCGCTTGCCTTCGAGGAAACCCATGGCGGCTGTGCTCCGATCAGGAATCAGGAAGTGGCGATTGTAAGCGGCATTTGCGAAAAGTCCGCTCGCACAATGAATGCCGGGCGGGCAGCTACCTGCGGATTCAATGGGTACGCAGCATCTCACCCGGATGTATCGTGGCGCCTTGGAGATGGTTCCAGCGTTTCAGGTCGCCTGCACTCACGTGGTAATGGCGCGCGATCGACCACAACGATTCACCCTTGCGCACGCGGTGATGCGTGACCTGCGTGGACGCCGCGCCCGCGGCGCCGTCGTCGGCAGGGGGGACCGGTTCTTCCGGCAAAGGCAGGTTTTCACTCGGGTCCGCCTGCGGAGGCTTCGAGTCCACCTGCGCGACCGATTCGGATGCATCGAGCGCAAGCGTGGCCGCCAGCGACCGCGCGGCGGCGACCGGCAACAGCAGGGCGCGCGAGCTGTCGGCAGGAATGCGGGTGCCGCGATAACCCGGATTGAGTGCACGCAATTTCGACTCGGGGATTGCCGCCATGTTGGCAGCCGTGTGCAGGCGGGTGTCCGCCGGCACGCGGACGGCTTCAAGTTCGCCACTCGCGGGCAGTTGCGGCAACTTGACATGGAAATGCTCCGGCTCGCGCAGAATGCAGCTCAATGCCATCAGTTTGGCGAGATGCCTGCGGGCGGCATGGCTGACGGGGATGTCGGGAATCGCAGTGCTGCCTGGCTGCGGATGCTTGCGCAGGGCAACGTGGACGGCATGCGGACCCGCGTTGTAGGCCATGTCTGCCAATCGCCAATCGCCGAATCGCTGGTCGAGCGCCTTCAGCATTTCGACCGCGGCGCGGGTCGAGGCAACCGGGTCGCGGCGCCCATCGTAGTGACGGCTGATCCTCACCCCATGCCGCCGCGCGGTGGCCGGCATCAACTGCCACATGCCGGCGGCATCGCCGTGGTGGCTGGGTTCGGAGGGGTCATATCTGCTTTCGAGCATCGGCAGCATCACGAACTCGCCGGGGATTCCGGCGGCATCCAGTTGCTTGCGCACATACATCATCAGCGGCAGCGCTTGCTTGAGCATCCGCTCGAAGCGCGCGGGCGAGCGGGTATACGTTGCCTCCCTGGCCCGGATCAATGGCGATGCTGCGCAGTCGTGCATCACGAAGCTTTGGGTCACGCTGGCCCAGGGTTCGTTGTGCGTGACTGCGGGCGTGATCGGCACCAGCCTGGGCGCCGGCGCTTCGGGATAGGGGATCACGACGGCGGGCGTCGGCGGAGGCTTGGCGGGTTCGACCGCGCAAGCGCCAAGCAATGCACAGGCGGCAAGCGTCAGGGCCAGGCGGATGCCGGAACGTGGGTCGCTCATGCGCGAAAGTGATCCTTGGCAAGCCTGAGCGCAGCGAAGCGGTCGACGGGCCGGTGCGAGGGTCTTGCGCCGTCGGGCCAGGGGATGCAGTCATCGGCGATGGCTTCGACCCGCAGGAAGGGATTGGCGGCGCGCTCGTCCTCGAGCCGCGAAGGCAGCGTGGGTTCGTCGCGTGCGCGCAGTTCCCGGGCGCTTCGGGTGCGGGCCTTGAGTGCCTGATTGTCGGGTTCGATGGTCAGGGCGAATGCCGCATTGGCGAGGGTATATTCGTGCCCGCAACAAATCCGGGTGTCGCTCGGCAGCTCGGCGAGCCGCTCCAGCGACGCCAGCATGTCGGCAGGCGAGCCTTCGAACAGGCGGCCGCAGCCGAGACTGAACAGGGTGTCGCCGCAAAACAGCAGGCCTTCGCCGTAATAAGCGATGTGGCTGCGGGTGTGGCCATGCACCTCGATCACCTTGAAGCGCGCTGCAGGCGCCGCGATCTCGACCACGTCACCATCGCCGACACGTGTGCCTGCGCAGGGAATGCGTTCGTCGATCGGGGCGTAAATCGCGGCATCCGGAAATCGTGCCGCAAGTTCACCCGTGCCGCCGATGTGGTCGGCATGGTGATGGGTCAGCAAAATGGCGTTCAGCGCAAGCCCCTGCTGTTGCAGGGCGTGCACTACCGGTCGCGCCTCACCGGGATCGACGACCAGTGCCGATCCTGATGCGGCATCGGCCAGCAGCCAGATGTAGTTGTCGCGCAGCGCGGACAAGGCATGCAATGAAGCCATGAAAAAGCCAGACGAACGCCAGATTCATGACCATAACAGTCGTGCCGGCCTGCATTCGTTAGCTTGGCGTTAACCCGGAGCCTGGCTTATCGTATGTTGATGAATCCGTCACAATGTCGGGCAGGCCCGTCACGCTTGCCGCAGGGTTCGATTGCAAACCACGATGTCAGCACGCCCATTGGACACAAATGCCCCTGCACTGGCGGCGATCGGCGCCGACGTCTCTGCCATTTGCGCGACACGCCTGGCGCGGGTGGCGGGTACCCACGCGCTGCTGCTGGATGGCATGACCATGTCTTCGCCTGCGGTCGCGGGAATCGGGCGCTGGACCGCATTGCTGCAAGCTCCGGACGGCAATGGCTGGTGTGGGCCGCTGCGCGCGAATGCCGACGAACTGCCGTTCGGGGATGAATCGTTTTGCGCGGTGCTGGTGCGCTTTGCGTCGCTTGCGGGTTGTGTTCCGGAAACCGTGGCGCAGGAACTCGCTCGCGTATTGGCTCCTCACGGCCGTTTGCTGGTTGCCGATCTGCACCCGCGTTCGATGTGGCATGCCGGCGCGGCGCCGGGGCGCTGGGAACGCGCGTTGCGTGACGCTGGCTTGGGCACGTCGCCCGCGGTGCGTTGCGGATCGCCGTGGCCACGCATGCGTGGCGCAACAGGAATGCCGCACTGGCTGGTGCGCGGCATCGGTGGCGCCTGGGTGGTCGAGGCGCATCGGCGCACGCAGGCCGCGATTCCATTGCGCAAATCGCAGGCCAGCCGGCGCACGGTCGAACACACGACCCTGCTTCCGGGCGCGCATCGGAAATCGTTGAACAACCTGCTGCGCTCGACGGTTTGCGCGCCGGCGGTGCTCGCCATGCTCACGTACTGGCATGTACGCTCCGCTGGCTGCGCCCCGGCGTCGCGCAATCCGTCTTCGCTCGCGACGGTTCTTCAGCGTTTCCTTCGGCAACGCGCATGACGGTCGATGAAGACGTCGAAATCTTCACCGATGGCGCCTGTCTCGGCAATCCGGGACCCGGGGGCTGGGCGGCGCTGCTGCGCTGGCGCGGCAACGAGAAAATGCTGTCAGGCGGTGAGGCTGCCACCACCAACAACCGCATGGAACTGACCGCCGCCATCGTGGCGCTGGAATCGCTGAAGCGCGAATGTGGCGTGGTGCTGACCACCGACTCGCAGTATGTCCGTCAGGGCATCGAGCAGTGGGTCGCGAAATGGCGCGCCAACGGCTGGCGCACCGTAGGCAAACAGGCCGTGAAGAACCAGGATTTGTGGCAGCGCCTTGCTGCTGCAACCGCGCGGCACCGGGTCAGCTGGGCCTGGGTGCGCGGGCATTCGGGGCATCCCGAGAATGAGCGGGTGGATTGTGCCGCGCGTGCCGAGGCCGCGCGTTTCAGGGAGGCACCATGATACGCAGGGTGGTTCTGGATACGGAAACGACCGGACTGGAAGTCGAACGCGGGCACCGCGTGATAGAAATCGGCTGTGTCGAACTGCTCGATCGCCGGCCCAGCGGGCGTACCTTTCAGTGCTACCTGAATCCCGGGCGCCTCATCGACGCGGCTGCGGTATCGGTGCATGGAATCACCGACGATTTTTTGCGCGGCAAACCCGGTTTCAAGGATATCGCCGAGGATTTCGTGGCCTTCATCGACGGCGCGGAACTGTTGATCCACAACGCCGCGTTCGATACGGCTTTTCTGGACGACGAACTGAAGCGTGCCGGCGCGGCGTTCGGGATGATCGCCGATCACGCCACGGTGCTGGATACGCTGGCGCTGGCGCGTCAAAAATACCCCGGTCAAAAAAACACGCTGGATGCCTTGTGCAAGCGACTCGGCATCGACAACAGCCGCCGCGAAGTCCATGGCGCGCTGCTGGACGCGCATTTGCTGGCCGAGGTGTGGGTGGCGATGACGGTCGGGCAGGGCGCACTGGCACTGGGCCGCGATCAAGCGGGCGCCCGGCTCGTCGTCGCAGCGCCGGAAGCGGGTGGACATGGGCTTTGCGTGCGTCCGCGCGTGTTGCATGCGACGTCGAATGAAGCGGCCGCCCACGCAGCGAGGCTGGACGCGCTGGACGAGGCAAGCGGCGACGGCAGCTTGTGGCGGCGGAACGAAGTGAGTCGTACTTTTCCTGTCCCTTCGCTTGCGAAGGAGGAACGACAGGGGTGATTCATCGCCCGCTTGCAGCAGCATCCCCGCGCCTGCTTCGCGAGCCCCTTCCATGCAAGGAGCTGATCGGACCCCGCTTGTGAAAGGCGGCCGAGCGGTGATCGGAATTGCGCTTCTTCCGAGTCCCGGGTCGCGAGTCGCGAGTCGCGAGTCGCGAGTCGCGAGCCTACAGCACCCGCACCATCACGATGCTGATGTTGTCGTGCCCGCCGGCGTCCAATGCCGCAAGCAGCAGGTGATCGACGCATTCCTGCGCGGCCAGGTCGGTACGTGCGAGCACCCGGTCGATCCGGGCATCGTCCAGTTCCTCGCTCAAGCCGTCGCTGCACAGCAGGAACTGCATTCCACGTTCCAGCGTGCCGCGCAGGGGAGCGGCGTACAGGTCTGGCGGCGGCGTGACCCCCAGTGCGTGGGTGACGCGGTTGCGCCGGGGTTCCGGATGCGCAGGCTTGTCGCTGTCCGGCAGCGGGTCCCGCTCATTCGCAGCGGCTGGACCATCATGGCAAAGGGCTTGCCGGGAGCCATGATGCCAGAGGTAGGCCTGCGCATCGCCGATGCTCGCGACCGCGAATTGTTGCCCTTCGATTTTCAGCAGCGCGAGGGTTGCGCCCGCGGGCGGCGTCGCCGTCACCGAGGCGGCGATGGCGTCGCCTGCGCTCCGGATGGCTTGTTCAATGCTGCGACCGGCGCCGATCGCGTCCACCAGCGTGTCACGCGCGATCGCGGCAGCCACTTCGCCGCGGCCGTGACCGCCCATGCCATCCACGACCAGAAACAAGCCGAGATTGGCATCGACCCAGTACGAGTCTTCGTTGATTTCCCGATGCAGTCCGGTGTGGCTGAAATGCCCGATTTCAATCATGATCCCGGTGCGCCCAGCCCGTGCACGCCTGCGGTGTCGTCAATCCGTTGCCACGCGGAATCAATCGCCGGTACCGCCGGTTTCCAGCCGTGACGAGAACACTTTCAGCTCGCGCATGATGTGCAGCACCTGGCGGTGCAACTCCTCGCTTTCGGGTGCGCCGACGCCGCGGGTCTCGTGGTAGACCAGCGCGATCCACAGCGCCAGGCCGCGCATGCGCACCTGCACGTTGTCAGAGCGGGCGCGATCGTAGCCCACGTCGAGGCCGCTCTGGGTGACGCCTTCCTCGGTATGCATGCCGTAGAGTGTCGGGTCGGCACTTTCCGCGATGTGGTCACACTCGCGCCCGATCAGCTCGGCGAGTTGTTCGCGGTAGGAGCGCGGCAGTTCGAAACTGCGGTGCTCGATTTCCGAAAACTGCCGCCGCAGACGCGCAGTGCGTCCCATGGCAGTGACGCGCGTGACAAGGCGCCGGAGGTAGTTGTCCCCGGATTTCTTGTGTTGCGAGACCAAGGTCAGGTTCCTCACGCGGCTGCGCCGGCTTATGCTGCGATTGTGCCCTGAACAGGGGCCGGCGACAAATCCCCCAGCCGCTGGCCCACCCGAACAGGCAGTTTATCGATGAATCCGGGGTCGATCCGGCCCACGGGTGACAACACGATAACAGTGGAACCCATCTCGAAACGTGCCATTTCCGCAAACCGGGCCAGTCTTATGCCGCGGCCGCGCCAGTCGCTGCGCATGATGTCGCGGGCGTAGGGAGGCGTTTCCGGACCACTCCAGACCGTGGTAATGCCGGAAACCAGCATCGCGCCGACCATGGCCACCACGAACGGGCCGCGTTCGCCCGCGAAATGGCAAACCAGACGTTCATTGCGGGCGAAAAGATCCGGAATATCGGCGACCGGGCCCGGGGCGACACTGAACAGGCGCCCCGGCACGTGCACGGTCTCGACCAGTGTGCCGTCCAGCGGCATGTGCACGCGGTGGTAGTCGCGTGGAGAAAGGTAGATGGTCGCGAAGCAACCGTCGCGGTAGGGCTCGGCGCTGCGTGCGTCGGCCAGCAACTCGGCAACCGCGTAGCTGCGTCCCTTGGCTTGCAGGATGCGCCCTGCTTCCAGTCGACCGGTCTGGCTGATGTTGCCGTCGGCCGGGCTGACGAGCGTGTCGGCATCACCCTCTACGTGACGCACGCCTTCGCGCAAGCTCCGGGTAAAGAAGGCGTTGAAACTGGGGTACGCGTGCGGGTCCGGCTCCGCGGCTTCGGTCATGTCCACGCGATACGCGCGCACCACGCGCCCGATAAGAAAATCCTTCCACGGTCGCCAGCCCCAGCGGGTGGCGGCGCGCACGATCCGGCTGAGGCTTTTTTGCGGGACTAGATATTGGAAGAGGGTGGCCGCGCGCATCAGGCCAGTCTAGCGGTGGTGCAACATCTATACTTCGCGCTTTGTTGCGCCCGCCGCCATGACCGAAGAACTGTCGACCATCGTGGACCTGATCCGCTACGCGGCGAGCCGCTTCAACGCCGCGGGCCTGACGTTCGGCCACAGTCACGACAATGCGATCGACGAGGCGACGCATCTGGTGTTGTCCAGCGTGCACCTGCCGCCCGACCTGCCGGCGGCTTACGGCGGTGCGCATGTCACGGCCGATGAAAAGACGCATGTCCTGGCCTTGGTCGAGCGTCGCGTCGAAACGCGCGAGCCGGTTGCGTATCTTGTGGGCGAAGCCTGGTTCGCCGGTATGCCGTTCAAATCCGACCGGCGCGCGCTGGTGCCGCGTTCGCCGATTGCGGAATTGATCGAGGATGGCTTCTCGCCGTGGCTCGATGGCCGCGAGGTCGAACGCGCGCTCGACCTGTGCACCGGTTCCGGCTGCATCGGTATCGCGATGGCCGCGCACAACCGGTCGTGGCGTGTGGACATCGCCGACATCAGCGGCGACGCACTGGCGCTCGCCCGCGGGAATGTCGCGCTGCACCAGCTCGAAGACCGCGTGCGGGCGGTTCGTTCCGATCTTTTCTCTGGTTTGCCGGGCGAACACTATGACTTGATCGTTTCCAACCCGCCTTACGTCACCGACGCCGAATTCGCGATGTTGCCCGGCGAGTACGCCCACGAACCGAAGCTGGGCCTTGCCGCGGGCGCGGATGGCCTCGACATTGTCCTGCGCATCCTGCGCGATGCCCCGGAGCATATGGTCGATGCCGGTTTGCTGATCGTCGAGGTCGGCGAGAGCGAACACGCGCTGGTTGCGTTGTTGCCGGAAGTGCCGTTCGTGTGGATCGAGTTCAAGGTCGGGTCGATGGGCGTATTCGCGCTCGAGCGCCGCGACCTGGTCGAGCACGCCGACGCCATCCGCGCGGCGGCGGGCGCCCGCTGAGCGCTGGAAACCGTCACCGCAAACGGGCGACTGGGCGCGTCGCGGCCGATGACGGCGCGACGCCTTGCCGCAGCAGGAAATGGCGGGCTGCGCCGGCAAACCCGCGCTGTCACGGGTAAGCTTGCGTGACCCCGGCTTCCGGCTGCATTCCGTGTCGTCCAACACCTTCGGAAAACTCCTCGGCGTCACCACCTTCGGCGAATCGCACGGGCCGGCGATCGGTTGCGTGATCGACGGATGTCCGCCGGGTATCGCGATCGCGCCCGGGGATTTCGTGCATGACCTGGCGCGGCGCGCCACCGGCAAATCCCGCTACACCTCGCAGCGCCACGAAGCCGACCGGGTGGAGATCCTGTCCGGCGTGTACGAGGGCGTGACGACCGGCACGCCGATCGCCTTGTTGATCCGCAATGTCGACGCACGCTCGAAGGATTACGCGGAGATCGCGCAAACGTTTCGCCCCGGACACGCCGACTACACCTACTGGCAGAAGTACGGCATCCGCGATCCACGTGGTGGCGGGCGTGCTTCGGCACGCGAAACCACCATGCGCGTCGCGGCCGCGGTAATCGCGAGGAAATGGTTGAAGGAAAAATTCGGCGTCGAGGTGCACGGCTGGCTGGCGCAAATGGGCGACATCGTGCCGGATCTTGCCGACCCGGCCGCGATCGACTTCGAGGTGGTGGAATCGAACCCGTTCTTCTGGCCGGTCGCGGCGCAGGTTCCCGAACTGGAGCAGTGCATCGATGCCCTGCGCAAGGCCGGCGATTCCTGCGGTGCACGGGTCAATGTCGCGGCGACCGGCGTGCCGCCGGGCTGGGGCGAGCCCGTATATGGCAAGCTGGACGGCGAGCTGGCTTCGGCGCTGATGTCGATCAACGCGGTCAAGGGCGTCGAGATCGGTGCGGGCTTCGCTGCGGTCGCCCAGCATGGCAGCGAACACCGCGACGAAATGCGTTTGGGCGGCTTTACGTCCAATCATGCAGGCGGCATACTGGGCGGCATTTCGACCGGACAGGATGTGCTCGCGTCGATTGCGTTGAAGCCGACTTCCAGCATTCCCGCGCCCGGGCGCAGCGTGAACCTGGCCGGTGACGAGGTGGAAGTGCGGACCAAGGGCCGGCATGATCCCTGTGTCGGCATCCGCGCGACGCCGATCGCCGAAGCAATGGTCGCGCTGGTGCTGATGGACCATGCACTCCGGCACCGCGCGCAGTGCGGCGACGTCGGCGAGGTGAATCCGCGCATCGCATGACGTGGAGCGCTTGCGTTTTCCCCGAGTCCAAACGAGTTTCAATCCGAATGACCAGAAAAAACCAGTACAACGTCGCCATCGTTGGCGCCACCGGCGTGGTGGGCGAAGCCTTGCTGGCCATCCTGGAAGAACGTGAATTTCCGGTCGGCGAGCTGGCGCCATTGGCGAGCGGGCGTTCGGCCGGTGGTACGGTGAAATTCGCGGGCAAGGAGGTGACGGTGCGCGAGCTTGCGAAATGCGATTTCTCCGACATCGACGTTGCGTTCTTCTCGGCCGGTGGATCGGTCAGTCGCGAGCATGCGCCACGTGCGGCTGCGGCCGGCGCGGTGGTGATCGACAACACTTCGGAGTTTCGATACGAGAACGATGTGCCGCTGGTGATCAGTGAGGTCAATCCGCACGCGATCGCCGAATACACCAACCGCAACATCATCGCCAACCCGAATTGCTCGACCATGCAGATGCTGGTGGCGCTGTCGCCGATCCATCGCGCCGCAGGCATCGAACGCATCAACGTGGCGACGTACCAGTCGGTATCGGGCGCCGGGCGCTCGGGCATGGAAGAACTCGGCCACCAGACCGCCGAGTTGCTCAATTTCCATGATGTGGAGCCCGAGAAGTTTCCCGCGCGGATCGCGTTCAACGTGATCCCGCACATCGATGCATTCATGGACAACGGCTACACCAGGGAAGAAATGAAGATGGTCTGGGAGACCCGCAAGATCCTCGAGGACGATGCCATCCAGGTGAATCCGACCTGCGTGCGGGTGCCGGTGTTCCATGGCCATTCCGAAGCGGTGCACATCGAAACCCGCGACAGGATCGATGCCGCAACCGCACGCGCCCTTCTGGCAGCGGCTCCCGGCGTGGTGGTGGTCGATGAGCGCAAGCCCGGCGGCTACCCGACCCCGATCGGTCACGCGGCGGGCAAGGACGCGGTGTTCGTCGGGCGTATCCGGGACGACATTTCGCACCCGAACGGGCTGGACCTGTGGGTGGTGTCGGACAATATCCGCAAGGGCGCGGCATTGAACGCGGTTCAGGTCGCGGAAATACTCATCCGCGAGTATCTTTGAAAATCCATGTATAACCTGCAGCGCTGCGGCGTTCCGAAATCTGCCGTCGTTACCCGCCACATCCGAGTGGCTCGCCCTGCCGCCGCCGCAGCCTGCCCCGGACTTGATCATCCGGGGGCGTTCAAATCGGCAGTCCCTGCCGATCCGGTCGCGACGGTTCTACGGGCGGTGTGGGTCATGCAAGCGAAGTTTGGAGAACCAACATGAGACGATCCCCCATTACCGTCGTGTGGATGGCTGGAGTGGTGTTGTTCGGCGCGTCGATGGCGGCCATGGCCGCAACCCCGCCCGCGCATCATCGGGCGACGCATGCGGCAAGTCTGCGGGCCAAACTGAACAGCGTGGACGCGAAGATCAAGACAGCCCGCGCGCACCAGGCCGACCTGCAATCGCAGGCGACGCATCTGGAGCAGCAAAACGCCGCGCAACAGAAGCAACTGCAACAGCGGGACGCCGAGATCGCGGCGCTGCAGCAAAAACTGCATGCCGCGGGCGTTCCGGCCTCCGGCACCAGTGCGGGGCGTTGAAAGCGGGTCGGCGTGGCACGCAGACTTGGTGATTGGCGGTTTCTGCAATACCCTTGCGCTGCGTACAGGGGCGCAACGAGACGGGGAGGGTCTCCCATTCCCGGCTGTCTGCAGGATCGTGCCGATGAAGCTCAAACTCCGCATTGCCTGTGTTGCGTTGCTGGCCGCGGCTGCGGCGCCGGCATGGGCGTTGCAATTGGGTCAGATACAGGTCAAGTCGGCGTTGGACCAGCCGCTGGTGGCCGCCATCCCGCTGCACCCCAAAAACCTTACCGAACTTCAAGGGCTGACCGTCGGCCTTGCGCCGGCCGTGGATTACGCACACGCCGGCCTCAAGCTCACCCCGACGGACAGGACGTTGCAGTTTCGGGTCATCACCGACAACAACGGCCAGAAGCTGATTCTGGTTACCAGCAGTCAGCCGATCACCGATCCCTACCTGGATTTTCTGGTCGAGGTGAACACGCGCCAGGGCAGACAGGTGCGCGAATTCGTGGTGCTGCTGAACCCGGTCATCGCAGCGCCGGCGCCCGTCGTGCAAACTGCGCCGGTGGCAAGTACGCCTGCGGCCGCGCCGGCTGGGCAGACTGCACCGATTGCGAGTGCATCCGAGGTTCCGTCGGTTGCCCAACCCGCGCAATTGCCGGCCGAGTCGGCATTCCCGCAGCCTGCAGTGCCGCCACCGGCGCCAGAGCGTGCCGTGTCTCCGCCGCCGGCCGCCGCCGCTCCGCAGTCGTCAGCGCGGCAGCCCGCCGTGAAGCCCGCGCCCAAGCCCGCCGCGTCCACGCAGAAAAAGGCTGCCGAGGCACTGTCATCGTCTTCGCGGCGGTCCGCGGTGAAACCGGCGCCCAAACCACACAGGGTGTCCAAGACCACCAGGCATGCCGCCCCCACGCGAAAAGCGGCTGCCCCATCTCCAGCGGCGCCGCCGCCGGCGACGCCCTCCGCTGCAACGGTTCGGGTTTCACCCGGCGACACGTTGTACCGCATTGCCCAGCAGCAAATGCAGGGCAACCGTTCCGGCATCAACCAGATGATGGTTGCATTGCAAACGGCCAACCCCGATGCGTTTTTCAAGGACAATATCGACAACCTCAAGGCGGGCGCGATCCTGCGCATCCCGACCCGCGATGAAATCGACCAGACCAGCGTCGCCGAGGCCAATGCCGAGGTGCGTCGCCAGTACGAATCCTGGCGGGCATCGCGCCCGCATCCTGCAACGTTGATCGAGGGCACGGCTGCGCAGGCTGCGGCGAATGCCGCACCCAAGTCCACGCCGACAGCGCCGGCCTCGGATCATCTGACCCTGACGCCGCCAACCGGCAACGGTGGTGCTGCAAACAACCGCCCCGGCGTTGCAGGCGGCACCGGCAACGAAACGGTGACCGGTTTGCAGCAAGAGTTGCAGAATGACCGCGGTGCGCTGATCAGCCTGAACCAGTCCAATGCCGACCTCGAATCGCGCGTTCGCAGCCTCAAGGACATCTCGGGAAAAACCAGCAAGCTGTTGAGTCTCAAGGATTCGACGATCGCCGGGTTGCAGCGCAAGCTGGCACAGATGCAATCGGGCAAGACCGGCGCTGCAGGCGGATCGTCGGTGGCGGCAACGGCGGGTGGCGCCGGCGCATCCGGTTCGGCAACGAAAGCGGCAGCACCTGCCGGCAAGTCCGCTGCGCCCCCGTCGGTCAAACCGGTTGCAGGGAAGCCCGGCGCATCGGGCGCGGCGTGGTACGAACGCCCGCTGGCGTGGGTCATTGCCGGTCTGGTCGTGTTGGCGTTGATCCTGTTCGGACTGTTGCGCCGGCGACGCGGCGGTGCAGCGGCGGCGACTGCGAAAGCGCCATTGCCGAACCCGGATGACATCGTTCCACTTGCCAGCGTGGCTGACGACGAAGCCTCGTTGCAGGCGAAACTGGGCGAAGACCCGACAAATCTCGAGACCCATCTTGCATTGTGCAAGCTGTATTACGCGCGAGGCGACAGGGATGGTTTCGTTGCCGCGGCCGGGGCCATGCATGCCCACGTCGGCAAACCTGACGGCGTCAAATGGCGTGAAGTCGTACAGATGGGCGAAGCACTTTCGCCCGACCTGCCCTTTGCGTTGGCCGAATCGCACGACGACCCATACGGGATCGCGGCCTTGCGTGAACCGGAGGGGGCGGACGCGGCGGCGGTGCCGGCTGCTCCTGCAACGCGTCAGCCGGAAGCCATTGTGGAACCTGATGTCATTGCCAATGAACCGTTCGAACCTGCACATGCCGAATCCGGGCTGGAACACGAAGTTGCCGTAGCCGACCAGCACGAACCCGAATTCGCCGACGATCCGGTCGATACCAAACTCGATCTGGCGCGCGCGTACCTCGATATGGGCGATCCGGTTGGCGCGCGCGCGATGCTGGAAGAGGTCGTCGAGGAAGGCTCGCAAGCACAGAAGGACGAGGCCAAACGCTTGCTGGCCGACGTCACGAGCTAGGCCCTGATCGTCGCGATGCGCATCGCGCTGGGCATCGAATACGACGGTACCGATTTCTTCGGCTGGCAGCGCCTGAGCCATGGGCCGAGCGTGCAGGCCGAAGTCGAATCGGCTTTGTCTTTCGTCGCCGATCACCAGGTGCAAGTGATCTGCGCCGGGCGCACCGACGCGGGCGTACACGCGCGCTGCCAGGTGGCGCATTTCGATACGCAAGCCGAACGCGATCCACGCAGCTGGGTGCTGGGGGCGACCACGCGCCTGCCGCAATCCATCGCCGTGTTGTGGGCGCAGGTGATGGCGGACGACTTCCACGCCCGCTTTTCGGCGCGCGCGCGGCGCTATCGCTATGCGATTCTCAATCGACCGATTCGCCCGGCGCTGGATGCGCGTTTTGTCGCTTGGGAACGCGCGCAACTCGATGCCGACGCGATGCACACTGCCGCACAGGCACTGCTTGGCGAGCGCGATTTCTCGTCGTTCCGCGCGGTGTCGTGCCAGGCGAATCATGCGCGCCGCAACGTCACGGAAATCAGCGTGCGGCGGGACGGCGAATGCGTGGTCATCGAGATCGAGGCCAACGCGTTCCTTCACCATATGGTGCGCAACATCGCGGGTTCGCTGCTGGAAGTCGGGCGTGGCGAACGGCCGCTCGCATGGATCGCGGAGTTGCTGGAGGCGCGCGATCGCAACGTGGCGGGCGTCACCGCCATGCCGCAAGGCCTGACCTTCATCGGGCCGCGGTATCCGGCACAATGGAAGCTTCCGTCCGCAATCACCGAAGAGTGAAAAACAGCCCGCGAATGAATGCCGATAAACGCAAATTGTTCCAAACCAACTGTTGCCATTCGCGGTCATCCGCGGTCATTCGCGGATTGGTTGCCTTTGTGGAGGCGAGATGCCCCGCACCCGCGTAAAAATCTGCGGCATCACCCGCGTCAAGGATGCGCTGCTTGCCTGCCAGCTCGGTGCGGACGCGATCGGCATGGTAATGACCGAAAGCAGCCCGCGTTGCGTGTCGATCGAACGCGCGCGTGCGATTCGCGATGCGTTGCCGGGGTTCGTGAATGCCGTGGTGCTGACACACGACCTGCCGGTTGACCGGGTGCGTGCGATCGTCGACCGCGTACGGCCGGACTATGTGCAATTCCACGGAATGGAAGATGCCGCGTTTTGCGAATCGTTCGGGCTGCGCTATCTCAAAGCCGTCGGCATGGCGGGCGATCTCGACATCCATGCGATCGCCGCCGAGCACGTGCATGCAGCCGGCCTGGTGCTGGATGGCCATCCGCCGGGACAGCAGGGCGGGCAGGGCAAGGCCTTCGACTGGACGCGGATTCCACGCGACCTCGGCCGCCCCGTCATTCTTGCCGGCGGTTTGCATCCCGGCAACATCGTGCAGGCAATCGACGCGGTACGGCCGTGGGCCGTGGATCTTGCCAGTGGCGTCGAATCCGCGCCCGGCATCAAGGATGCCGACAAGCTGCGCGCGTTCTTCGCGGCCGTGCATGCAACCGACGTCGAAGCAGGCGCGTAAGCGAAGATCCGACCGGCCAGTCCTGCCGTCGTTCCCGTGAAAGCGGGAATCCGGCGTGTGGATGTTCATTCAGGACTGCGCAGCGCCGAACTTCTCAAGTAATCCGACCCACCGCCGATGTATATGTCGGCGGTGCGAAGCGGTGGGTCTTCGTTTCCGGCAAGTCGACAAGGTGTGCCGTGGTTCTTCAGTTCATGATTGGTCAATACGATTACCGGCTGGTGGCGCTGTCGGTGGTCGTGGCCGTGCTCGCGTCCTATACCTCGCTGGATCTCGCGGGGCGGGTTGCGGCCGTGCGCAGACGTGCCCATGTCTGGCTCGCCGGCGGTGCGTTCGCAATGGGTACGGGCATCTGGTCCATGCACTTCGTGGCCATGCTCGCGTTCAAGTTGCCGATCGCGATGGGCTACAATTTTTTCATCACCACGGCTTCCTGGCTGATGGCGGTGTTTGCCTCCGCCATCGCGTTGCATCTTGTCAGCCAGCCTTCGCTGGCCGCGAGACGCATATTCTTCGGCGCCATCTGCATGGCTGCCGGCATTTGCGGAATGCACTACACCGGCATGTATGCGATGCGCATGCAGCCGGGCATCGTCTACGACCCGATTCTTGTCGGCGCTTCGCTGGTCATCGCATTCGGCGCGTCCGCGGCGGCGCTGTTCATCGCATTCCGATTGCGCAACGCAGCCTCTCTGCGCGGCGTCGTTCGCAAGATCGGTGCGGCCGCGGTCATGGGGGTGGCCATCGCCGGTATGCACTACACGGGCATGGCGGCAGCCCGGTTCCCGCTGGGCAGCGTGTGCGGCGCCGCGACCGACCTGGACCCCGCCTGGCTTGCGACGCTGATTGGCGTGTCCACGTTGCTGTTGCTGGGCACCACGCTCATCGCCTCCATTCTGGACCAGAGGCTGGAGAACCAAACCGCGCAGCTGGTGAATTCATTGAGCAAGGCGAACGCCGAGCTGCTCCACATGAGCCTGCATGATCCGTTGACCAACCTGGCAAACAGGGCGTTGCTGCACGATCGGATCGGTCAAAGCCTTGATCGCTGGCGGCACAATCGATCGCACTTCGCGGTCATTTATGTCGATCTGGATGGTTTCAAGGCCATCAACGACAACCTCGGCCACCGGGTTGGCGACGAACTGCTGAAGAGTGCCGCACGCGTCATGTCGGAGACTGTACGCCACAGTGACACGATCGCACGCATGGGCGGCGACGAGTTCGTCGTGGTCGTGAATGACCTCGACGGTCCTGACGCCGTATCCAGAGTCTGCTCAAAACTGCTCGAGGCGATCACCAGCGTGGCAGAGGGCGGAATCCAGCTTTCCGCCAGCATTGGCTCGGCCGTTTACCCGGATGACGGCGAGGATGCCTCCCAGCTGATCACGGCGGCGGACCTGGCGATGTACGCCGCCAAGATGGCGGGCAAGAATGGTCACCAAAGCTACCAGCCCAGCATGAACGTGCCGGCCTCCGAAGAATTCGCGATCCAGACGGAGCTGAGGGCGGCGATCAGGAACAATGAGCTCATCGTTTACTATCAGCCAAAGTACAGCGCCGGAGAGCGCAGGCTGCTCGGCGCCGAGGCGCTGGTTCGTTGGCAGCATCCGGAGCGCGGCCTGATTCCGCCTGATCGCTTCATCTACGTTGCCGAAAGGTGTGGCCTGATCGTCGACCTGGAGTGTTGGGTCCTCGAGTCGGTGTGCGCCCAGATCAGGGCCTGGCTGGATGCGGGAATGGACGTGCCACCCGTTTCCGTGAACCTTTCGGCCGTCCGCATTCGCGACAAGGATTTGCCCGAGCATGTCCAGGCCTGCCTCGATCGCCATGGGTTGCCCGCCCGGTACCTGGTCTTCGAGATCACCGAGTCGCTTGCGATGGACGATGTCTTTCAAGCCATACGAACATTGGCCCGGTTCAATGAAATGGGTGTCCACTTTGCACTGGATGATTTCGGTACAGGGTATTCGAGCTTGTCTTATCTGAAGCAGTTGCCGCTTCAGCAGTTGAAGATCGACCGTACGTTCATCGCGGACCTGGAACATGGAGAGGAGAGCCACGCGGAGATCGTCCGATCCATCATCGGTCTGGCCCATGCGCTGGGGTTGCGCGTGGTGGCCGAAGGCGTCGAGACGGAAGCGCAGATGACCTACCTGAACCGGTTTCGTTGCGACGAGGTGCAGGGTTATCTGCTGAGTCGTCCGGTTCCCGCGAACGACTTCGCAGCGCTCATCGCCGGCCCGTCGCGTGCGATGCCCGTGCCGCCGCTTGCGAAAGCGGAGCTTGGGGAGCTGGGCTTCCGTCGGGGGCTGACTGCATGATGGTGTGCTTCGTCAAGTTGCCTGGGCTCATCAATCTGACGCGCCGTGCGGCGACTCGCTGCGCACGCCGTGTCGCCCCGGCGCAACCGGTTGCTTTGGCGCCGCGCGCAACACGATTTGCGTGATTTCGGACGGCCGTCCGAGCCGGATCGCGAAGCCATTCCACAGGCCGGTGCCGTTGCTGACGTACAGCGCCATCGAACCCACGCGATAAAGACCCGACAGGAATCCGTGGTTGGCCCATCTGGTGATGAGGTCCGGCCCACGGATCTGCCCGCCGTGGGTGTGGCCGGCCAGTTCCAGTGCGACGCCCGCGCGCGCACTCGCGACCGCATTGCCGGGGCGATGGCTCAACAGGATCACCGGCACGTCGGGTGGAATGCCGTGCAGGGCGGCTTGCAGATCCGGGCGCGGCAGGTGGAAGCGGATGGCCGCGGGGTCGGTGATGCCTGCGACGGCGAGTGTCTGTCCATCGCGCTGGATAAGCACGTGCGCGTTTTCCAGCATGTGCAGACCCAGCGCGCGGAATGCCGCCATCCAGCCTTGGTAGTCGACGTAGTATTCGTGGTTGCCCGGCACGGCCAGCACGCCGTCGCGCGCGTGCAAATCGTGCAGCGGGCGCACGTCGGCCGCGCGCGCCGCGGGCGTGCCGTCCTGCAGGTCGCCGGTGATCACGATCAGATCCGGGTGCAGCGCATCGGTTTTGGCGACCACCGCCGCGATCCACGGTGTCGACATCAAACGGCTGGCATGCAGATCGGAAAGTTGCACGACCCGGTAGCCGTCGAAAGCCGCGGGCAATCCCTGCAGGGCAATGGCGACCGTCTTCACCGCGGGCAGCTTGACGGCCTGCCATGTGCCCCAGGCCGCGAGCAACACGGCCAATACGCCGATCGACATCGAAACCCTGGCGCTGCCAAGTACGGCCTTGCCGGCACGTCGCGCAAACAACCACGCCAGCCCGCCCACGACGTCGCGCAGCACCAGCAGCATTGCCAACAGCAGGAACGCGCCGAACGCCCAGGACAGGCCGATCAGCGCTGCGCGCGGCAACTCGGTGGATGCGAGCGAACCGAACAGCCGGCTCGTGATCGTGTGGTATTCGGCGACCAGCAGCAGGACCACGGCCAGCGCAATCCGGATGGATTGGCGCGCCGGCAGCGCGTGCCGGAAACGCGCGACGACGTACAGCCAGATGATTCCCATGATCAGCGGCAACACGGTTCCCATTGCGTCGTTTTCCTTGTGCGGCCTTTGAAGTTCCGGCGCTGTTCACGCCTGCGGCAATTCCCGTCGCAGCCAGTCTGCCAGTTCCGGGAAAC
>DASUJD010000051.1:0-2790 GCA_036279455.1 Rhodanobacteraceae bacterium | reverse complement strand
GAGCGCGGCAGCACGGTCGATGCGCAATGGCTGCTGGATCTCGAACGTCACCATTTCATGGAACTGGCGCAGATGGAAAAGACCCAGGCGCGCATCGCGCACACCATGACCACCGGCAAACCGTTACGAAATTGAAACCGGAACCAGGGACAGGGGACCAGCAGACGCCTACGCTTCTGCTCTTCCGGCCCCCGGTCCCAAGCCAATTGAAACCCGAGGAACTGCAATGACTCGCCAAACCCAGGACGCCTACATCGTCGCCGCCAAACGCACCCCGGTCGGCAAGGCCCCGCGCGGCGTGTTCCGCCATACCCGTCCCGACGACATGCTGGCGCATGTGTTGCGCGAAGTATTGGATGAATGCGCCGGCATCGACGTCAAGCGCATCAGCGATGTGGTGATCGGCTGCGCAATGCCGGAAGCCGAGCAAGGCATGAACGTGGCGCGCATCGGTGCGCTTTTGGCCGGCCTGCCCGATTCCATTCCCGGCATGACCATCAACCGCTTCTGTTCGTCCGGCCTGCAGTCGGTCGCGATCGCGGCCAACACGATCCGTCTGGGTGAATCCGACCTCGTGCTTGCGGGCGGCACCGAATCGATGAGCATGGTGCCGATGATGGGTTTCCATCCGGCAATGAATCCGGAAATCTTCAAGGACGACAACATCGGCATCGCCTACGGCATGGGCATCACCGCCGAGAACGTCGCGACCCAATGGAAAATCAGCCGCGAGGAACAGGATGCGTTCGCGTTGCGCAGCCACCAGCGCGCGCTTGCCGCGCAGGACGCCGGGAATTTCAAGGAAGAAATCGCGCCCTACCCGCTCGACGATCGTTACCCCGACTTGGCGAAGCGTGGTGTCAGGGACGACCGTCGCCTGATCGAGAACGACGAAGGTCCACGCCGCGACACCAGCGCCGAAGTGCTGGCGAAATTGCGCACCGTGTTCCGTCGCGACGGCACAGTCACCGCCGGCAATTCATCGCAGATGTCAGACGGCGCCGGCGCGGTGCTGCTGGCCAGCGAACAGGCGATCAAGGATTACGGTCTCACCCCGCTGGCGCGCTTCGTCGGCTTTTCCGTCGCCGGCGTGCCGCCTGAAATCATGGGCATCGGTCCCAAGGAAGCCATTCCGAAGGCGCTCAAGGCCACTGGCATGAAGCAGGACGACATGGAATGGATCGAACTCAACGAAGCCTTCGCCGCACAGTCACTCGCCGTGATCAAGGACCTCGGCCTCGATCCCGACAAGGTGAACCCCGAAGGCGGCGCGATCGCGCTAGGCCATCCGCTCGGCGCCACCGGCTCCATTCGCATCGCCACGCTGGTCCACGGCATGCGCCGCAAGAAGCAAAAATACGGCATGGTCACGATGTGCATCGGCACCGGCATGGGCGCGGCGGGGATTTTCGAGATGGTGTGATCCGTAGGTTGGGCTGACCCCGGACTTGATCCGGGGAAGCCCAACAATCCCACGGTTTCATCGTGTTGGGCTTTGCGCGCACTGCATCGGTGCCCAGATCGACCTGCGCCACTCGATCAAACCAGCAACGCGAGCGCGAAGGTGCCGAGCATCATGAAGGCCGTTGCAAGTTTGATTGCGGTGCCGATCACAAGGCCGATCCAGGTGCCGACGCCGACGCGCGCGGCGTGATCGACGCGGCTGCCGCTCGCGAGTTGGCCTGTCACGGCACCGGCGAAAGGGCCGAGGATGATGCCCGGAATACCGAAGAACAGCCCGACGATGGTGCCTATGAAGGCGCCCCACACCGCGGCCTTGCTCGCGCCGTAGCGTTTCGCGCCGTAGCTGCCGGCCAGAAAATCGAACACGATCGAGAATGCGGCGAGCACACCCAGGAACACGATCACCCATACCGGAATTTTCTGGAAATGCCCGACCCAGGCGGCCAGCAACATCCCGCCGAACATCACCGGGATGCCCGGCAGGTTCGGCAGGATCGAGCCCACCAGTCCGGCAACGATGATGACGCCGGCGATGACGTACCAGAGGATGTTCCAGTCCATGGGTGGAGGATAGCCGGTCCATTGCTTTCCCCTCTCCCACCGGGAGAGGGTGTCCCGAAGGGACGGGTGAGGGTCCGGTTATCGCAATGGTCGGCACGGATGCACCGAACCCTCATCGGGCGCTTCGCGCGAAAGAAAAGGCGGCGTTTTCACGCCCCTTCTCCAGGAGGGAGAAGGAAAAAGCGTGCAGCACGCAAGGCGAACATTGTCCGCCTCTCGAGTGGGTGGCGTGGCCCGATGTTCGCGATCGGCGGGCGGTGCCCGCCCTACAGTGGCGTCAGTTGCAGCGTCAACACCTCGAACGGCTGCAGGGTGATCGTGACCGAATGGTCGGCGTCCAGCGTTTTCGGCACGTCAACGCCGCCCGCGTGCCAGACCTCGCTGACGTTGAACCGGCGCGCGGCACCCTTCGGCAATTGCAATTGCCGGCCGACATCAAGGATCGCGAGCTGTGGCTTGTCGTCCGGATTCCTCAGCGTGATGAACGACTTCGACGGCGACCACGCCGCCCAGCCGTAGACGTCCAGCCGTCCCGGATCACCACCGATCCAGTGGGTGTCGCGCAGCACCTCGGTGTTGGCGCGCGACCATTTTGCGGCTTGCGCGAGCGTGTCCCAATCCCGGGCCGTCAGCAGCGATGGCGTGATCATCAGCCCTTGCAGATCGGTGCCACTGGCGAAGAAGGAATGTACTTCGTTGGCGAGGTCGTGATCGGGGTCGGCGTTCAGCCCGGCCGCATGTTCGGCATAGATGATCCCGTGCAGC
>DASUJD010000050.1:0-7771 GCA_036279455.1 Rhodanobacteraceae bacterium | reverse complement strand
CCATTGACGGTGATCTTGTCGCCGTCCACCTTGTAGCTGGCCTCGATCGTTTTCATCGAGGCCAGGCCGGTCACCCAGGCCTTGCCCGAGTCGAACTTGATCTTGAGCGCGCTGTCGGTCTTGGCGTAGGTGCCGCTGATGTCGCTGCCTCCGCAGGCGGCGAGCAGCAGGGCGATCGCCAATGGCGCAAGAAACTTGATGCGGATGTTCATGGTGACTCTCCAGTTGCGTGATGGTTTGCACCGTTGCGGTCGTGGACGCGCGCCGCTCAAGCCGCGCGCAGCCAGCGCATCACACCGAGCACGGCCAGTGCGAGCGCCGCGAGCAGCGTGAGGTAAAAGCCGAAGCCGAGACTGAACATGTCGCCCACGCCCGAGCTGAATTGATTGCCCAGCGAGTCGAGCGTGTGCACGACCGAATAGATCGCCCACAGCACCGCGAGCAGCGGGATCACCAGCGCGAACCACGCACGCCGGTCGCGCCAGACCAGCGGCAGTGCGATGCTGAGGTAACCCAGGATCAGCAGCAGCTTGATCGAGCCGCCGCCGCTGGCGCCCATCTGGCTGAAGACACTGGCGACGTCGAAGAACGACTTGCCCACGTTCACGGGGCCCATCGATATCGTCACCGCGTTGAAGAACAGGCTGCCGATCAGGAACAGGGCGTATGCGATCAGGATCGCCTTGCCGTAACGTTGCAGGATCGAGTTGGCGTTGATGCCGTCGGCCGGCGCCGCATTGCCAGTCGCGGTGGCCGGTGCCGCGCCCGCGGCGGGTGCCGCGGCAGTACCCGCCGCCGCTCCGCCGGAAGCCGGGATCGATGCGCGCAGCTTGTTCCACGAAGCGCCCACCTTGCCGCCGAACTCGGCGGCTTTTTCCTTCAGCAGCACGTCGTCACCGACCGCGGTGATGGCGGTGATCGTGTCGCCGTCGAATACGATCTCGACGGTCTTGTTGACCGTCGGCGCGCTGTCGCCACGCCAGACCGCAAGGACGAATGGATACTGCCTGCCGTCGGCGACGATGGTGCCGCTGCCGTCTGCACCGTTGTACTGGATGATCTTTCCGCGCATGACAGATTCCTCGTGTGTTGTTGTGAATACCGGTTGATGGCCGGCGAAGTCGGGGCGTGCCAGAGGAGGGTGCCCCGGAGATCGGTGATACGTGGTGCGGCAAACGGATCGTGGAGCGAAATGACCTGCGTTTCGCGTCGTTGCCGTTGCCTTGCTGTGGCGTTTTGCCAGCCAAGGCGGACAGCGCGTTGGCGAATCATCTGCCCGGCTTGGAGGCACGGCATCATCCGGGCAAGAACTGGTGGCCGCAGCGAACGCAAACCCAGGTCTTTCGCCAGCGCGCGAGCTGGGCGCGGTATTTCGGCCAATTGAAGATCGTCAGTGCCAGCCACAACACGGATACCGCCAGACCCGCATACATCAGATGCACGAACGAGTTGGGGCGAAGATCACCGTCGACGACCAATGCAAACAAAAAGAAATCAACGACGGCGAAAACCACCGTTGCGAGCAATGCGTTCTTCCAGGTCGAAGTCGGCGGTGCGCAGCGCCTGGCAAATGCCGTCTGGTTCGTGGTGGTGGAGCTGATGTCCCGAGTCATGGTGACGCCGCCGGAGACGACGCCACCCGTGGCAACATGACTCTCGGTGTAGGCGCCACGTCCGGTGCTGGTGCCGTGGGATTGGCTGGTGGTCGTGCCTTGCTCGTACGCGATGGCACACCGGATGACATCCTGCGATTGGCATTGGGGACATTCCATGATGGTTCTCCTGTTGGCTGGAGTGGTTGTAAACCAGGTTGTATTTGCAGACGATCAGTAGCGGTAGCAGGACTGCAGCGCAGCCCGCGTCGCCGCGGTCGAGTTCGTGAGCGAAATCTGTCCTTCCATCGCGCCGTTGATGCGCAGGAACGCCATGTCGGCCAGGCGTGCCAACTCACTCGTGGTGGGGGTATTGCCTCGATGCGCCAGCCATTCGGGCAGATCCGAGCGCGCGAGGTCGGCCATCCACAGGTTGGCGTTGTAGACGTTCCGCTGCATCGGCACGTTCACCGCCCAGCCACGGAACACGAAGGTCAGGGTGACCGGCCCGGCAGGCCGGGACATCTTGGTCAGCATCGTCAGCAACGGCCGTCCCTGGTTGCAGGACAGCAGCAGCCGCTTGATCGTGGAGTCGATCGGCGTCGCGTACGCCATCATGGGATGGCCGGATGCCTGGGCCGTCTTCCATGGCGACGCGTTCGAGCCGGGCAAGTCGGCCTTGTCGATGTCGTATTCCTGGCCGTTCCACTTCCAGACCGGACTGCCGCCGAATTGCAGGTCGTGCATGCCGTGATGTTTGGTGGGCAGGATGTCGATGTCGCCGTAGAAGTTCGGGAGGTCGATCGCCTTGCCGGC
This sequence comes from Rhodanobacteraceae bacterium, assembly GCA_036279455.1. Lineage (GTDB taxonomy): Bacteria > Pseudomonadota > Gammaproteobacteria > Xanthomonadales > Rhodanobacteraceae > 66-474. The sequence continues at coordinate 5,363 of DASUJD010000050.1, read as the reverse complement.
ATACCCGTGCGCGGTCGCCATCACGATCACACCGCTGCAACCGGAGGAACCGCAGAAGCTGCTGTCGGAGGTGTACTGGGCGAGCAGGTCGGGACGGCCATCGTCGTTGAGGTCGGCGATGGCCATATTCCAATCGTTGTTTTCGGGGTGATTGAATTCCTTGATGTCCTCGGCGGCAGCGCGCCGAATCGCGGCGGCCTGGGCCGGGGTCGGCTTGATCGCGTCCTTGCCGAAATTGATCTTCAGTGGATAGGCGGACGACCGTGCGGACGGGGCGGGCGTTGCGGCCACGGCCGATGCGGTCAGGGCGTGCAACCGGACACTGCCCGGCTGCGCAAGGCCCGGCGGTGCCTGTGCGGGGAAGCCCATGTCGGCCTTGACCGCCCACGCACGCACGTCGCGCGGAAGCGATGGCCAGGGCTTGCCCGCGGCCGGTTCCGCGAGAACGTAGACGTCGATGCGCCCGCCGCCGTGGATGGCCGCGATGGTGGTGCCCGAGTCGAGATCCACGTCGAGCATCGCATCCTGCTCGGTACCCATGTGCGGTGCGTTGCCTGTCACCACGAGGTGGCAGTCGACCCGTTTGAGCGGACCCGAAACATCGAGGTTGCGCTTGAGGTGCAGCCGCGTTTTTCCGGGCAACTGCGCCAAGCGCGCGGCGACGAGTGGGGTGTCGAGAAAATGCGTGGCGTAGATGCTTTTCCCGGCGTAGGACTGCATGCTGGCATACTTGCCGCTGCACGCCGCGGCGGCGGTGAGCGGCAGCGCTGCCAGTACAAGCAATGGCAGGAACAGCGCGGCAGAACCCATACGGATGCAAGCGAGGCGGGTCTTATTCATGGCTTCGACCCCGGCACGTCGTATTCCTTGCCGTTCCACTGCCAGGCGGGGCCGGGACCGTCGTTGAAGCGCAGGTCGTGCATGCCCCCGTGGGTGCCGGGCAGGATGTGGATCGCGCCGAAGAAACGCGGCATGAGGATGGCATGGCGCGAGTAGCCATCCGGAGTGGCCATCACGATCGCGCCGCTGCAGCCGTCTTTGCCGCAGTACTCGAAGTTGTTGAAGGTGATGAACAAATCGAGGCGTCCGTCGTCGTTGAGATCGGCGACGGTCATGGTGTAGGGGCCTTGCCGGGGGTTGCCGGTGGGCCTGACGTGGCGGCCCAGGGCGCGGTGGATCGCTGCGTCCTGGGCACGGGTGGGCTTGACCTGGCCTTCAGCGCCGAAGTTGATCCGGAGCGGATACGTGACCGATTCCCCCTTGTTGCCCGGGGCTGCCTTTGCGATGTGCGTACCACAGGTCGCGTACGGCGAACTCCGCACCAGCGCGGCCTGCAGCGGCGTGGTGCCCGAAGGTGCCTTGCCGTTCGCCTGGCCAGCCAAAAAGGTGATCTCGATCGTGTGTGTCTTGCTGTCGGTGACGAGGTCGAGCGGGCCCCAGTCCGCCGCTTGCAGGCTGCCCCATTTATCCCGGGTGATGCCGCTCGGGAAGGGATTGAACATGGCCCGGTCCGGGTCGCCGCCATCGGGATTGTTTGCGGTCGGGGCGAAGAACGACGTTTGATAGAGAAAGACCGCCGGGTGGGTTGTTCGACCGTGGTAGGTGTACGCGAAACCGGTAGCGTCGATCTTGATCCGCGGTTCGCGCCGGCAGTCACCATCGGGTGCGTAGGTGCCGTAGATCTCGTCCATGCCATTCAGGTCGCTCTGGGCGGCCGCCCGGACGGCATGGACGCCGAGTGCCCACAGCGTGATGAACGAGAACACCGCGCAGGAAAAAACTCGGGTGCCCGCATGACGGGTCGTATTCATGGCATCGACCCCGGCACGTCGTATTCCTTGCCGTTCCATTTCCAGATTGGGCTGTTGCCGTTGTATTGGAGATCGTGCATGCCGTGGTGCACCGCGCTCAGCACCGCGAGCGTGGTGAAATTGGGCAGTCCGATTCCCTCGCCGGCATAACCGTGCGGGGTCGCCAGTACGATCACGCCGCTGCAACCGGACGAACCACAAAAAGCCATGTCGTCGTACTGGACCAGCAAACCGGAACGCCCGTCGTCATTGAGATCGGCCAACGCGACCGCATAGCCACCTTGCTCCGGGTGATTGAATTCCTTGATGTCCTCGGCGGCAGCGCGCCGAATCGCGGCGGTCTGGGCCGGGGTCGGCTTGATCGCGTCCTTGCCGAAATTGATTTTTACCGTGGCAGGTGCGGCCGCTTCCCCAGCGCTCGACGACGCCGGGGCGTTGCCGGCTGCAAGGGCCAGTGCAGGCAGCAAGGCCCACAACCACACATTTCGTGTCTGCATGATCAGATCCTCAGGCAGGTCGCGTTCAATTCCATGACCACCCCGCCAGCAACGCGCACGACGCCGGCAGACCGATCAACAACAACAACAGGGCCGCGACCAGGAAAGGCGTGGCACCGGGGCGCGAAGCCACGTGGTAGCGGACGAATTCGGCTTCGGGCAGGCGTGCTTCGGCGGTGTCCGGTTGTTCGCGCCGGATCCGCGCATATTCGACGAGCGCCTGGCGCTCGCCCACGCCGCGGTGGTGCCACGCCCAGGCCCGCCAGGTTTCCATGAGCAGGAAAGCGGAAGCGGCCACGCACAACAGCATCAACCCTGCGCCGATCATGTCCGGTCATCCCTCGGGTCATCGCGGATAGGTCTCCGGTTGCGGCAGTGGCCAATGGATGGCCGCGGTGCGATTGGGCGCCCGGGCATCGGAAAAGTCGTCACGACCGGCTAACGGATCACTAACGGCGCCGGTTCGAGACCCGCCAGGCCGCGTGCGTCACGCGCGTGGTTGGTGCACAATCGCCGGATCGCGCAAAACGGGGTAGGGGAAGGTGGACAGCACGGACCATTCCGATCGGACGCTGTACCGCTACCGTTTCGACGACGCCGAATTCGACGAGGCGCGCGTGACCCTGCGCGTGGCCGGCGAGCGCGTGGATCTGGAACAGCGCCCGCTGCAGGTGCTGGCGCTGTTGCTGCAACACGTCGACGAGGTGGTGCCGCGCGCCGAGTTGTTCGACACGGTGTGGGCAGGGCGGCCCACCGTGGACAACGTGCTTGCGAATGCGGTAGCCAAGCTGCGCAAGGCATTGGGACCGGCTGCCGCGCGCATCGTCAACGTGCCGCGCGTCGGCTACCGGTTGCGCGGACCGGTCGAGCGGATGGTGGCCGGGCGCCGCGCCGGAGTCGGTTTCGAGCTGACTGCCGGGCAAGCCGTGCCGGGCAGGGAACACTTCCGTCTCGAAGCCTGTCTGGATCCATCCGGCGACGCGGCCGTGTGGCTGGCGCGCCACGAAAAGACCGGCGAACCGCGCGTGTACAAGTTTGCGGCGGATGGCGAACGGCTGGCCGCGTTGAAGCGCGAAGTCACGATCTACCGCGTGCTCAAGGAATGCCTCGGCGAGCGCGACGACCGGGTGCGGCTGTTCGACTGGAATTTCGATGCGCCTCCGTTTTTCCTGGAATGCGAATACGCGGGACAGGATCTCGCGCGCTGGGCGCAGGAGAACCCGGCTTTCGCCGCCGCTTCACGGGAGCGTCGCGTCGCGTGGTTCATCGAGATTGCCGAGGCGGTCGCCGCCGCGCACGGCGCAGGCGTGCTGCACAAGGATCTGAAACCCGCCAACGTGCTGGTGGCGCCGCGTGGAGACGGCTGGCGCTGGCGGGTCGCGGATTTCGGCAGCGGGCGCTTGCTGGAATCCGGCACATTGAAGAACCTGGATATCACCAGGCTGGGCATGACGGTCACTGGCGCGTTGTCGGAGCAGTCCGGCATGACGCTGCTGTATCTCGCGCCGGAGTTGCTGGCGGGCGCCGCGCCATCGGTGCGTAGCGATGTGTACGCCTTGGGCATGATGCTGTTCCAGATGGTGCTTGGCGATCTGCACCGCACGCTCGCGCCCGGCTGGGAACAAGCATTCGAAAACCGGGACATCGAAGACCAGTTGCTGTGCGAGGACATCGCTGTGGCAACCCACGGTGATCCGGAACGCCGCCTGGCGAGCGCGGATGCATTGATACAGCGCCTGCGCGGCCGCGACACGCGCGCCATCGAACGCAAGCGCCTGCGCGATTCCGACGCGCGCGCACTGGCCGCCGAGCGTCTGCTGGAACGCAGCCGCGCGCGGCGTCCCTGGCTGATCGCGGCGGTCGTCCTGTTGGGGACAGGTCTCGGTGTGGCGCTGTGGCAGGTCGGACGGGTGCGCGCGGCGCGCGTCGAAGCGCAGCAGCAGGCCGCGCTCGCCGCCGCCACCAACCGCTTCCTCAATGACGACCTGCTTGGTGCAGGCGTCGGTGGCAATTCGCCGGCGTGGTACGAGCGCAATCCGACCCTGCGCGAAATCCTGGACACCGCCGCGAAACACCTCGACGACGGCCGCTTCGCTGGCGAGCCGCTGGTACTGGCCGATCTCCATCAGACACTGGGACGCGCGTACCGCAGCACCGGTGCGTTTTCCAAGGCGGGGGGGCAATTGCAGGCCGCGGCGGATTGGTTGCAGCGCACACTGGGCGCGAACGATCAACGCACCGTGCTGGCGCAATATGAACTCGCCGGCGTGCTCTCCCACCTGTCGCGGTTCAAGGATGCTGATGCGTTGCTCGATCGCGCCGATGCGGCAGCCGGAGCGCGCCGCGATGCGGTTTCGGAAATCGCCCTGCGCGCGAACCTTGCACGCGGTGACGTGCTGTACCAGCAGATGAACGTCGAGCCGGCGCTGGCTGCCTACACGGTCGCCGAGCGGGTGCAACGACAGTTGCATCCCGACGACGTGATGCTGTCCATGCACCTGCTGCTGGCGATCGCCGGTTGCGATTTGCGGATGGGCAAGCCGAAACAGGCCGAAGCCGTTGCGCGAAAGATCCTCGCGGGTGCGCCCTATACGCAGGATCGAATCGGGTTGGCAGCCATCGCCACCGCGCATTCGCGGCTGGGCGACGCGTTGCGCGGGCAGGGTCGATACAAGGACGCGATCCCGGTCACGCAACAATCGCTGCAGGAATACGAAACCTCGCAGGGGCCGGACAGCCAGGGCGCCATCAGTGCATTGAGCACGTTGAGCTATCTGTATTCACTGACGGGCGACGATACCAGGGCGCTGCAGTTGCAGCGTGATGTCTGGCAACGCGCGGCGCAGCGCTGGGGCGCGCACAGCCAATACGCGCTGGTGGAACTGCTGAATCTCGGTTCCGACGAATACGACGGCGGTGATTTGAAAGCCGCGCTGCCGCACCTGCGGCAGGCCGAAGCCGGGCTCGCGAAGGTGAGCGGCGAGAAGAGCCCGACGACCCAGGCCGCGCGCGTCGCGCTGGCCAACGCCTTGGCCGACCTTGGCAACAACGAGCA
>DASUJD010000049.1:0-4652 GCA_036279455.1 Rhodanobacteraceae bacterium | reverse complement strand
TTTTTCGGAATTGAACGATCCGGAGGACCAGGCAGCTCGGTTCCGGGCGCAGGTCGAGGCGCTCGCACACGGTGACGACGAGGCCATGCATTTCGACGCCGATTACATCCGCGCGCTGGAAGTCGGGCTGCCGCCAACCGGAGGCCTTGGCGTCGGCATCGACCGGCTGGTGATGCTGCTCACCGATTCGGCGTCGATCCGCGACGTGCTTTTATTTCCCTATATGAGACCGGAAGTGTGATCCCGGTTTCGCACGGAGCCATCCATGGCGCTTGGCGCCGGCTCACCCATATGTGCGACCTGAAGCAGGGAGCAGGTAGGGTGCCGCCCATCCGTGTTCGAAACGCGTTCCTGTCAGCAGCCGACGTTCATTCCGGTGCGTGCCAGTCCCGCCGCGGGCGATTGTTCTTGCATACCTTGGAGCGGTCGGTGCGGATGAAATCGGCCGTCCAGTCGATTTCCCAGGTGCGGTTGTCGTACGAAATCGCCTGTTCCCAGCGTGCGTGGTCGTGGTCCAGGTACTTCCAGATGAAGCGCACCTTGATCGGCCGGCCCTGCGCGTCGCGGTCCTCGGCATAGAATCGGCCGACCTTGCCGTCGAACCCGCCGATCATTGGTTTTTCGTCCAGGCTGCCGCTCTTGCTGCTGACCCAGTAGATCGACCATTGCCGCGTGGCAGGGTCGAACGTGCGCAGCGTCAGGCCGGCTGTACCCATGGTCGGAAAATAGAGTTCGTCGACGGTCGCGACACCGCCAAGATAGGGCACCGCACAAAGAATCCCGGGAAAGTCCTTCCAGTCGTGGCTGCCGACACCGCGTGCCTTCAAGCGATGCTGGTGCGTGATCCAGCCGCTGTGCATGAAATAGTCGAAGTCATGGACACTTCCGGTAACGCGGGTCGAATAACCTGGTGGGGCACCGGCAGTGTTGGGCGGCGCGGCGAACGCAATCGGGCATGCCAGGGACAACGCAACCGCCAAGACAACCCGCGGCCATTTGCAAGCGAACGGAATCATGATGGACCTCCGCGACAGGGTGGTGAGAAGATGCACCCGTCTCATGTTGCCCCCATCATGAATTCGCCACCATCCAGAAATCGCCGTCGAGGCCAAGGTAATTCGGGGGTCGAGGAACCGCGGTTGCCCTCGCTCATGGCGATACGTGCGTTCGAGTGCGCCGCGCGGTTCGGTAGTTTTGCCGCGGCCGCGCAGGAGCTCGACACCACCGCCGCGTCGGTGAGCTACCACGTGCGTCGCCTCGAACGGCAAATCGGCGTGCAGTTGTTTCTGCGGCACGCACAAAGCATCGAGTTGACGGCGCCCGGCCGATTGATCGCGGCGCAGGCGACGGATGCATTCGCGATCCTGCGCGCCGGTTTCATCGAGGCGCGCGACATGGACGAGTGGCACCTCGCGCTGACCACCCTACCCACCTTCGGGACCAGTTGGCTGTCGCCCCGGCTCGGCAAGTTCCGCGCGCTGCATCCGGATATCAAGCTCGATGTCGACTTGTCGGTGCCTGCGCACGATTTGAGCATGGGGCGGTTCGATGTGGCCATCCGCAACGGTCATGGTCGCTGGCCGGGAATGCGTACGATCGAACTGTTCCCCGCGATCTTCATGCCGCTTTGCGCACCCGCAATGAGGGAAGCCGCGCGCGGCATCGCCGATCCCGCCACGCCGCTCGGCGTTCCGCTGCTCGGCCGGCCCGATTGGTGGAGGATGTGGTACGAGGCGGGCGGACACGACGCCAGCGCGCTGACGGACCGGTTCGGCACGAGCTATCCGAACGAGCACCTCGACATTGCCGCTGCGGTCGCCGGCCACGGGATCGCGATCGGTTCTCCCATCCTGTTTCGCAGCGAGCTGGATGCCGGAAGGCTGGTGCCCGCACACGATTTCGTTGCGACGGATGGTCGCGCGTTCTGGGTGGTTTTTCCCGCGGCAAGGGAAAGCCGTCCCAAGATTGCCTGCTTCCGGGAATGGCTTTGCGACGAAGTGGCCGATTGCATGCGCGGAGCGCACGATTACGTGCGCAGGGCGGTGCCGGCGCCCGGAACCTGAGAAGGCTGCCCCCGGAACAGCGCTACTACACGCTGGCATGGGCTGCCGCCCCCGGGCACAATGGGGCGTAGCGTGTGCGGGAGAACGCCATGTGGTACGTCATCACCGGCATCGACGTCGAAAATTCGCTGGACAAGCGCAAAGGTGCGCGGCCGGCGCACGTCGTGCGCCTGCAGAAACTTCTGGAAGAAGGCCGCCTGCTGCTGGCCGGTCCGTTTCCCGCGATCGACGCGGAGGATCCGGGCCCGGCGGGCTTTTCGGGCAGCCTGATCATCGCCGAGTTCGATGACCTCGAAGCCGCGCGAAAATGGGCGGACGCCGACCCATACCGGGTGGCGGGGGTGTACCGCGAAGTGACGGTGCGGCCGTTTCGCCAGACGCTGCCGTGAGCGCGGCTTCGATCGACGAGATCCGCGCACGCCTCGAACGTGCGTTCACGCCGACATCGTTGGAAGTCATCGACGAAGGCCATCTGCACATCGGCCACGCGGGTGAGGGCAGCGGTCATTTTCGCGTGCGCATCGCCAGCGCCGCGCTCGCCGGCAAGGCACGTGTCCAGCAGCATCGCCTTGTGTATGACGCCCTGGGCGAATTGATGGGTCACGGCATTCATGCGCTGGCGATCGAGATTCCCGAGCCAATGCGGTAACGCAACGCGCGTCGGTCGCGGAGAACGGTTCCGACGTAGTATCCTGCCAAGGTTCCACTTGCCGTGCATGGCATGTTGCCTCGCTCCGGCGCGCGTCTGCATGGCGGACATGCGATGCGTCGGTACATGCCCGGCACGGGTGGCCAGTTCCGCGGATACGTCTTGCGGCTTGCGGGATGCCGTTGCGTACCGACGTTGCGTCAAGTCATATGGGAGAACCTTGCCATGCGTTTACTCGTTGCTGCCGGTTTGCTCGTCGCGACATTGACTCTGCCCTTGCAAGCACTGGCAGGTTATTCCGGCGGCCGTATCGACCTCGCGGTCAGCGTTACCAAACCCGGGCAGCACGTGTTCTACGTGACCGAGAAAATCCCGGTGACCCCTGGACCGCTGACGCTTTACTACCCCAAGTGGATTCCGGGCGAACACGGCCCGGATGGCCCGATCGGAAACGTGGCTGGGCTGTTCTTCAGGGCGAACGGCAAAAAGCTTGCATGGAACCGCGATCCGGTGGACATGTTCACCTTTCACCTCGACATCCCGCAGGGAGCGAGCACGCTCACCGCCGATTTCGAACTGCTGCCGTCGCGCGGCAATGTCTCGCTGACGCCGCAGATGGTGGTGCTGGAATGGAATCAGGTGGCGTTGTACCCGGCGGGTTTGCCGACCGCCAAAATCGAAATCCAGCCCCGGATCACCTTGCCCCAAGGCTGGCGCTACGCCAGTGCACTCGATGAGGCTTCCCACGCCGGCGGCACCTATACGTTTGCGCCGGTGAGCTTCAACAATCTGGTGGATTCGCCATTGATGGCGGGCGAATATTTTCGCGAAGTGAACTTGTCTCCCGGCAACTCCGTTCACCACTGGCTGGACATGGTGGCGGATGCGCCGGGTGATCTTGCGATCAGCCCGGACGAGCTCGAGGGCATGCGCAACCTGATCGTGCAGGCCAACGGGTTGTTCGGCTCGCACCACTATCACAGCTACCGTTTCCTGCTGTCACTTTCCGACCAAATGCAGGGCCACGGCGGTGGCCTCGAACATCATCAGTCGAGCGACAACGGGTTGTTCGCCGACCTGCTGGTGAACAAGCAGATGTTCCTGGGCGAAGCCAGCCTGATGCCGCACGAATACGTGCATTCCTGGAACGGGAAATTCCGCCGCCCGGCCAAACTCTGGCAGCCGAATTTCGAGACGCCCGAACACACGCGCCTCCTGTGGGTGTACGAAGGGCTCACCAATTACTGGGGCAACGTGCTCGCGGCGCGCAGCAATCTTTTCACTCCCGACCAGTTTCGCGCCATGCTCGCCTACACCGCCGCGGGCCAGGACCACCGGCCGGGGCGCGAATGGCGCCCGTTGATCGACACCACGGTCGGTGAGCCGATGGGCGGCTTCGGGGTGGAATATGGCAACTGGCGGCGCGGCACCGATTACTACGACGAGGGCGTTCTGATCTGGCTTGGCGTGGACGTCAAGATCCGCGAGCTGACGCACGACAAACGTTCGCTCGATGATTTCGCCCAACGCTTCTATGGCATGGACAACGGCAGCTACGTCACCAAAACCTACACGTTCGACGATCTGGTCGCGGCGCTGAACTCCGTCGCGCCCTACGACTGGGCCAGTTATTTGCACCAGCTTCTCGACGACACCAGCGACCATGCGCCGCTCGATGGCCTGACCGGGTCCGGCTGGAAGCTGGTTTATTCGAGCAAGCCGAACTCCTACGAAGAAGCGCGCGGCGTCATCCATCACTTCACCCGCACGCTGTTCTCGGTCGGCTTCACCACCAACGGCGAAGGCGTGATCGGGGACGTGTTGTGGAATTCGCCGGCGTTCAAGGCGGGCCTGGCGCCCGGCATGAAGCTGGTCTCGGTGAACGGCCTGACCTTCAGCCCGCAGGTGTTCCTGCACGAGATCGCCGACACTTCCAAACC
>DASUJD010000048.1:0-14350 GCA_036279455.1 Rhodanobacteraceae bacterium | reverse complement strand
GGGTCGGCGCGCTGTCCGGCGACGTGCCGCAGGCCAAGCGCCAGCGGCTGATGGAGCGCTTCAAGAAGGGCGATATCGACATGCTGGTGGCGACCGATGTCGCCGCGCGTGGCCTGCATATCCCCGACGTCACGCACGTATTCAACTACGACCTGCCGCAGGACGGCGAGGACTACGTGCATCGCATCGGCCGCACCGCGCGCCTCGGTGCCGAAGGCGACGCGATCAGCTTCGCCTGCGACTTGTACGCAATGAATCTGCCGGATATCGAGCGCTACATCGACATGAAAATTCCGGTTCAAGTGATCGAGCCGCGGTGGCTGATGGCGCCGCCGTCGCGCGGCGGGGCGCATCAGGCCCACGGGCACGCGGAAACCCCGGCGCCGGAAACTTCGACGCATGCGGTCGAGGCGGGCAAGCCCGCTGCGAACAAGCGCCGACGCCGCCGTCGCAAACCGAAGCCTGACTCGGCATCGCCTGCGGCCGACGCGTGATTGCATCCCCCCGATGCGGCCCGCATTCGCGCGCCGCATCGACCCCTTCCTCCGAAGGGGGTAGGCGTTGCTTCCCCCTTCGCGTGCGAAGGGAGATCGAGGGGACGCCTTTTTCGCGCAGCGAGACATCCCCCGATTCAGTCCGCATGTCGCGGACTGAATCGACCCCCTTCCCTTGGAAGAGGGTAAAAGCATTTATGCTTTCCAGAGCCCCGTCAGTCCCCGGGTTCCATCTCTCGTGATCCGCTTCGATTCCGTCAGCAAACGTTACCCCGAGGGCCGCGAGGCGCTGATCGACGTCACGTTTCAGGTCGAAGCCGGAGAAATGTTGTTCGTCACCGGCCACTCCGGCGCGGGCAAGACGACACTGTTGAAGCTGATGGCCCTGATCGAGCGCGTGAGCCGTGGCACCATCGAGGTGCACGGCCACGACCTTGCGCGCCTCAAGCACCGTGATATTCCGCACCTGCGCCGCGACATCGGCATGGTATTCCAGGATCACCGCTTGTTGATGGACCGCAGCGTCGCTGACAATGTTTCGTTGCCGCTGGTGATCGCGGGGATTCCGCATGACGACCGCAGGCAGCGCGTGTGCAGCGCGCTGGAAAAGGTCGGTCTTGGCGGGCGCGGCAAAGAGGCGCCGGTCAGGCTTTCCACCGGCGAGCAACAACGGGTCGGCATTGCGCGGGCAATCGTCGGCAGGCCCGCGCTGATCATCGCCGACGAGCCCACCGGCAATCTGGATCCGCAATTGTCCGAGGGGATCATGCAACTGTTCGTACGGCTCCGGCAGACGGGCAGCACCATCCTGGTCGCGAGCCACGACCTGCCGTTGCTGAAGCGCATGAAGCAGCGTGTGGTGGTGCTTGACCACGGGCACATGATCGATGACGTGCCGGCGAGTCAGGTGGCATGAACGAACCTGCAGCCATGGCCAGATCGACCCGGCATTCGCGCTTCGCGACGTGGCGTCGGCAGCACGCGTGGTGCCTGCGCGAAAGCCTGCGCCAACTGCTGCGCCGTCCGCTGGGTACCGCGCTGACAGTCGTGGTGATGGGCTTCGCGCTGGCGTTACCGCTTGCGTTCTACCTGTTGCTGGTCAACGTGCAGCATCTCGCGAACGCGCTTGGCGATTCACAGTCGATCAGCGTATTCCTGAAACCGGGCATCACGGCAGCAGGCGCGGAAAAACTGGCCGCAGGGCTGCGTGCGCGTGCCGATGTCGGCGCCGTCAATGTGCGCACACCGCGACAAGGTTTGGCAGAACTGGCCGCGATGCAGGGCTTCGGCGATGCGATCCAGTCGCTGCCGGACAACCCTCTGCCGTTCGTGCTGCTGGTCGAGCCGCGCGCAGGAACGGATCGAACCCGGATCGCAACAATGCTGCGCGGCGTGAGTGCAATGTCCCAGGTCGATCTGGTGCAGGACAACGGGCAGTGGCGTGCGCGGCTGGATGCGCTGATCGCGCTGGGTGGGCGGGCGACATGGCTGCTTGCGGCGCTGCTGGGTGTCGCCGCGGTGCTGGTGATCGGCAATACCGTGCGTCTGGACCTTCGCGGCCGCGCGGACGAGATCGCGGTACAGCAGCTGATCGGCGCGAGCGCTTCGTTCGTGCGCAGGCCCTGGCTTTACAAGGGCGCGTGGTACGGTCTCGCCGCCGGTGTTGTCGCGGTGCTGCTGGTGTTGTTGCTGGAAGCGGTGCTGGCGGCGCCGGTGCGTGATCTGGTCGCCAGTTACCTGGGAGGTCTGCACTTCACGGGGCTGTCCTGGACTACGCTTGCCATTGCGCTGGCGATTGCGCTGGCACTGGGCTGGTTGGGGGCCAGGGTTGCCAGCGGTCGGCATCTGGCGCGCCTGCGGCCGTGAACCACAAGCCTTGAGCCATGAACGACATTTTCCGCCACCTTGCCAGTGACAATCCTCACGTCATGGTGGTGGACGGCTCAAAGGTCGCGCGCACGCTGATTGCGCGGGTGCTGGAAAAGGAGCTTCCCGGCGTCGTCATCACTGCCTGCGCCAGCGGCGCCGAGGCGCAGCAAGCCCTGCACGACGGGGTAGTGGATCTGATGACGACCGCACTACGGCTGCCCGACATGGACGGCGCGGAGCTGGCGCTATACGTGCGCGAACATGCGCCGCAGGCTTACATACCAATAGTCGCGGTGTCAGGCGATGTGCAGGAGCGCCTGCAGAATCGCGAAATTGGCGACGCGATCACCGACTATTTCGACAAGGCAGCGGGCTATGCGGCGCTGGCGGATTTCATCTGTGGCTATGTGGCCCCGCCCGACCACGCGGAAGGCACAGTGTTGTATATCGAAGACAGCCGAGTGGTCGCACTGGCAACCAGTCGCATGCTGCAACGTTACGGCCTGACGGTGCATCTGGCCGGCAGCGCCGAGGAAGCCGTCGAATTCCTTGCCGCGGCGCGCGACGGGGGTGAAATCGGTGCGGACGTGGTGTTGACCGACGTGAGCTTGAAGGGCGAAATGTCCGGCGGCGATTTGCTGGAATGGATTCGTCACGACCTGAACTACGCCAAGGGGCGGCTTCCGGTGCTGGTGATGACCGGCGATGGGAATCCCGCCAATCAGGCTGCGCTGCTGAAAAACGGAGCCAACGATCTGGTCGAGAAACCCGTCGAGGAGCGACTGCTGGTGACCAAGCTGATGTTCCAGTTGCGTGTATCCCAGAGGGGCGATCGTCCATGATCGCGGCGTCGTTGGATGGATCGGCGAGCTGCAGCGTTTCGGCCCGTGCAGACCAGGGCGGCCATAGAGCCACCATCCATGGCCAAGAGTTCCGTGGCCTGACTTTTCACAACCGCGGCTTCGCGGGGAGTGCCAGTTGATGACTGATGAACGCCTGAAACTGGAACCGTCGTGGAAGGCGCGGGTCGGCGATCATTTCGAACGCCCGGAAATGATCGCGCTGCGGGACTTCCTGCTTGCCGAAAAACGCGCGGGCAAGCGCATCTATCCACCCGGGCCGCAGATTTTCGCGGCGCTGGACGCGACCCCGTTCGACGCGGTTCGCGTGGTGATCCTGGGCCAGGATCCCTACCACGGCCCGGGCCAGGCGCACGGTCTGTGCTTTTCGGTGCGGCCGGGCGTACCGGTTCCACCATCGCTGCTGAACATTTTCGCGGAAATCGAAAGCGATCTCGGCATCCCGCGGCCGGACCATGGTTGCCTCACGCCGTGGGCCCGTCGCGGGGTGTTGCTGCTCAACTCCGTACTCACCGTGCGGGCTGGCAGTCCGGGTTCGCACCAGGGCAAAGGCTGGGAAGGTTTCACCGACCGGGTGATCGACGAGCTGAACCGGGGCCGGGAAGGGCTGGTATTCCTGCTGTGGGGTTCCTACGCCCAAACCAAGGGGCGGCTGGTCGACCGGTCACATCATCTGGTTCTGAAAGCCCCGCACCCCTCGCCGCTATCGGCGCATCGCGGATTTCTGGGTTGCCGGCATTTTTCGAAGTCCAACGAATACCTTGAGTCGAAGGGGCAGGCGCCGATCGATTGGTCGCTCCCGCCGAGCAAGAGCCTGCCGGGAGTCGGCTGAGCCGCCAAGGCTGCCATCCCTGACCAAGAGCTGCGGGTGCGGTCTTCGCGTGCGCGGCTGCAGGGCTGATGCTTGACTGCTTCGGGCGATACCTACTTTTCGGCCCATCTGCGCATCAGGTTCTTGTGCGCGCGATTGATGGCATTGAAGGCCGCGGTTCTGCCTTCGCGGCCGTAGATATCCTGCTCCGCCTGTTCGAGGTCCCACAGCAACTCGCGTTTGAGTGGATCGCGAACCAGGCTCTGCACCCACAGGATGGCGGCGTCGCGCGTGCCTTGGGTCACTGACGCGACGTGGTGCAACGTGTTGGCGGGGTACGTGATGGCCGAACCGGCTTTCTCCTTGAACTTGTGTCCGATGCCGCCACCGGAATCGGTCACCAGTTCGCCGCCGACGTAACTGTCGGGACTGGACAAAAACAGGGTCAAGGCAATATCCGTGCGCATGAGATCGCCTTTGGAGCCCATCAGCGGGGCATCGACGTGCGGTCCGTATTCCATTCCCTGGCTATAGCGGTTGAATATCACGTGGGTAGCCGATGCGGGCAAAAGTGCGGTCTGCAACAACGGGTTGCGCAAGTACGCCGTGCGGATGATGTTCGCGAGCGGCTCGTATTCCTGACAGCGGGGAGACATCTGCTGGTTGCGCTTCACCTCGCGCGCTGCACCGCCGGCGGTGGTGGCGCCATCCACGTAAGTCGCCGTCTTCAACCCGTTACGGATAGTGTCGACCTCGGCATCGGTCAGCATGTCGGGAATGAGCAGGATCACTTCGATTTTCCGGAATATCGTCAGGCGCTTGCGCGTTGAATAACGTCGAGCACAACTTGGGATGGTAACAAGTCCATGGGTCACGGTACACCGGGCAGCCTCCCCTGGAGGGCGCTGGCAGCATGACTTTCGGCCGCTTGCAATTCCTGAACTCACAAGTATAATTTAGCCATCGTTCCCGATGCTAAATGGCGCCCGAAGACCCGCGCGCCGCGCGGGAACCTTCATGGTGGCTTGGCACTCGAACGATTGGAGTGCCAATACGGACGAATGGGTACAACAATGAGTGAAGCTCTGGTTGCCAACAATCTGCCGATCCCCAGCGTCGTCGGCAGCCTTGATGCCTACATCGGCGCGGTACATCGCATTCCGGTATTGGAAGCCGAGGAAGAGCGCAAACTGGCGCAGCGCTACCGCGAAGAGGAAGACCTCGACGCGGCGCGCAAGCTGGTGATGTCGCACCTGCGTTTCGTGGTGCACGTCGCACGCGGCTATTCCGGTTACGGGCTGCAGATGGCCGACCTGATCCAGGAAGGCAACATTGGCCTGATGAAGGCAGTGAAGCGCTTCGATCCCGATCATGGCGTGCGCCTGGTCAGCTTTGCGGTGCACTGGATCCGCGCCGAGATGCACGAATTCATCCTGCGCAACTGGCGCATCGTGAAGGTTGCCACCACCAAGGCCCAGCGCAAGTTGTTCTTCAACCTGCGCAAATCCAAGAAGCGCCTCGGCTGGATGAACATGGAAGAAGTGCGCAAGGTCGCGAAAGACCTGGGTGTGCCCGAAGCAACCGTGCTGGAAATGGAGTCACGTTTGTCCGGCCGCGACATCGGCTTCGATCCGCCGGCCGAGGGCAACGACGATGCACCGCCCGCGCCGGTCGCCTACCTCGAGGACCACGGCGCCGATCCGTACCTGCAGGTCGCCGACGCCGATCAGGAAGAACACCAGCTGGATACCTTGCAGCATGCGCTGGCGAAGCTCGACGACCGCACCCGCGACATCATCCGCCGGCGCTGGCTGGTCGAGGACAAGGCAACATTGCAGGATCTTGCCGATGACTACGGGGTGTCGGCCGAACGCATCCGGCAACTCGAAGCGAATGCGATGAAGAAGATGCGGGGCGTGTTCACGGCGTAGCCGCAGCCCCCGTCGACGCAAAGCAGGACGGCCGCTTCATGCGGTCGTTTTGCTTTGGATAGGTTGGGCTGGGCAACGCGAAGCCCGACATCGTCGGGTGCCAATGTTGGGCTTCACTGCGTTCAGCACCAACCTACGCGTTTCCCGCTTCAATACAGCTTTTGTAGGTTGGGCTGAGCAACGCGAAGCCCGACATCGTCGTGTCTCGATGTTGGGCTTCACTGCGTTCAGCACCAACCTACTTGCTACGCCCTTCGCCCTGTTCCCTGCTTCAATACAAATCCACCGGATCGACATCGATCGACCAACGCAAGCCGCGCGGCTGTGGCAGCGCATGCAGGTGCGGCAGCCATGTCGCTAGCGCCTGGCGCAATGATGCGCGTTGCGTGGATTCCAGCAGCAGTTGTGCCCGGTGACGACCAGCCCGCAAAGGCATCGGCGCGGCAAACGGTCCGTTGATGGTTGTCCGGGTGCGATTTGACAGGACGTCGCGCGTGACGGCATCCCCCCGCTGCTCGGCACTCTCGCCGCGCACGCGTTGCGCTGCGTCACTCCCCCACTGAAGGGGGAGGGTGATCGTGTCGCGGGCGGCGGTCATGAAGCCGTCGAGTACCTCGCGCTGACGGCATTCGGCGCGCAACAAGGCGATGTGCGCGAATGGCGGCAGGCCGGATGCCAACCGTTCGCCCAGTTGCAGTGCAGCCGCAGTGTCGTAGCCGCCCTTGAGCAGCGTCGTCAGCAGTGGATGGTCGGGTTCGTGGGTCTGCAGCCACACCGTGCCGGGCTTGTCGGCGCGCCCCGCGCGCCCAGCGACCTGCACGATCAACTGCGCCAGCCGCTCGCCTGCGTGGAAGTCGACGCTGTGCAACCCTTCGTCCACACCGACGATCGCAACGGTGGTGAGGTTGGGCAGGTCGTGCCCCTTCGCGAGGATTTGGGTGCCGACCAGAATCGCGGGTTGATCGTCGGCGAGGCGGTCAAGCAATTTTGCGAAGGCATCGCGACGGCGCGTGCTGTCACGGTCCACCCGCAACACCGCTACGCCCGGATAGCGCGCGGCGAGCGCTTCTTCCAGGCGTTCGGTGCCATGGCCCTGTGGAATCAGTGCGGCGGCGTGGCAGTTCGGGCAGGTTTCCGATACACGTTCACTATGTCCGCAGTGGTGACAAAGCAATTGCCGCCGACCGCGATATAGCGTCAGCGGCTTTTCGCAATGGGCACAGGCTGCGTGCCAGCCGCAGGCGTGACACAACAACACCGGTGCGTAACCGCGGCGATTCCTGAACACCAGCGCCTGTTCACCGCGCCCGATGCAGGAGTCCAGCGCATCCAGCAGTGCCGGTGACAATCCATGCGCAAGCTTGAGTCCGCGCAGATCCAGCACGTGCACCGGTGACGCCGGTCGCGCGTGCACGCGGTGCCGCAGCCGCAGCCGCGCGTAGCGACCGGACTCGACGTTTGCCAGTGTTTCCAGCGAGGGTGTGGCGCTGCCCAGCACGATCGGGATCCCCATCGTTTGTGCGCGCATCAGTGCAAAATCGCGGGCGTGGTAGCGAAAACCTTCCTGCTGCTTGTACGAACTGTCGTGTTCCTCGTCCACCACGATCAGACCCGCGTTCGGCAGCGGCGCGAACACCGCCGAACGGGTGCCCAGCACGATGCTCGCATTCCCGGAACGTGCATCCAGCCATGCGCGCGCACGCTCGCCTTCCGCCAGGTTGGAGTGCAGCACCGCGATGCGCGCGTCGAAGCGTTCCCGCAAACGCCGTAACGCTTGCGGCACCAGTCCGATTTCCGGCACCAGCCACAATACCTGGCGTCGTTGCTGCAACGCGCGCCCGGTGAGGCGCAGGTAGATTTCCGTCTTGCCACTGCCGGTGACGCCCTGCAACAGGAACGGGTGAAAACCATCACCGGCCGACAGCATGGTGGCAAGCGCGTCGGCTTGTTCGTCATTCAATACCGGCACCGCGTCATCGCGCGGATGTGGATTGCCGGCAACGATCTGCGTGCGCTCGATCAATCCAGCCGATGCCAGTCGCCGTGCCGCGGCGCGCCAACCCGGAAGCAAGGTATCCAGTTCACTGGATGAGAGGGTGGCATCTCGCAACTCTTCAAGCAGGGCGGCTGAACTTCCACGGCGCGTGCGTGCGTCGCGGGCTGCCGATCCGGACGCTGTCACGCGCCACGCTTCCTCGGCGAAATCCGAGGGTGCGCGACCGTCACGCAATGCAAGCGGCAACGCGCCGAACAACACCTCGCCGATCATGCCGCACCAGTAGTCGGCGGCCCGGCGCAGATTCGCGAGCAGTTCGGCATCCAGCAGGGGTTCGTCGTCCAGCGATGCATCGACAGGTTTCAGGCGTGCGGCAGAAACTGCCGGCAAGACGGTGGTCTCCACGACGATCCCGGTCCGATGCGTGCGGCCGAACGGAACACGCACCCGAACGCCTGCCCCGGCGCCGGCTGCACCACGCAGGTAATCGAACGCCTGGGGCACGGGAAGCGGCAACGCAACACGTACGATCCCGCTGGGTGCGTTCGATTGCTCCCTGTGGTTCATGGGTTACCGCAGCTTGTTGTCGTGGTGTGCAGGAATACTTGGTAAGTCAGTGACGTGTTGACGTTTTTTTTCTTATCCACAATCGCTGTGGATAACGCTGTGGAGGACCGGCGGGCAAGCTTTGCGGCGGCTCGCCGGATCGGCCTGCCGCACGACTTGGCGAAATTTTCAGCAGTCGCGTTTTCTCCATGCGGTTCAAGTAGATAAACATGGTGGCGGGGTGAAGAGCCAGTCATCCGCGTGCTTTGGGGTAGCCTGCAACGGATGGATTGCGGCTGTGCACAAAGAGCACGGTTGCACTCGTGATCACACGATTTCCAGCACCCGGCGAGAGGCTTGCACGCGGTCGCCGAAGCGGTCCGATCCGGCCTGGCGCATGCGTTGGGCATGCCCGGACAGGTAGGCTTGCCATGCCGCGCGATCGCGCAGGCGATAGTGGACGCAAATGGTCCAGCGACCTTCGGATGGCGGAGGTTCCAGGGGCGACATGATTTCGGCGCTTTCGAAGCCAGGCAGCGCCAGCATCTCGCGCACGTGATCATTCAGCCACGCCATGTACTCGTCGCGCAACGTGGCAGCCATTTCCAGATCGACGACGTACAGGATCATGCGCTGGTCAGGCTGATGAGCGTCGCAAAGGCGACACCGAACAACAGGAGGATGCTGTAGCAGAAGCCGAGCGACCAGTATTTCACGTTGGTCATGAACCAGCCTTGCCGGTACACGCGCTTTTGCATCAACCACAGATACACGAAAATCCAGATCCACGCCGCGACCTCGAGCAGGTCGAAGGGCACGGTCAGCCATCCGCCGTACGCTTGCAGCACATGACGCAGTGCGCCCACCGCGATCAACACCAGCACCGACAGCATCAGGAAGGCGTGGCTGTGCATGGCTACGATCAGGTGTTCCATGTACAGTCGGCGCTTGAAAACGTAGAAGATCTTCAGCAGCAGCGCGAATATCGGCAACAGCACGAACAACACGCTGGGCGCGGCCGAGAACATCCCGAGCAGCAGCTTGTGCGCGGCATCCTTGCGTTGGGCGTGTGTGCCCGAGGTCAGCACGCTCAGCTGCTGCTGCGCGTTGCCGATCAGGTCGTTGAGCCAGTCGTTGACGGCGCCCGGAAGCCAACCAATCTGCAACGGGTTGGTCTGGCGGTTCCAGATTACCCCTCTGCCGATACTGATGTTGCCGTGTGCGAAGCTGCTGTTGTCCTGTTCCGTCGGCTTCGATGTCGGCGAGGTGCTGGAGGAAACGCCCGCCACCGGCGACGTGGTGAACTGTACGGGATGACTGAATCCCGAGCGTACCGAGATCTGCGCAGCAAAAAACGCGATGATCGCGAGAAAGAACACCATCCGGAATGGAGTGACATAGCGCGCGCGCTTGCCTTCGAAGTAATCCAGCGTGAGCTTGCCTGGTCGCAGATACAATGGAGCGAGGGTCTTGAAGACCCGCTCGTCGATGTTGAACACGCTGTCGGCAATGTCGGATACGACGCTGCCGAAGTGCCGCACCAGTCCGTGGGTCGGCTGGCCGCAGGCGTAGCAGTATTTGCCGTACAGCGGCGCGCCGCAGTTTTCGCAATGGCCCATCGCAGCGACCGGCGGGGACGCTGAGGGTTCGGCAGGTGGTGGTGTCGTTTCGTGTGACATTGGGTTTTCCGCAATGCCCCAGATTTTAACCATGGATCGCGCGCGTTTCGCACGTGAGATCCGCGCGACGGTAAAGCTGGCGCTGCCGCTGGTCGCCGGGCAACTCTCGGCGGTCGGCATGAGCGCGGTGGACGTCGCGCTGGCCGGTCATTACAACGCGCACACGCTTGCAGCGGTCGCGGTGGGCGCCAATGTGTGGATGCTGGGCCTGGTGTGCGCGGTCGGGGTGATGATGGCGTTGTCGCCGTCGGTGGCACAGCTGGACGGTGCCAATCGGCGCGGCGAGATCGGGCCGCTGTTCCGCCAGGCGATGTGGCTGGCGGCAGGTCTGTCGGTGCTGTTGTGGTGGGGCGCGCGTCACGCTGCCCCGTTGCTGCATCTGCTGGGCGTCGATCCCGCATTGTTGGCCGACTCGCAGGCATTCCTGCAGGCGTTGAGCTGGGGTGCGCCTGGACTGTGCGGCTATTTCGCATTGCGCGGCCTGTGCGAAGGCTCGAGCTGGACGCGGCCGACCATGTTGTTCGGGCTGTTCGGCCTCGTGGTGCTGATCCCGCTGGACTGGATCCTGATCTACGGAAAATTCGGCCTGCCTGCGCTTGGTGCGGAAGGCAGCGGCATCGCCAATGCGCTGGCACTGTGGCTGCAACTGCTGGCGTTCGCGATGTATCTGAAGTTCGGCAGGCGTTTTCGGGAACTTGACTTGTTCGCGCGGATGGAACGTCCCGATTGGAACGCGCTCCGGCACCTGCTGTGGATCGGTGTGCCGATGGCGGTGACGTTGCTGATGGAAGCCGGGTTGTTCGTGATTTCGGCGCTGCTGATCAGCCGCTTCGGCCCGATCGCGATCGACGGCCACCAGATCGCGATGAACGTCGCGACGGTGACCTTCATGGTGCCGCTGGGGCTTGCGCTGGCGGTGACGGTGCGGGTCGGCAACGCGGCCGGTCGTGGCGATGCACGGGCGGTGCGTTACGCGGGCTTCAGCGGTATCGCCTTGACGCTGATCACGCAGGCTTTGTCGGCGACGCTGATGTTGTCGATTCCGCATGCGATCGCGCACATCTATTCGGGCGACCCGCGCGTAATCGCGCTGGCCGCCCAATTGCTGATCCTGGCCGGCGTCTTCCAGTTTTCCGATGGCATCCAGGTGGTTTCGAACGGCGCGTTGCGGGGCTTGAAAGACACCCGCATGCCGATGCTGATCACCACATTCGCCTATTGGGTGGTGGGCATGCCGATCGGCGCATGGCTGGCGTTCGGTGCGGGCTATGGCGTGCGCGGGATGTGGGTGGGGTTGATCGCCGGCCTGACCGCAGCGGCGGTGTTGCTGTTCATGCGCTGGACCTTGCAGACGCGCGGCGAACGCTGGCGGCAGTTGGCGCTCTCGCCGGCAGCCGTGGGGGAACCACCGGGCGCGTGACGCTGTGTGTGCTGCCCCGCTAGGCTGGTGCGGCGTCTCGAAAGTCATTCGGTCATTCCGGACGCGCCCACGAAGCAGGCAATATCCTGAATCCGGTTTTTTGCAGCTGACAACAGAGCATGGATTCCGGGTGCCCACGCCGATGGAACCGGCGTTGGCACAGGAATGACAACAGAACGTCAATCGCTGGACCCGCGCACAAGGGCCAACCTGACGGAATTCGAGGAAATACTGCAATGACCAACCCGCCACGCCATGGTTTCGCCGGATTCCTGCGCGCGCTGGGGCGCGGCATCAACATCGCGCGGCTGGTGATCATCAATGTGGTGTTCTTCGGTCTTTTGTTGCTGGTCCTCGGATTCGTGTTCCGCGGCGTACCCAAGGTTGGTGCGCACAGCGTCC
Source organism: Rhodanobacteraceae bacterium (assembly GCA_036279455.1). Lineage (GTDB taxonomy): Bacteria > Pseudomonadota > Gammaproteobacteria > Xanthomonadales > Rhodanobacteraceae > 66-474. Next base: position 2,342 of record DASUJD010000048.1, on the reverse strand, counting down.
TGCTGCTGAGGCCCCAGGGCCGCCTGGTCGAGCAATTCAGCGTCGATGCGCTCGCGCGCGCGGTGGCGCGTGCATCGGAGCGTTCGGCAGGTGAGGTGCGGGTACGCGATCTGGTGACCGCGATCGATCATGCTGCGCACGATTCCCGCATCACGGGCATCCTGCTCGATCCTTCCGGCTTGCAATTTGGTGGCATGGGCGCGCTGGAAGATGTCGGCGCGGCGCTGGATCGCTTCCGCGCGGCGGGCAAGCCGGTAATCGCCTGGGGCACTCGTTTCGATCAGATGCAATACCTGCTCGCGGCGCATGCGAACGAGGTGTTGCTCGATCCGGCGGGATCGATTTCGATTACCGGACTGTCCGATTACCGGAGTTACTACAAGAATCTGCTCGACAAGCTTGGCGTCACCGCGCACCTGTTCCGGGTGGGACAGTTCAAGTCCGCGGCCGAACCATTCATTCTGGACCAGCCTTCCCCCGCCGCGCTCAAAGCCGACCAGTACTGGATGGGCGGGATGTGGAGCATCTGGCTGGGCGAGGTCGGCAACCTCCGCCACATCGATCCAGCCGCGTTGAGCCAGCAGATCGACGACCTGCCTGCGGAAATTCCCGCCGCCAACGGCGACGTGGCGCAATTGGCGCTGAAGCTTCACTGGGTGGATGGCCTTGCCACGCGCGAGCAACTCGTGCGCATGCTGCAAAAGCACAGTGCCGTGACTGCCAACGGCGTGGGTTTCCGCGCGGTCGATCTTGCGCACTTCCTGCCGCAAACGGTCGACTTCGGGATCGGCAAGCCGCAGGTTGCGGTGATCGTGGCCGAGGGCGACATCGTGGCCGGGCGGCAACCCCCCGGCAAGATCGGCGGCGAATCCACAGCCGCACTGATCCGCGGCGCGCGTGCCGACCCCGCCGTGCATGCGATCGTGCTGCGCGTCGACTCGCCCGGTGGCGAAGCCTTCGCGGCCGAACAGATCCGCCGCGAGGTGGTGCTGGCCGAACAAGCCGGCAAACCCGTGGTCGTGTCGATGGGTGACACGGCCGCGAGCGGCGGCTACTGGATCTCGATGGATGCGAACCGCATCTTTGCCGAGCCCGACACGATCACGGGTTCCATCGGCATCTTCGGCCTCTATTTCAGCGCGGCCGATGGTCTCGCGAAGCTCGGCATCAACACCGCGGGCGAAGGCACCACACCGCTGGCGGGCGCGTTCGATTTCCGCCGACCGCTCGATCCGGCGTTGAACGCGATGATCCAGAGCAGCATCGATGCCGGTTATCGCAGGTTCGTCGGCAACGTCGGCAAGGCCCGCGGCAAAAGCTACGCCGATGTCGACGCGATCGCGCAGGGACGCGTATGGACCGGTGCGCAAGCCATGCAGCGTGGGCTGGTCGATCAGATGGGCGGCCTGCACGCCGCGATTGCCTGGGCAGCGAAAGGTGCAAAAATCGGCAACGACTACACCGTGCGCTATGTCGAGCCGCCGATCAGTGCGTTCCAGCGGTTCGTCCTTGGCATCGGCAACAGCGCTTCCGCCCATGCGTTGGCATCGTTGGGCCTGCAGCTTCCGAAATCATGGCTGCTGGCGGCGCCGAAACTGTTGCCGGACCTTGCGTGGCTGCGCCACGCCGTGCCCGGCAAGCCGGTCGAGTACGCATATTGCTTCTGTCGATTGCAGCCCTGACGGCACAAGAGCGGTTTCGCTCGCCTTCGGCGCGCGAGTGACTTTCTGTTTCGGCAGAAAGTCACGAAAGACCATTGCGCCGGGCATGACGGTTTCGCCGACATCCTGTCGATGAAACTGCCCTTGGTGCTCGCCGAACGGCAGCCGCGCCGAACTCGCACTTGGGCAGCTACGCATCCAGCTCCACTGCCCAAGTCCTGTGCAGTCCATCCCTGGACTGCCCGCTCGCCGGCGTGACATGCCACCGGCATGTCACGAAAGCCCCGGCTCGCCCCTGTGCTCAGACATGCGGCGCTTGCTCTGCCGTTCGGTTGCGCGCCGCGGGGTCATGCAACGGCGCGTGATTCACTTCGCTGCCGGTCATCCATGACCTTCAATTCTGCAATCCGGAACGATGCAGGCCATGGATGGCCGGGAGCGGAGCGACAAACGGCGCCATAGGCGGTGCCGCAGCCGCGCAGGCGATCGCGCGGGCAAGGCGCGCATGTCCGACTGCATGGACGCAGGAGTTCGCGCCGGCGCGCGATCGGCAAGCGGCAAGGGCAATCGAGGCAACAGGACGTTGTCGAGATCACCGCCACAGGCGCCATGGTTTTTGGCTACTTTTTGCCGTAACAAAAAGTAGCCCGCTCGCCGCCGAGGCGAGTGGAACCTGCTGAT
>DASUJD010000047.1:0-56668 GCA_036279455.1 Rhodanobacteraceae bacterium | reverse complement strand
GTCTTCCATCTGCAGGAAGTGCACGTTGTGGTCGTCGTCGCCCTGGATCAGCAGTACCGGTGAGGTCCACTTCGCGATGGATGCATCGGGCGACGCTTCCCAGGCCACCTTGAGCGCCTGCTTGTAGTCGCCTTGCTCGTAACGTCCGTTGGGATTCTGGTCGTACCACCAGCCGATCGCGCGCGACCAGTCGTACAGGCCATGCATCGCCACACCGGCCTTGAAGATGCCGGAATTGCGGGCCAGCGCCAGACCGGTGAGATAGCCGCCGTAGGAGCCGCCCCAGATGCCGATGCGCGATGCATCGACGCCAGGCACGTGTTGCAGGAACTTCGCCCCTGCGACCACGTCCTGATATTCGGAAGCGCCGGCCGCCCCTGCGTGAGGCGGGTTGTGGAATGCACGGCCGTGACCGATGCCCAGCCGGTAATTCACCGACAGCACAGTGAAACCGTGGGTGGCGAGGTACTGATTCACCGCGTAGCTGTTGGTGTAGTAATCCATGTAATGCCAGCCGAGCAGCATCTGCCGCGGCGGGCCGCCGTGCACGAAGATCACGCCGGGTTGGTTTGCACTTGCATCTGCGCTGCGGAACAACTGCCCGTGGATCAGCGTGCCGTCGGCGGCGGTAAACGAAACCGCCTTCGGAATCAGCAGTTGCGCGGTCGGAAAATCGGCCGGTATCAGGTCGGCCTGCAACAGCCGCCGGCCGCTGCCGTCCGTGTGCATCACGGCAATCAGCGGCGGCTTTTGCGCGCCGGCATCGACATAGGCGACAGCGTTGTTGCCCGCGATCACGGGCGACCATTGCAAGTCGGTGCCCGGGGTCAGCGCGACCGGTCTGGCCGCATCGACGGATACCTTGAACAGGTGTCGACGGTCGATGTCGTTTTTGGTGCTGCCGGTGTTGGCGCTGTAGACGATCGAACGTCCGTCGCGCGCCATCACCACGTCTTCGACCATGAACTTGCCGGGCGTCAGCAGCAACGGCTTTCCGCCACTCGCCGCCATGGAATACAGATGCGGCCAGCCGTCGAGATCGGCGAGGAATACCAGACGCGATCCGTTGGCCGCCCAATGCAGGTTGGCGCCGCCCGCGGTTTCAGGATGGGAACCCACCAGCGTGTCGGGGCTTTGCCACACCGCACGCGCGTCGCCGGTGTGCGTGTCTGCGACCATGATCGACCACGGCTCCGGCGTCTGCTTGAGGATCGGCTGTGGCGGGCCGCCATCGCCATGACGGCGGGTGAAGGCGATGCGCGTGCCGTCCGGCGACCAGCGTGGCGAACTGTCGATGCCGGTCGAGGGCGACAGGTATTCGAGCGGCGTGTGGTCATCGGTGAAGATGCCGATGAAGGCGTGATCACCGCGGCGGGACACGAACGCAAGTCGTTTGCCATCCGGCGACCATTGCAGATCGCCATCCTTGCCGTGATCGAAGAACAGGCGCTTCGGCTTGGCCTTGCTGCCCGCGTCCAGCGGCGCGGTCCACACCTGATGGTCCTTGATGTAGGCGAGTTCTCCCTTGGACGAAATCGCGGGGGCATCGCCCTCGGTGAGTGCGTGTGCGCTGCCGCGATGCAAATCGACAGTCCAGATCATCACCTTGGGTTCGACCGGGCTGGACGCGGGATCGGGTGCGGGCGACACCGGCCAGTTGGCGTCGTGGTCGCCGCCGTGCACGAACACCAGTTGATTGCCGTCGGGCGAAAAGGTCAGTTGGGTGATTTCCTGGCCGTCATCGGCTTTGAAGTTCGTGACTTGGCGCGGTTTGAAATCCGGCGCCTGGGCGACCCACACGTTGCGCACGCCGTTCTGGTCGATCACCCAAGCGATGCGATCACCGTGGCGTGCGGACGCCAAATCAAGCGGGAAGGGATACGACAACACCTGCCTCAGCGTGAAGCCGGGGTCGGACGGCGCCGCCACGGATGGCGTCGGCGACAACGCGGTGCCCGCGAAGAACAGGGCGGCGAGTGTGAGCGCTTGCAATCGGTACATGGCGTATCCCCTCGGATTGGCGATGTCTTGCGCGCCGTTCGTTCGGCCCGTGACCGGCCGTCACCCACGGCGTACGACGGGTCATACTACGCGAGATGGATACGCAAGCGCGACAGCCGCACGTGGTGATTCTTGGCGGCGGGTTCGGCGGGCTTTGGGCCACCCGCGCGCTGGCCAGTGCGCCGGTGCGGGTGACCCTGGTCGATCGCGCCAACCACCACGTGTTCCAGCCGCTGCTTTATCAGGTGGCCGGCGCGACGCTTTCGGGCCCCGATATCGCCGCGCCGCTGCGGCACATCGTGCGCCGGCAACGCAACGTCACCGTGTGGATGGAAGAAGTGACGGCAATCGATCTTGCCGCACGTTGCGTGCGCGCGGGAGCCCGTTCGGTGGATTACGACTACCTGATTGCGGCCACCGGTTCCACCCACGCTTATTTCGGACACGACGCATGGGAGAAGAATGCGCCGGGTCTCAAGACGATGGACGATGCGCTGGCGATCCGTCGGCGGATCCTGTCGGCGTTCGAGACTGCCGAGCGCGAATCCGATGCCGGCATGCGCGAGCAATGGCTGACCTTCGTGATCGTCGGCGCGGGCCCGACCGGCGTCGAACTTGCCGGCGCCCTGTCGGAAATCGCGCACCACACCTTGCCGCGGGAATTTCGCGTCGCGCATCCGCGCCTGGCCCGCATCCATCTGGTCGAGGCCGGGCCGCGCGTGCTGTCGGCGATGCCGGAAAAGTTGTCCGCGATCGCACGGCGCAAGCTGGAGCGGATGGACGTCGAGGTTCATACCGACGCCGCCGTGACCGACGTGGACGCGTCGGGTGTGCGGATGGGCGACGAACGCATCGTCGCGCGTACCGTGCTGTGGGCCGCGGGCGTGGCGGCATCGCCGCTGGGCGCGCAGTTCGGCGTCGAACGCGATCGCGCGGGGCGCGTGAAGGTGGCGCCCGATTTGTCGCTGCCGGGTCACCCGGAAGTTTTCGTGATCGGCGACTTGGCACACGTCGAGCAGGACGGACATCAGGTGCCCGGCATGGCGCCCCCGGCCAAGCAGATGGGCGCGCATGCGGCGCGCGTGGTGCGCGACCTGATTGCCGGGCGCAGCACGCGGCCGTTCCGCTACCGCGACTACGGCAGTCTTGCAAGCATCAGCCGATCATCGGCAGTGGTGGATCTGCGTGGATTGAAATTCTCGGGATTCATCGGCTGGCTGTTCTGGTTGTTCGCGCACATCTTTTTCCTGATCGGTTTTCGCAACCGCTTCGCGGTGATGTGGAACTGGGCCTGGTCGTACCTGACCTGGCAGCGTGGAGCGAGGATCATCGTGGGTAACCGCAAAAATGCGGATGAGCGGCAGCGCGCGTAGGTTGGGCAGCGCGCGTAGGTTGGGCTGACGCCAGCTTCATCGGCGGAAGCCCAACGTGCTCGAACGGTGTTGGGCTTCTCCCGGGCAAGCCCGGAATCAGCCCAACCTACAATTGAACCAGCTTGGCCGTGTTCAGAGCGTAGGTTGGGCTGACGCCTGCTTCGTCGGCGGAAGCCCAACGTGCTCGAATGGTGTTGGGCTTCTCCCGGGCAAGCCAGGAATCAGCCCAACCTACACCCGCCGGAATCAGCCCACCCTGCAGTGAAACAGCCCGGCCGTGTCCAGTGCGGTCGCGCGCCGGCTGCCTCGAAAACGGCTTTGCCGCGTTCGCTGACCCACAGATCCGCAACCGCGATCAACTCCTCGCCGGCGAACAGCAGCGGACAGCGTTCGCGTACCCATGGGGGAATCCGCGCGCGCTGGAACAGATCGCGCAGTTCGCGCGTATGCGGATCGTCCGCAGGTTTGATCTTCTCGCCGCCGCGGCGAAAACGTACCGTCAACGGCGGGTCGAACCCCGCGACACCGGCGGACGGCAAATCCCGGTCGGCGGTTTCGGGCAAGAGTGTTCCGCAATCCTGCGGCAACACGAGCTGCATGCCCGTCCATGCGGTCTGCCAGTCGCCGGGAGGTGGTGCCAGCGGGTGCATGGCATGCAGGCGGCCATCCCAGACACGCACTTCCGCACCCGGCCATGCGATTACCGGCACCCGGTCTTCCGCCGATTGGGCCGCCTGTCGTTCCAGTTCGGCGCGCGCGACGTCGGTCGGAATCGGCAATCCGTGTTCGTGCAGCCATGCGTCGAGCGCCGGCGCACGCAGGGCATCATGCAACGCCAGCCAACCCGCGACATCCAGGGTTTCCGCATCGCGGCGCAGCGATGCAAGTGCGGTCCGCGCCGCGTCATTGATGTAGTCAGCGGCAGCGCGGCACAGCCGCGCGGCATGCAGGATCGAGGTCTCCCCGTGCAGCCAGTACTCCCTGAGTTGCGGCAGGATTTCCTTGCGCAGGGTGTAGCGGGCGTAGCGGGGGTTGTCATTGGCGGGGTCGGAAACGCTGTGAAGTTCATTATTGATCAAATACTTGCGCAGTGTTTCTCGACTCGTTTCCAGTAATGGCCGCCACAGAAATCCGCGCCTGAACGGACGCAGCGCACGCATTCCACCAAGGCCCTCCGGCCCCGCACCGCGCAGCAGTTTCAGCAGCACAGTTTCGATCTGATCATCGCGGTGATGCGCCAGAGCCAGCCATTCGCCGTCACGCAGCTGTCCGGCGAATGCCGCGTAGCGTGCACGCCGGGCCGCGGCCTCGATGCCTTCGCCGTGGGCGTCTTCGACATGCACGGAGACACTCGTCAGTGCCACGTCCAGTGACGCGCAGAACTTCGCGCAGTGCTCGGCCCAGCTCGCGCTTTTCGGATGCAGGCCGTGATCGACGTGCAGTGCACGCAGCCCACGCTCGCGCGCTTCCGGCAGTTGCGCCAGCACATGCAGCAACGCGGTGGAATCCGGGCCGCCGCTGAACGCGACGCAAAGCAATGGCGGGGCGCCCGCAGCGATCTGATCGCGCAGGCCGCGTTGCAGCCAGCCGGCGTCAGTTTCGTTCGCCTTTCTTGCGGTTGCGGACATGGATGGTCTTGGGCCGGCCTTCGCCGGCGCCTCGGCGTTCAAGGTCGAACAACGTGGTCGCGGTGATCAGGTCGCTCAGTTTGCCGAAGCCGTAACTGCGTGCGTCGAAATCCGGGCGCTGTTTGTTGATGATCGACCCGACCGGGCCCAGCGCCGCCCAGCCGTCGTCGTCGGACGCGGCATCGACCGCGTTGCGCAGCAGGCTGACGAGGCCCGTGTCCTGTTTCAATTGCGCTGCACTGCGCGCCTTGCGCGGCGCTTCCTGATCGGGCTCGTCGCTGAGGTTTTCGACGTAGATGAACTTGTCGCAGGCCGAGACGAAGGGTTCCGGGGTCTTGCGTTCGCCGAAGCCGTACACCACCAGCCCCGATTCGCGGATGCGGGCGGCGAGGCGGGTGAAGTCGCTGTCGCTGGAGACAATGCAGAAACCGTCCAACCGGCCCGAGTACAACAGATCCATCGCATCGATGATCAACGCGGAATCGGTGGAATTCTTGCCGCGGGTGTAGCCGAACTGCTGGATCGGCTGGATCGACTGCGTCAGCAGTTCGTTTTTCCAGGTCTTCAGGTGGTTGTCGGTCCAGTCGCCGTAGGCGCGCTTGACGTGCGCGGTGCCGTACTTGGCGATTTCCGCCAGCAGCCCCGCGACGATCCCGGGTTGCGCATTGTCGGCATCGATCAGCACCGCGAGACGGGCAGTGGGTTCGTTGGCCATCCGGGTAACTCCGTGCGAATGACCCGATGGTAGCGGGTTGCCTGGCGCAATGGCGCTCGCTGTCGGGCGATGCCACCCGCGCGGGACCGTTCAGTCGAGCAGGCCTGCCTTGGCAAGGTGCGTTTTCAGATCGTGCACGCTGTACCAACCCGACCATTGATCGGCCAGCTTGCCGTTGCGGAACACGTAGTAGGTCGGAATCAACCACGAGTCCAGCGCGGGCCATTCACTGTTGCGCCACGCCACGTTCATGGGCTGGTTGGGATACGCACGGTTCCAGGCCAGTACGTCCGTGAGCGATTCGTTCTCGTCCGCCAGCCATACCGCATGCTTGTGGAACAAGGCGTCGAGTTGCGGATCGGCGCGCACCGCGCGCACCGCGTCGACCGAGAAGTGACAGCCGGCCACCACCACGATCAGCAAGGGGGCATGCATGTCGACGGGCTTGTGCAGCATCGCCTTGCCATTCGGCTCCATCACCAGCACGGTCGGCTCGCCGTCGTGGAGGTTCGGTGCCTGTCGCAGGGGCGGCAATGGCGAAAGGTGGGCGGCCGGATATTGCTTCGCCAATGCATTGGCTTCTGAAAACTGGCGCGCGGCGACCAGCTGGTCGTGTACCGAGGCAACCAGTGCCGGCGTGGCGAGGCCGCGGTGGTGCAGGGTTGCGAGGTCCAGGCGCAGATCATCGAGGTAGCGGGGTGACTGCGTCCGCGATGCGACGATCCCCACAGCACGAAACAGCAAACGCATGTCGCTCTCGTCGAGCGCGGCGATGGACTTCGGGTTCTGATACGGGGCCAAGGATGCATCGTAGATTGCGGCGATGGGCTTGCGTGATCCTCCGCGGAGCGAATCCTCACGCGCGAAATACAGCTTGTCGAACTTGTGTTCCAGCGGCGTTTCCGGCGCGTGGCGCTCGGCCGCCGTGAGCGGTGTCGCACGCCCGTGTAATTTCGAGTCGAAATTTTGCAAATCGAACAGTGCGAGGATCTTGTGAATTTGCGTATCGGTCAGGTATTGCTGCAAATCCGCGAAACCGAAACCGCCGACACCCCCCTTGCTGCCCCACTCCAGCCCGCCCAGAAAACGCTTGCGCGCGCCCGCCGGCAACAGCGACAGCGGCGACTCGTTCGCGGGCGTATCTTTCAGGTAATGCCGTAGTTCGGTCGGTGTACGAATCACCGTTTGCGAAGTCGCGACGTGTGCTGCAGGCGGGGCTGCCGCGCAAGCGGCCATCGGCAGCAGCGATGTCGATGTCGCCATGATGGCCAACACGAAAATGTCGCACGGTTTCATGCGAAGGTTCATGCGCGGAATCTATTCCGGGGTGCGTTGTCGATTGGTGAAGGTCAGTTCGACGCCGATTCCGGCGGGGTCGGTCAGGAACAGCTGGGTTTGACCCAACTCATCCACGACGTCAGTTTCGTAGGCAACGCCGGCGTCGTCGAGGCGGGCGCGGACTGCGTCGAGATCGTCGCAATCGAAAGCAAGATGGTTGAACACGCCGGGTGACTGCGCAGTGGCGCCGCCGGTCGCAGCCATCGTCAGATGCAACACGGCGTTCTCACCTGCATACAACCAATGACCGCGTGATGCGGAGCGGAACTCCGGGCGTGGCCCCTCGCGCAGGCCGATCACGTCAACATAAAACCGGCGCAGGCGCTCGATCGTTTCCGCCGCGGCGCGCAGGTTGACATGGCCGATGCCGTGCACGCTCATGGCCGGATCATTCCTGATAGGCGCCGTAGCCACGCAGGCGCTGGTAGCGCTGCGCCAGCAGTTCGTCGGTGGAGAGTGCCTGCAAATCATCGAGCTGGTTGATCAGCACGGCTTTCAGGCGGATGGCCATCGAGCGGGGGTTGCGGTGCGCACCGCCGGTGGGCTCGCGGATGATCTTGTCGATCAGGCCGAGTTCCATCAGGCGCGGCGCGGTGAGGCCCAGGGCTTCCGCGGCGTCCTTGGCGCGCCCCGCGTCCCGCCACAGAATCGACGCGCAACCTTCCGGGGTAATCACCGAGTAGGTCGAGTATTGCAACATGTTCACGCGATCACCCACGCCGATCGCCAGTGCGCCGCCGGATCCGCCTTCGCCGATCACGCTGGACACGATCGGCACCTTCAGTTCGGCCATTTCCTCGAGGTTGCGTGCGATCGCTTCGCTCTGGCCGCGCTCCTCGGCGCCGACGCCGGGATAGGCGCCGGGCGTGTCGATGAAGGTGAGCACCGGCAGGCCGAAGCGCTCGGCCATCTGCATCAGGCGCAGCGCCTTGCGGTAGCCCTCCGGGCGCGGCATGCCGAAATTGCGGCGCACTTTCGATTTGATGTCGCGGCCCTTCTGGTGGCCGATCACCATCACCGGCCGGCCCACGATCCGCGCCAGCCCGCCCACGATCGCAGCATCGTCGGCGTACATGCGGTCGCCCGCGAGTTCATGGAACTCGTCGCAGATCACGGCGACGTAGTCGCTGGTGTAGGGACGCCCGGGGTGGCGCGCCAGCTGCGCGACCTGCCAGGGCGTCAGGTTGCGGAAGATGTCGGCGGTCTTGATGCGCAGCTTCGAGCGCAGCTTGCTGACTTCGTCGTCGACGTCTATGGCGCTGTCGCGACTGGCGCTGGTCAAATCGCGCAGCTTGTCTTCCAGCTCGGCAATCGGCTGTTCGAAGTCGAGGAAATTGGGATTCATGCCCTGCCCGGTGCGCCCGGCGAAGGCCCGATTATAGCTGGCAGTGGGTCAGGACGCGGCCGGGCGCGACACCGAGGGTTGCACGGATTTGACGCCCGGCACCTGTGCGAGGCTGCGCAACAGGCCGGTATTGACCCGGACCCGCCAATCATCGCCGAGTTTCAGGTCGGCGCTGCCGGAGGCGTTGCGGTAACCGGTCAGCAGCAAGGGCGTGCTGCCTCCGCAGTGGCCGGCCAATGCGCGTTTGAAGGTTGCAACGAACTCGACATCCACCCCGTTGACGCCGACCCGCAGCACGCGTGCGCCGGCTTCGCAGGCCTGGTCCAGGGTCCAGGCGTGGCGCGCACGCAGCGCAAGCTCGCCGCTGAAGTCATCGACCGCCAAACCGCCCTCGATCACCAGGATCGCGTCGGCCTGCAGCAGCGCGCCGTAATTCTGCATCGCTTCGCGGAAGAAATTGACTTCGATCGCGCCACTCCAATCTTCGATGCGTACCGCGGCGCCGGCATCGCCGCGCTTGCGCATCTTCGCGATCATGCCTGCCACTGCCCACGGGGTTTCCTGTGGACGCCGCCAGCGGTTGTCTTCGCCATCGCCATTGCCGCGTGGCGCGGGTGGTTCATAACGTTCCGGGATTTCAGCGATCGGGCAGCTGGCGAGTTGGGTCAACACGGCGCGCCACGGGTCGGTGGGATGGCCGGACAGGTAAAGCCCGAGCGTGGCGCGCTCGCCCGCGAGCTTTCGTTCCAGTGGCCAGGGCGGCGCCTGCGCCGGTGCGGCGATTGCAACGCTGGCGATCGTCGCCGAGGTTGTGCCAAACATGTCGTTCTGGCCAGCTTCGCGGTCGCGCTGGTTTTGCTCCGCAGCTTTCACGGCTTCGGGAAGCTGCGCAGCGAGGGTGGCGCGATTGGCGCCCAGTGCATCCATCGCGCCGGACTGGATCAGCGCCTCGAATACGCGCTTGTTCAACTTGCCGGGGTCCATGCGCGCACAGAAATCGGCGAGGTCGTGGAAAGCACCGCCGGACTCGCGCGCCGCCACGATCGCCTCGCAAACCGCGCGGCCCACGCCCTTGATCGCGCCCAATCCGTAGCGGATCGCATCGTGGTTCGATTCGCCTGCGCCCGGGATCGCGAAGAAATGGTAATCCGAGGCATTGACGTCCGGCGGCAAGATGGTCAGCTGCATGTCGCGCGCGTCTTCGATGAACTGCGCCAGCTTGTCGGTGGAATCCATGTCCGACGACATCGTCGCGGCCATGAACTCGGCCGGGTAGTGCGTCTTCAGCCATGCGGTCTGGTAGGCGACCAGCGAGTACGCGGCGGCGTGCGACTTGTTGAAGCCGTAGCCCGCGAATTTTTCCATCTGGTCGAAGATCGCGTCGGCTTTCTTCTCCGGCACGCCATTCTGCATCGCGCCGTCGCGGAAGATGCCTCGATGTTTGGCCATTTCGGCCGGCACCTTCTTGCCCATCGCGCGGCGCAGCAGGTCGGCGGCGCCCAGCGAATAGCCGCCCACGATCTGCGCCATCTGCATCACCTGTTCCTGATAGACCATGATCCCGAAGGTTTCGCGCAGGATGGATTCGACCCGCGGATCAGGGTAGGCGATGGGTTCGCGCCCGCGTTTGCGCGCGACATAATTGGGAATCAGCTCCATCGGGCCGGGGCGGAAAAGCGCGTTCAACGCGATCAGGTCTTCGAAACAATCCGGCCTGGCATCCTTCAGCAACCGCTGCATGCCACCGCCTTCGAACTGGAACACCGCGACGGTGCGGGCCTCGCGGAACATGCGGAACACTTCCGGGTCATCCAGCGGCAATGCATCAATGTCGAGCGGCGCTTCGCCCGTGTCGGTGCGGCGCGCGTTGATCGCTTTCACCGCCCAGTCGATGATGGTGAGCGTGCGCAGGCCCAGGAAGTCGAACTTGACCAGACCCACTGTTTCGACATCGTTCTTGTCGTACTGGGTGACGACACCGCCGCCGCCGGGCTCGCAATACAACGGTGCAAAGTCGGTGAGCGGGGTAGGGGCGATCACCACGCCGCCGGCGTGCTTGCCGGCGTTGCGGGCGAGGCCTTCCAGTTTCAGCGCAAGCTCGATCAGGGTGCGCGCTTCGTCGTCCTGCTGGTACGCATCGCAGAAATCGCGCACCACGCGTTCCGGTTCCCTTTTCGATTTTTCGCTCAAGCCGAGCGCGTCGGAAAGCGTCAGGTCCAGCGGCATGCGCGGGATCAGCTTCGCGATCCTGTCCACCTGCCCATAGGGCATGCCCAGCACGCGTCCGCAGTCGCGCAGCACCGCCTTGGCCGCCATCGAGCCGTAGGTGATGATCTGGCTGACCTGATCGCGCCCGTATTTTTCCGCGACGTAGGCAATCACCTCGTCGCGACGCTCCATGCAGAAATCGATGTCGAAGTCGGGCATCGACACGCGTTCGGGATTGAGGAAGCGTTCGAACAGCAAGCCGAACCGCAGCGGATCGAGGTCGGTGATCTTCAAACACCACGCGACCACCGAGCCCGCGCCGGAACCGCGTCCGGGGCCCACCGGAATGTCGCGTGACTTGGCCCAGCGGATGAAGTCGGACACGATCAGGAAGTAGCCGGCGAAGCCCATCTTGCCGATCACGTCGAGTTCGAGTTCCAGGCGCGATTCGTAATCCTCGCGTGTGCAGCCTTCGGCCAGGCCCGTTTCGGCGAGGCGTTGCTCAAGACCTTCGCGGGCCTGGCTGGCGATCCACGATTCCAGCGTGTGTTTTTCCGGAACGGGAAATGCGGGCAGGTAGTACTTGCCGAAGGAGAATTCGAGATTGCAGCGTTTGGCAAGTTCGACCGTGTTGTCCAGCACCTCGGGCAGATCGGCAAACAACTCCACGATCGCGTCGGCGGGCTTCAACCACTGTTCGGTCGAGTAGTCGTGTGGCCTGCGCGGATCGGAGAGCTGATGACCCTGCTGGATGCAGACGCGCGCCTCGTGTGCCTCGAAATCTTCCGCGTCCAGAAACCGCACGTCATTCGTTGCCAGCACCGGCAAGTCCAGACGTGATGCCAGTTGCAACGCCTGCGCATTGAATACGTCCTCGCCTTCGCGTTGGATACGGCAGATCTCGACATACAAGCCGTCGCCGAAGTGGCGACGCAGCTCGTAAAGGTTGTCACGGGCATCGCGTTCGCGCTGCGCCGCCAGCAGGCGTCCGCAGGCGCCGTCGCGACCGGAGATCGCGAGCAATCCGCCGACCGAGCCTTCCAGCCAGTCCGGCTGCAATTGCGCGCGTCCGGCGTGCTGGCCTTCCAGCCAGCCACGCGAGATCAGGCGGGTGAGGTTGAGGTAGCCCGCGCGGTCGCGGCACAACAGGGTAAGGCGGTTGGGACGCGTGGTGTCTTCGGAGTTTGCGATCCACACATCGCAACCGATGATGGGCTTGATGCCGGCCTTTTCCGCGGCGCGATAGAACTTGATCTGGGCGAACAGGTTGGAATCGTCCGTCAGTGCCAGTGCCGGCAATCCCAGTTCCGCCGCACGGCTGACGAGATTCGCGTGTTTCGCCTTGGCCGGATCGCCGTACTCCGGCTTTTCCGGGATGCGGATCGTGGAATCGCGCAGCGAGAATTCGCTGTGCACGCGCAGGTGGACGTAGCGGATCGGCATGAGGGACGTCGTGGTATCCGTGCAAGCGTATTGGCCCCCGGCTGCACCGGCAAGCCGTTGACACGGTGTCGCGGCGGCTGTCCGCAACCATCGTTTCGGCGAAGTCCGCCATCGCCTCTTGCGATGGCAAGCTCGCCGCGAAGCGGCGGGGGTGTTGCGCGCCACCCTTCAGCCTGGTGCGTGATCCAAAACCACGCTGAACGCGATTTCCGTTCGCGCGTACGCCGCCCGCACCGGCGCGAAGCTGCGTCGATGCTCGGGGCATGGTCCCAGCCGGTTCAGCGCAGCCAGGTGTTCGGGCGTGGGATAGCCCTTGTGCTGCGCGAACCCGTAGCCGGGCCAGCGCGCATGCATCTCGCGCATGATCCGGTCGCGGGTGACCTTGGCGATGATGGATGCCGCGCTGATGGATGGCGCGAGTGCATCGCCGCCCACCACCGCGCGCGCGGGGCAGGGCAGCATGCGTGGGAGCCGGTTGCCGTCGATCAGGGCGAACCCCGGCACGCTCGCCAGCTGCTCCAGCGCACGCGTCATCCCGGTCATGCGTGCATGATAGATATTGATGCGGTCGATCTCCTCCACGTCCACGGCCACCACGCTCCACGCGTGCGCGCGTGCCGTGATGCGCGCGTAGAGTTTTTCACGGACGGCTTCGGGCAGTACCTTGGAGTCGTCCAGCCCGTTGATCCGGCGCGCGGGATCGAGGATCACCGCTGCGACCACCACCGGCCCGGCCAGCGGCGCGCATCCGGCCTCGTCCACGCCGGCGAGACCGGCGACATTCGGCCAGCGTCGAAGCCGGGGGCGCGGCAAGCTGGCGAAAATGGCGACGCTGTCAGTCGCGGAGGTCATGCAGGGTTCCGAATATGTAGGCGCGGTAGGAATTTCGCAGCGCGCGCTTGCGGCAGTCGAGGTCGTGGCCGTTGCAGCGGTCGCGCAGCAAGGTGTTGGCGATGAAGAACGGGTTGCGCGGCAGGTTCGCGGCGTCCAGCAATAGCGAACCGAGGTAGGCGATGTCCAGCACCTGATAATTCGCGCGCCGTATCGGCAGGTTGAAGCCTTTCAGCGTGTAATAGGTGACGTACTGCGGGTCCGGCACCTGGGACGGCACGGTCTTGGCGAGTGTATTGATCGCGCCGTCGAACGAGGGCTGGTGATCACCGAAGTGCAACAGCAGCACCGGGCGGTTGTCGCGGCGCAGGAAGGCTTCCAGTTGCGTCATCGCCGCGTCGGACATCGACAGGCGTTGCAGGTAATTGGCGAGGTTGAGGTTGAGCCAGTGGTCCAGCGGCTTGTTGCCCGGCGCAAGTTTGCCGCGGAACAGCGGATGATTGTATGGCGCCGGCAATTCGTGCAGCGGGACCATGTGCGGACCGTGCTGGTGCAAAGTCAGCACGAACACGAACACGGGCTTGCCGTGCGCCTTGGCTTTTTCGATTCTGAAGACGCGCTCGAATTCGTGAAATACCGCGGCGTCGGTCGTGCCCCAGCCCAGCTTCAACTCGCGGCCGCCGTAGAACGCATCGAAGCCGTAGTCGGCGTAGGCATCGCGCCCGTTCATGAAATCGCCGTCGGTGGGATAGATGCCGACGGTGCGGTAGCCGTCCGCATCCAGCAAGCGCGGCAGGGTGAAGCGGATGCGCGGCGCAAGGTCGAATGGCGCGTAGATGCCGGCCGGGCCGAACAAGGTATGCGGCAGGCCGGCAAGAAACGCGAACTCGCTGGTCCAGGTGCCACCGCCCCAGGTGTGCACGTTCAACCAGCCGTGCGCGATGGTGTTGGCATCGGCGTGGAACATGCGCGCGTCGCACAGCTTCGACGTGCACGCGGTCAGCATGCGCGGATCGAACGTGCTTTCTTCCAGCACCGCGACAATGTCCGGCCTGCGGGTGACATTCGACGCGTCGACGGCAAGGTCGTGCCAGTTGTCGTGGTTCGCGTCGGCGAGGTGGAACGGCGGTTCGTGCACGCGTGCATTGCGGATGGAGACGATGAAATCCGACACGAAGCTTCGGTCCTTCATCGCCAGCCACATGCCCTTGTCGTATACCTGCGCAAAAGGTCCGCGTGGAGAAAGTGTCACGGCAAGCGTAGCGATGGCGACGACCACGCCGAGTACGCGCGCCCCGCGAACGATCGCATTCGGCCTGGGTCGAGCGCCGCCGCGCCACAGCAAGACCAGCAGCAGCGGTGCCAGTAGAAGCGCAGCTGCAATCGCCGCCATGATGAAGGGATAGCGCAGCAGCGTTTCGCCAATTTCGGCGGTGAAGTAATAAACCAGATCCGGCGCCAGCAAGGGCGTCGAGAGATAGCGGAACTTCAGGTTGGCCGCGATCACCAGCAACAGCATCGGCAGGCAGCCGGCGAACAAACCGAATGCAAGCCGACCGCTGGCGGCGATCGCAACAATCACCAATCCTGCCAGGGTGCAAATCGCGAACGCGCGCTCGATACCCGTTTGTTCGGCGAGTGGACCAAAACGCAGGGTGGCCAGCAACACGGCCACCGCGAACGCGATGAGCCAGCCACGGCGGCAATGCCATGAGAAGAATCGGGTGGATGTCGTATTCATTGTTGCCGCGCAATCTTAATTGCGCGACGCCAGTAGTTGTTCCACTGCCCGTGCCGCGGTTGCAGCGGCACCGCCGCCCGCGTGCAGCGCGAGGTGCAGGCGTTCGAATTCGTGCGTCAGTGCGTCGCGGCGTTCCGGATCATGAAACCATTGAAGCAGCGCTTTGGCAAGCCTTTCAGGCGTGCAGTCGTTTTGCATCAGTTCCGGGACCAGCGTCCTGCCGGCAAGAATGTTCGGCAGCGAATAGACGTTCGTCTTCAACATGCCGAAGCCCTTGACCAAGGCGTGCGTGAGCGGTGCGATGCGATAGCCGACCACCATCGGACGCTTGGCCAGCATGGCTTCCAGTGCGGCGGTTCCGGAAGCCAGCAGCACCACGTCGGCGGCGACCAACGCACGATGCGCCAGACCGTCGAGAAGAAGCACGGGACCGGGCCCCGACCTTTTCAGCAGACCTTCAATCTCGCCGCGACCCCGTGCATTCGCCGCCGGAACCACGATCTGCAGGTTCGGGATTTCCACGGCGACGCGCTGTGCGGCATCGAGGAAGATCTTGCCGAGTCTGCGTATTTCCGAGTGCCGGCTGCCCGGCAACACGGCAAGAACCGGCCTGTCCGGGTCGATGCCGAGTTCACGTCGTGCCGCCGCACGATCCGGCGACAGCGCGAAGCGGTCAGCCAAGGGGTGTCCGACAAAACGCGCGTCGACGCCGTGCTTTGCGTAGATCGCCGGTTCCATCGGGAACAGGCACAACACGCAGTCGGCCGACTGCCCGATTTTTTGCGCGCGGCTTTCACGCCATGCCCAGATCGAGGGGCTGACGTAGTGCACGGTGCGGATGCCTGCGCACTTCAGTTTTTTTTCGAGGCCCAGATTGAAGTCCGGCGCGTCGATGCCGATGAACACGTCCGGCCGCAATGCAATGAGGCGCCGGGCGAGCGATGCACGCAGACGCAGCAGGCGCGGCAGGTGTCGCAGTACTTCGGCGACGCCCATCACCGACAATGCCGAAATGTCGTGCCAGGCGTCGAATCCCGCTGCATGCATGCGCGGTCCGCCGATGCCGACAAAGCGCGCGTTCGGAAACCGCACACCCAGGGCTTCGATCAGGTCGGCACCGAGCTGGTCACCGGAGTCCTCGCCGGCGACCAGGGCGAACGTCGGGACCGGGGACCGGGGACCGGGGACCGGCGAGGCGTGTGCGGTGGTGGCGTCGCTGGCGCAGGAATTCATGCGCGAAGCATAACCGCGGTCAACACGGTGGATGGCTGCGCGCGGACAGGATGAAAAGTTGCAGCACTGCGGCGCTCACCTCTGCAACGGTTCGACCAGGTCGAGCTGTTTCTTCACCGGATCGATCTCCGCCCTGGGCCCTTGCATCGTGAAATTCATCAGTTGATCGCCCCCTGGCGTCATGGCGGGCCACTGCGGCAGTCCCGGGCCGTTCGGGTTGCCGGTTCTGGCGAAATTCACCCAG
Source organism: Rhodanobacteraceae bacterium (assembly GCA_036279455.1). GTDB lineage: Bacteria > Pseudomonadota > Gammaproteobacteria > Xanthomonadales > Rhodanobacteraceae > 66-474. Next base: position 40,568 of record DASUJD010000047.1, on the reverse strand, counting down.
TAGGCGTTGATCGTCCGTGCCATCGCCCTGTCCCCGTCGGAAACATCCTTGCTGAACTCCGATCCGGTCACTTGCCGGAGGCTCTCGAAGACAAACGGCACTTCGGAGAAGTGCGGCGCGCCATGCAGCGTTTTGCGCATGGTGGTCTGCACGTAGGAAAACCGGTATTCCCAGGCAGGTTGTCCCTCGGCCGCCACGCGCCGCGCCACGAAACGCGCCGGCTCCAGCATGTCGCGTACGCCGGCAATCCGCCATCCGACCTGCTGCACGCTCCGGCTGTTGTCAGGATCGAAGGCTGCGCGCGCTTGCGCTGCGTGCGCAGCGAACGGCGCGAAGAGTTCGGCGATCGTCCTGGCATCGAAGAAACCAAGGTCGTCACTGGTAGTCCCGATGATCACGGGAACCTTGACCTGGCCGCCTTCCTTGAAGACTTGTTCGGGTGGCTGCACGACCAGTTTTCCATCCACGATGGGTCCCGAAAATATCCTTTGCTGGTGAATCTGTTGGAGCGAGGTGGACATGTTGAGGCCATCCACGATTTTCCCGGCCGGCAATGTGCGCAATGCGGCCAGCGCCGCCGCATCGTCGCCCGTGATTCCCATGGATCGAGCAAACGCAGTTGCCGATTGCTCGGCGGATGGCTCGTCGCCGGGACCCGGCCGGTCGAGCGGGACAGTCGGCATGAGATTGTTGCGCCCGCCACCGGATTCGACGATGGCCCGTTCGAACAGTCCGCGAGCCAGCGGCGATGTCAGCAAAACATTCACCGACATGCCGCCAGCCGATTCGCCGAAGATCGTGACGTTGTCGGGATCCCCGCCGAAGGCTGCAATGTTCTTTCTCACCCAGCGAAGCGCCGCGATCTGATCCATGAAGGCGTAGTTGCCGACCAGCGTGTCTTGGTGAACCAGAGCCGGAAACGCGAAAAATCCGAAACGTCCCAGCCGGTAGTTGAAGCTCACGAATACCAAGCCTTGATGGGCGAACACGGCGCCGTCGAAAACAGGACTGGAGCTGCCGCCATTCACGAATCCGCCGCCATAAATCCACACGATGACTGGCAATTTTCCGTGCCGGCTGACCGGCGCCCACACGTTCAGGTAAAGACAGTCCTCGCTCGGCCTGGTGCTGCGCGGTGTGGCGTCGCCGGGAGAGAGAATCTGCATGCAGTCATGACCGAAGCGGATCGCCGGTCGCACGCCGGCCCACGGCTTGACGGGTTGCGGTGGACGCCAGCGCAGTCGTCCTGCCGGTGGCGCGGCAAAGGGAATGCCCTTGAAGATATCGACGCCGTCATGCTGCACGCCGCGAATGCGGCCCGAGGCGACCTGCACCACCGGCGCGGTTGGCGCCGTCGATGCGATGCAAGACGGGATGACGATGAACGCAACGGCAATCGCGGCGAGCACGGTCGCGACGCGAAGCTTCATGGTGTTCGCCTTCGATTTTGCGGCTTGCGCAGTTGCATGCCGGGATCATAGTGCGATGCCGATCAAGACGTGCTGCCCTTGCCGCCTCACCCAGGGCTACGCGCTCGGACCGCAGCCGCCTCTCCTCCAACCGGTGAAGCTGATGGGGGAGAGGGGTGTCCATGTGGTTCGTTGCCGTTGTGCGGGACGACATCCCCCCGCCGCTGCGCGGCGCCCCCCTTCCTCCGGAAGGGGGTGAAGGCTTTGCAGGTTCCCCATGCTTCCCGAGTCCCGAGTCCCGAGCGAGTCCCGAGCGAGTTTCGAGTCCCGGGTCCTGGCTCCTACCGCACCAGCGCGCGCTCGCTGCGGTCGATGAAGTCACAGAATGCGCGCACCTCTGCGCTGGACGCGGCCTGCTCGACCAGCGCCGCACGCGCTTCCTCCAGGGTCCTGTGGGAGAGATACAAGGTTCGGTAGGCGCGCTTGATTGCGGCGATGCCTCCGGCATCGAAACCGCGCCGTTTCAGCCCTTCGGCATTCACGCCGCGCGGCTCGGCAAACTGACCGGCCACGTAGATGAAGGGCGGAACATCCCGGTTGATCGCCGAATACATCGCGGCAAAAGCGTGTGCGCCGACTTTGCAGAACTGGTGCACGCCCGCGAAACCGCCCAACACGACCCAGTCGCCGATTTCCACGTGGCCGGCCAGCGTGGCGTTGTTGGCGAAGATGGTGTGGCTGCCGACGTTGCAATCGTGGGCGACATGCACGTAGGCCATGATCCAGTTGTCGTCGCCGATGCGGGTGACGGCGCCACCCTCCGTGGTGCCGCGATTGATGGTGACGAATTCATGGAAGGTGTTGTCGTCACCGATGTGCAATTCGCTGCGCTCGCCGGCGTACTTCTTGTCCTGCGGGTCTCCGCCGATCGAGGCATAGGCGCCGATGCGGTTGTTGCGCCCGATACGGGTCGGACCCTGGATCAGGGCGTGTGCACCGATCCTGCTGCCCGGTCCGATTTCAACCTCCGCGCCGATGACGGTCAGCGGCCCGACCGTGACATCGTCGGCGAGCTTCGCGCCGGGATCGACGATCGCGCTGGGGTGGATGCCGGGCCGTTCCGGGCTCACCGGTTCGAATCCGCGCACATCAGTTCGCAGGTGGCCACTTCCCTGCCATCGACAACTGCGCGCGCGGTGAAGATGCCCATGCCGCGGATTTGTCGTTTCAGCCCTACCTCGAGCCGCAGCTGGTCGCCCGGCACCACCGGTTTCAGGAAGCGCGCGTTGTCCACCTTCGCGAGGTAGAAGATCGGGTGATCCGTTTCGGAGTATTTGCCGGAAAGGCCGATCAACAGGCCGGACGCCTGTGCCAGCGCTTCGACGATCAACACGCCCGGCATCACCGGGCGGCCGGGAAAGTGTCCCTGAAAAAATGGTTCGTTGATGGTGACATTCTTGAGCGCGACGATGCTTTGACCCGCCACGAGCTCGACGACCCGATCGACCAGCAGAAACGGATAACGATGCGGCAGAATGGCCGCGATCCGTTCTGCATCGATCGGCAAGGTCATTGGGGGGATGGTGTCGTTCATCGATTGCGTTCCCGGGTCAAGGCGTCCACTTGTTTTTCCAGTTGTGCGATCCGGCGTGCCATGCTGTCGAGGTGGCGCATTCGTGCGGCATTGCGGCGCCACGCGTGGTTTTCTTCGATCGGGGTCCCGGAAGAATACACGCCGGATTCATGGATTGAATGGGTCACGAGGGTCATCGCGGTGATGGTAACGCCGTCGGCGACTTCGAGGTGGCCCAGCACCCCGGCGCCGCCACCGATCAGGCAGTCGCGGCCGATTGTCGCACTGCCCGCCACCGCCGCGCAGCCGGCCAGCGCGGTGTGCGCGCCGATGCGCACGTTGTGCGCGATCTGGATCTGGTTGTCGAGGCGCACATCCTCTTCGAGAATGGTGTCTTCCAGTGCGCCGCGATCGATGGTGGTATTGGCGCCGACTTCACAATCGTCGCCGATGCGCACACCGCCCAATTGCGGCACCTTGATCCAACCGTCTTCGCCGCGTGCAATGCCGTAGCCGTCGGCGCCGAGCACGGCGCCGGGGTGGATCAGGACACGCTTGCCGAGTGTCACGCGGGCCACCAGCACCACGTTGGCGACGAGGCGGGATTGTGCGCCCACTGTGCAATCCGGACCGATCACGCAATGTGGCCCCAGCACCGCGCCGGCTTCTATCGATGCGCAGGCTTCGATCACGCAGCCCGGGCCTACGCTGGCGGAGGCGTCGATCTTCGCATCGCCGGCGATGATGGCCGACGGATGAATGCCGGGTGCCGGCGAAGTCGTGCGGTCGAACAGCGCAGCGATGCGCGCATAGGCGAGGTAGGGATCTTGCGCGACCAGCACGGGGACGGGGCTGGCTGCGGCGTGTTCGGCACGCAGTATCACCACGCCGGCGTGGGTGCGCCGAAGGTCGGCCAGGTAGCGGGAATTGGCGAGGAAGGCCAGATGTCCGCGCCCGGCGCGTGACAATGGCGCAACGCCATGGATTGGATCCGTGGCATCACCGACATCACCGCGCACTTCGAGCCCGAAACGCCGCGCCAGTTCGTCGATACGGTAGTTTTCCGGTCCTTTCATAACCCCCTCAGGCGATGCCGCAAGCCTTGCGTGGCCGTGGCATGACGGTCGTGTTCGCGCCAGCCGCGCGCAGAAACGTGTCGTGACCGCAGAAGCGGGCGCAGATAGTGTACAGACCCCGGCAGGTTGTTGAAAAACACCCTGGAAATGCGGGCCATGGATGGTCCGCCGTGAATCAAGCGCATCAAATGCCTGATTCAACGAAACCGGGACCTGACCTGTGCCCGACTCGGCGCGTCGAAAAAGTGCAGGAGAGCGCTTTTTCGACAACCTGCCTAGAACGACCCGCCGAAGGAGAACTGCAGGCGCTCCTCGTAAGGCTTGTCGCCCGGCTTGTCGCGCACCGGTTCGGAAAAGTTGATGACGATCGGTCCCATTGGCGAAACCCACTGCGCCGAGATGCCGACCGACGCGCGCAAGGATGATGCATCGAATGCGGAGTAGCTCGAGTACACGTTGCCGACGTCGGTGAACAGCGAAACGCGCACCTTGGGGTTGTCCTTGAAGAACGGCAGCACCAGCTCGGCACTGCCGAGCACCTTGAATGCGCCACCGACCGGCTGCGGGCGAAAGAAGTTTCCGCCCAGGCAAGCGCCGTTGACGGCAATGGCAGTGGGATCGGGCTTGCCGTCGGCGTCGATCAGACCGGAGCAGACGCGCGGACCCAGCGTGTTGTCCTCGAAGCCGCGCACGTCCTGCACGCCGCCGGCGTAATAGTTCTGGAAGAACGGAAACGACATCGTCTGGATGTTGCCGTTGCTGTCGGCATACTGCACCGAAATATCCTTGGAATATGCCTTGCCGTAGCCAAGTCTGCCGGATACGTGCCCAACGAAATCGAACGGCAACGGAAAATAGTCGCTGGTCGAAAGCGCGAGCGTATAGTACGGAACCGTCGCCCCGGGCAGGGTGATCTCGGCGCTGATCTGCTGCAGGCCGCCGCGGGTAGGCTTGTAGAACCTGTTCAGCGTATCGTGCGCGTAGGAGATGGTCACCGGCGTATTGTGCATGGTGCGATGGCCGATCTTGTTGACCTGGTCGAAGAACACCTGCGGCGAGAATCCCGCGACCAGGTCGAGCCCGGTACGGTTGACGCCGATGCCTGCATTGATGGCGTCCAATTCGCTGATGGGGAAGCTGAGATAGGTCGAAAACGAATCGGTGTCGGACAGGAACGCCGCGATGTTCTGCTCGCTCTGATCCAGCTGCACCACGCTGGCGGTGTAGCCGATGCCGATGCCGCTGTCGGTGAGATACGGATCGAAGAATGAAACCTGGTATTGCTTCAGGAACAGACTCTTCGCGAAGGTCGCCGACATGCGGTTGCCGGTGCCGAGAAAGTTGTCGGTGGAGATCGAAGTGCTCAGGATGACGCCTGCCACCTGTGCATAGCCGATGCCGACGCGGAACTGGCCGGATGACTGTTCGGTGACGTTGACGTCGAGGTCGACCTGGTCGGCGGTGCCCGGAACCTTGACGGTCTTGATGTTGACGTCCTTGAAGAATCCGAGCCGCTGCAGGCGCACCTTGGAACGGTCGATCGCGGCCTGCGAGTACCACGCTCCCTCGAACTGGCGCATCTCGCGGCGCATCACCTGACTTTGGGTGCGGGTGTTGCCCTTGAAGTTGATCCGGCGCACGTAGACGCGCGGGCCCGGGTCGACGTAAAAGGTCAGGTCGACAGTGTGGTTCTGTTCGTCCACCTTGGGAATCGTCGAGACCTTGGCGAAGGCGTAACCGATATTGGACAGCACGTCGGTGATCGCATCCGAAGACAGCTCGATGCTGTGGCGGTTGAACACCTGGCCGGACTTGATGCGCAGCACCCGGCGCAGGGACTTCTCGGGCAGGACAAGGCTGCCCAGCAGGTGGATGTCGGCGATCTTGAAGACACCGCCTTCATGGATGCCCGCGGCGATGTAGATGTCGCGCTTGTCGGGGCTGATGGTGACCTGTGCCGAGCTGACGTTGAAATCGGCGTAACCGCGGTTCATGTAGAACGAAGTCAGCTTGGTCAGGTCGCCCGACAGGTGCTCCTGCGAATACTGGTCATTGCTGGAGTACCACGAAGTCCAGTCGGGCGTGTTGGATTCCCAGCCCTTGCGAATCTCGTGGTCGGTGAATGTGTGGTTGCCGACGATGTTGATTTCCTGGATCTTGGAAGCTTTGCCTTCCTTGATCTCGATGTCGATGGCCACGCGGTTGCGGTCGAGCCTGGTGACGTGGGATTTGACTTCGACGTTGTATTTGCCGCGATCGTTGTACTGCGTGACCAATTGCTGACGCATCTGGTCGAGCGTGAGACGGTCGAAGGTCTGGCCCACGGAGAGACCGGAGGATTTCAGGCCCTTCATCAGGTCATCGGTCTTGATCTCCTTGTTGCCGTGAACCGCAAGGCTCGCAATCGATGGGCGCTCGACCACTTTCACGATCAGGATGTCGCCCTGGCGTTCCAGCTCGACGTCGCTGAAAAAACCGGTCTTGAACAGATCGCGTATGGCCTTCTGCGCGGTGGCGTCGGTCAAGGTCTGGCCGGGTTCGATCGGCAGATAGCTCAACACCGTGCCGGCCGCAATGCGCTGCAGGCCCTCGATGCGGATGTCGCTGACCGTGAAGGGCTGAGATGCGTACGCCGCCATGGGAGCGGACAGAGCGGCGAACAGGATGAGTGCGGCGACTCGCTTCATCGTCGATTCCAGAACTCCAGGGTGTTGCGCAAACCGCGCATCGTACAGGTTCGACTGCGCACGGAAAAGCGGCGTAGGTCAGGTCCCACGCCCGGGGATTTCTTGATGCCGGGCGCAACGGACGTCCGGTAAGGCCCGGCAAAAAGCCGTGCACGGCAGCTGGTACAAGGGATTCTTCATGAAAGCACGCGCAGGATGTCGTTGTAGAAAACCAGGCCGAACAGCATCGCGATGGCCAGCAGGCCGAAGTATTGCCCGGCAGCCATCGCACGTTCGGAAATGGGGCTGCCCTTGACCAGCTCGATGAGGAAATACAGCAACTGACCGCCGTCGAGAATGGGGATCGGCAGCAGGTTCATGATGCCAAGGCTCAGGGAAATGATGCCGAGAAAATACAGAAACCATGCGACCCCCATTTGTGCCGAGGTGCGCGCGTACTCTGCGATCGAGATCGGGCCGGACAGGTTCGAGAGTGAAGCCGAGCCCGCCAGCATGTGGCCGATCATCTTCACGGTGGTAGCCGTGAGATTCCACATCTGTTCGCAGGCGTCGGGGATCGCCGCGAGCGGACCGCGTCGCAAGACCGTATCGTAATTGGCCGTGGCCATTTTTGCGTAGATGCCGATGGCCCAGGCCTTGCTTCCATCGGGTTCGACGGTCACGCGCGGTTGCAGGCTTACCGCCATCCGCTTGCCGTCGCGCTCGATCAGCAATGCGAGTTTGTGGTCGGGTCCGGCATTCTTGCGGGTGGTTTGGGTCAACTGGTTCCAGTCGTGGATCGCGGTGCCGTCGATGCTCACGACGCGGTCACCGGGTTCGAGCCCCGCGGCTTGGGCTGCGCTGCCGGGGACCAGCTTGCCGACCACCGGTGGCAGGCTGCGCTGCAGCGGCACCATGCCGGTTTCGACGATGATCGTCTGGTCGCCTGGGCGCGGCGGCAGCTTGCTGAAATCAAGGACGTGCGTCTGGATGGCGCCCGCCGGCGTGCGTACCTTGAGCGGCGTGGCTCGATGCGACTGCGCCGCGTTGGCCAAGGCGATGCCAAGATCGGTCCAGTTGGAAATCGACTTGCCATCGACGCTCAGCACCCGGTCGCCGCGCTGGATGCCGGCCTGCGCCGCGAGATGGGTGACGTTGCCGACCAGCGGCTGGAAATCCGGCTTGCCGATCACCAGCATGGCCCAGAACGCCGCGACCGCAAAAATCAGGTTGAAACCGGGCCCCGCAAGCACGATCAGGATGCGTTGCCAGATCGGCTTGCCGGTGAATTCGCGCGGACGGTCTGCGGGTGCGACGTCACCTTCGCGTGCGTCCAGCATCTTGACGTAGCCGCCCAGCGGGATCCAGGCCACGCAATATTCGGTGCCGTCCTTGCCGTACCACGACTTGATCGGCTTGCCGAAGCCGATCGAGAAACGCAGCACCTTCACCCCGCAGCGGCGCGCGACCCAGAAGTGCCCGAACTCGTGGAAGGTCACCAGGATGCCCAGGGTGACGATCAGCCACCATGCCGAGCCCAGAATGTTCAGAAAAACGCTCATGCGGTCACAATCGTGTATCCATCGGGCTCATCATAAGGGGCCTGTCGACGCTGTGCTGCGCGAGTGACGTTCGCGCTGGCGTTTTGGACCGGCGCATGGGTTCATGGACCGCGCCGGGAGCTGGCAGTTCCGCATCACAATCCCAGCAGGAATTTGCCCAACACGAAAACGGGCAATGCCGCGACGATCGAATCCATGCGGTCGAACACACCGCCATGGCCCGGAAACAGTGTGCCGGAATCCTTGGCGCCGGCGTGCCGTTTGACCAGGCTTTCGAACAGGTCGCCCACGATCGAAAACAGCACCGCCAGCAAACCCAGTGCCACGATCGCGGGCAGGCGATACCCCGGCACGTTCAGCAGCACGCCGCCAACCAGACTCACGATACCCGAACACACCAGCGCGCCGTACACGCCTTCACGGGTCTTGCCGGGGCTGATCGAGGGCGCCAGCTTGGTGTGGCCCCAGCGCCGGCCCGCGGAATACGCGCCGATGTCGGCCGCCACCACGATGCACGCGAAGAACAGCACCCACCAATGGCCGTGGCCCGTATCCGGCCTGGCCATGTCGCCGTGCATGACCACCACGGCACACCAGGCAGGAACCACGACGAGCGCGCCGGCCACAAGTTTCAAAAGCGCGCTCGAGCGGCTCGGTCGAGCCCCGAAATGGAGGTGCATCAGCCAGTACAGCGCGAGCAGCCACCACACCAGCCCGGCAAGCACCGGCAGCCACCACCATGGCGTTTTGCATACATGCCACAGCAGTGCGAACAGGATCGCATAGCCGAGCAGCGACGCCACCCGCAGCAGATGGCCACGTACGCCGGCCATGCGGGTCCATTCCCACATGCCGAGCAGGAAGATCAGCCCCAGGAGGGTCGCGAACACCGAGGCCTTGGTCAGGAAAATCAGCGCGACGATCAGTGGCGCAAGAATGACGGCCGTGATGACGCGCTGTCTCAGCATGTGCGCAGAGTGGCGGCGGCGATATGGCAGGAGGTGCGCTCACGGACCACGGCGTTGCGATCGGCAGCGGCATTTCGCGAGCTCATCACCAATTCAAGTCAACCCTGTTCTCTCTCACGCAAGCCTCCCGTTCGGCAATCCAGGCATCGCCGACTCGCGAACCGTCGAACGCTACAAATTATGCCGTGTTTTCCTACAGCGCCAGCAGCTCCTGCTCCTTGGCCTGCACCGCCGCATCCACTTCCTTGATGAAGTGGTCGGTCAGTTTCTGCATTTCATCCTGCCCGCGACGCTCGTCGTCCTCGCTGACCTGCTTGTCCTTGAGCAGGTTCTTGATGTGCTGGATCGCGTCGCGGCGGATGTTGCGCACGGCGACCTTGGCATTTTCGCCCGAGTGGCCGACGTGCCTGGCCAGTTCCTTGCGGCGCTCCTCCGTGAGCGGCGGCATGTTGAGGCGGATCGTGGTGCCCGCCGTGGTCGGTGTGACGCCGAGATCGGACGCCATGATGGCTTTTTCGACCGCCCCGACCATCTGTTTCTCGTAGGGTGTGATGGTCAGTGAGCGCGCATCCGAGACGGCTACCGTTGCGACCTGATTGATGGGCACATCCGAGCCGTAATAATTCACCTTGATGCCTTCCACCAGGGCAGTGCTGGCGCGGCCGGTGCGCAGGTGCGACAACTCGTGGCGCAGCGCATCGACGCTCTTGCCCATGCGGGTCTGGCTGTCGCGTTTGATGTCGTCGAGCATGGCTCGCGGTCCCGTGTATCGTGTCAGTCGGCAAGTATAGCCGTGGGCGCCGCGCTTTTTGTTTCTTGATCAACTCGTAGTGGTACATCCGCTTAGAATTCGACACCCATGTCTTTTTCCGCGCCGTCCCATGGCGCGGGCCACTTTCTGTTTCGGCAGAAAGTCACTCGCTCGCCGCCCAGGCGAGCGAAACCAAAGAGCCCATGTGCTCGCGCAGCGAGCGAACCACTCTTCGGACGGCGCGGAAAAGACATGGACGTCGATGGGCAGACGGCGTGGGCGCGGAAAAGACATGGACGTCGATGGGCCCACCGCGTGGGGCGGAATCGAGACAGGGAGATCAGGGGAAGCGCGCGAGCGCCTCAGTGGCCGCTGACCAGCGTCCCGATCGACTCGCCCTTGAGGATGCGCATCAGATTGCCCGGGCAGGTCATGTCGTAAATGCGCAGTGGCAGGCCGTGATCGCGGCACAGGGCGATCGCGGCGGTGTCCATCACTTTCAGATCGCGCGCGATAACGTCCTCGTAGCTCAGGTGCTCGAAGCGGCGTGCATCCTTTTTCTTCTTCGGATCGGCGCTGTACACGCCGTCCACCTTGGTGGCCTTCAGAAGCAGATCGGCGCCGACCTCGATCGCGCGCAGCGCGGCGGCGGAATCGGTGGTGAAGAACGGGTTGCCGGTGCCGCCCGCGAACAGCACGATGCGGCCCTTTTCGAGGTGCCGGATCGCACGGCGGCGAATGAAGTCCTCGCATACGTCGTGGATCTGGATCGCGCTCATCACCCGCGCGAAGCCGCCGCGTTTTTCCAGCGCGTCCTGCATCGCCAGCGCATTCATCACCGTGGCCAGCATGCCCATGTGATCGCCGGTGACGCGGTCCATTCCGGCCTCGGCAAGACCCGCGCCGCGAAAGATGTTGCCGCCGCCGATCACCACGCCGATCTCGACGCCGAGCTTGCGTGCCTCCAGGATTTCATCGGCCATCCGGCCGATCACTTTCGGATCGATGCCGTAGTCGGCCGCTCCCATCAACGCCTCGCCGGAAAGCTTCAACAGGATGCGCCGGTAGATCGGCGTCGGTTTCGGCTTGGCGGGCATGTGGGGCTCCGTGGATGGGCAAACGGGTGGATTGTACTTGGGGATGGGAGGTGGGTAGCTGGTAGGTTGGGCTGAACAAAGTGAAGCCCAACAATATTTGCTGCCGAAGATGTTGGGCTTTCCCCACAGCAAGCCCGGGAGAGGCTCGATCTGCACAATGCATATTGGCGTTGGGCTTCGCTGCGCTCAGCGCCAACCTACATTGGTACCCATCCCTGTGCGATGCACAAAAAAGCCGCGATTGCTCGCGGCTTTCGTGTTTCATGCGATGGTGGATACGCTCAGGCCAGCCCGGCCTGCTTCATCACTTCCGCGGCGTAATCCTCGACCACCTTCTCGATGCCTTCGCCGACCGCGATGCGGTGGAAGGACAGCACCTTGGCGCCGGCCTTCTTCAACGCGTCGCCGACGCTGACGTTGGTGTCCAGCACGAACGGCTGGCCGGTCAGCGAGATTTCGTTGAGGGTCTTCCTGATCTTGCCGGCGATCATCTTTTCCTGGATCTCGGCGGGTTTCTGCTTGTCCTTGTCGCTCATCTGCGCTGCTGAGATTTCCTTTTCCTTGGCGACGAATTCGGCGGGTGCGTTCTCCGGCGCGACATATTGCGGGTTCATTGCGGCAATATGCATCGCGATGCCGCGTGCGAATTCCGGATCGCCTCCTTCAAGGGCAACCAGCACGCCGATGCGGCCGCCGTGCACGTAAGCGCCGAGGCTGGCAGCGTTGTCGATGCGTACTACACGGCGCACCTGCACGTTCTCGCCGACCTTGGCGACCAGCCACTGGCGACCTTCCTCGACAGTGGGTCCGTAGGAAGTCTTGGCGGCCTTCAGTGCCTCGGCATCCTTCGCGCCGCTCTGCAACGCGGTCTGCGCCGCCTCGTCCGTGAACTTCAGGAAGTTTTCGTCCTTGGCGACAAAATCGGTTTCGGAATTGATTTCGACCAGCACACCGCTGTTGCTGGAGCGGGCCAGTGCGATGCGACCCTCGGCGGCGACGCGATCGGCTTTCTTGTCGGCCTTGGCCAGACCTTGTTTGCGCAGCCATTCGATCGATGCGTCGATGTCGCCGCCGTTCCCGGTGAGCGCCCTCTTGCACTCCATCATGCCGGCGCCGGAGCGCTCGCGCAGTTCCTTGACCATCGCGGCGGTAATTTCCATAGCTCTGTACCTTTCGATTCGATTTGAGGAACGCCGCGCATTGGCGGCTTTTCTTTTCTCCCTTCGGGAGAAAGGCGCAACGCGCTGCTCTTGCCTTTGCCCGAAGGGCCGGATGAGGGTTGGGAGTGCCGAGTGTCAATGGGCTGCCTGACCCTCACCCCAACCCCTCTCCCGGTGGGAGAGGGGCCTGGAGCGATTACTTCGCCGCGTCTTCGTCCGAAGCTTCGTTCCCGGCGACTTCGGCTGCGGCGCGTTCCAAGCCGGCCTTGTCATCGTCGCCGGGCGGCGGCACGTCGTCGACGCGGGCAGGGCGTTTGGGCGCGGCCTTCTTTGCCGGAGCCCGGCGGGCCGGTTTGCGGCCGTCGTCGTCCTTGCCGGATACGACCGGATTGCCTTCGGCGTCGAGTTCGACGAATTCGTTTTCGTCGCCGCGCGCCTGGATCGGCGCGGCGGCCTTGCCTTCCAGCACCGCGTCGGCGGCTGCCCGCGCGTACAACTGCACTGCGCGAATCGCGTCATCATTGCCCGGAATCGCATATTCGACCAGCGACGGGTCGTAGTTGGTATCGACCACCGCCACCACCGGGATGCCGAGCTTGCGCGCTTCCAGCACCGCGATGTTCTCGTGGCCGATGTCGATCACGAACAGCGCGTCCGGCAGGTTCTTCATCTCCTTGATGCCGCCCAGCGACTTCTCCAGCTTGTCGCGTTCGCGGCGCAGGCTGAGCACTTCGTGCTTGACCAGCTTGTCGAAGGTGCCGTCGGTTTCGGCGGATTCCAGTTCCTTGAGGCGTGCGACAGACTGCTTGACCGTGCGGAAATTGGTCAGCATGCCGCCCAGCCAGCGGGCGTTGACGTAGGGCATCCCGCAACGCTGGGCTTCTTCGCCGATCGCCTCGCGCGCCGAGCGCTTGGTGCCGACGAACAGCACGGTGCGGCGCTTCTGCGCCAGGCCCGACAGGTAATTCATCGCGTCGGTGAACTTCGGCACCGTCGCTTCGAGGTTGATGATATGGATCTTGCCGCGCGCACCGAAGATGTACGGCGCCATCTTCGGGTTCCAGTAGCGCGTCTGGTGGCCGAAATGCACGCCGGCTTCCAGCATCTGGCGCATGGTGACTTGGGGCATGGTGTGAAACTCCGATGTGGGAACCCGCCTCGCTAATCCGAGGAGCGCGGCCGTCATGGACGGGATCGGCGCGACAGGTTCCGGGGTTGGGCTTCCGCAGGCCCCGCGGCAACGACCTTCTTGCGAAGGACCCCGGTGCCGGTGCATCACGATGGATGCAGGCCTGCGTGTGGATTCGCCGATGACGCCCGGCGTGAGCGGTTTTGCTTTCGCAAAGCCTGCGAATTGTAGCGAAGGATGATTCGTCGGGCAAGCTGCGGATCAGCCGACGTGATGCAGCCCGGCGGACGTTTGTGGCGTGCGTGGATTGCCCGTGGAAACGGAAACCGGTGCATTTCCGGAGTTCGGCAGCAGGATTTGCCACAAGGCTTGCCGCAGCGAATCCTGCGCCCAACGTTGCGTGAAGGTGTGGTTGGCGCCGTCGAAGACTTGCATGCTGAACCGGCCCGCCCGGCAGTGTTCCGGGACGGACGAACCGGCTTCAACGGCGAGCCGGACCCGCCCGGGGTCGTTGCCGGAATAAAGAAAGTGAAGGTTCACGCCGCGTCGGGCCAGCGCGGCGAAGCCCCGGCTCAAGTCGTGGGGCATGGGCATGCCGGCCCGGCGCGCGGCCTCCCATACGAGGCGCTTGCCGCGCAGCACGATTTTCCATGCGGCAACCCGGGCGATCCTGCGCAAATCGACGTTTCCACTGAGCAGCTTTCGCCACGATCGCACCGACTTCACGGATTTGTTGTAGTGCGCGATATCGTTGAAGCGCCGGTCGACTCCGGGATCGAGGCCGACCTTTGGCGCGAACACGGCGCAATTGACAAGATAGACCGTGTCGATCGGCTGTCCCGCCATCGCCGCGCGCAGCGCGTGACTGGCGCCCGCACAGACGCCGCCCACGGCGAGTTCGCGCACGTTGCGCATGCGCAACCAGTTCACGCAAACGCCGACGTCCTCGATGTCGTGCGGTCCATACACCATGTTCTCGGCCGCGCCTTCACGGGCGGGGCTGTCACCGATGCCGGTCAGATCCACGCGCAATACCCGAAGCCCTGATGCGGCCAGTTGCCTGGAAAACCCGACATCGAAGCGACACACGCCCACGTGACGCACGGCGCCGGCATTCAACATGATCAGCGCACGATCCGCCTTGCAGTGCGCAGGTTCGGCCAGGATGCCGAAGATGCCCGCGCCGGGCGATACCACCGTTTCCACGATCTCACCGTCGCTGACATGCTGGGTCGTGGATGGGCGCAGCGATGGCGCCGGCTTCTCCAGTCGGGTTCCGGCGAATGCAGGCACATCGCGCGTGTATTCGATGCACGCATCGATGAATGCCTGCGCCACCCGGCTGCGATGCGGGTCGTCCATCAACTCCGCGTAACCCGCAATCCGTCGTTGCGCCACGTGGCAACCGCAGGCCTGCAAATGCTCGCGCCATGTGTCGGCGCCGGGCAGGTCGTCGCGATCCAGGATCAGCACCCGTGGCGCCGGCGCCGTGTTGCGGGTCAGGTCGATGGCTTTCAACGCCCCGCAGGTTTCGGCACCCAGCAGAAATCCGCCGGCTTCCTGACCATCCGTCTCCGTCGGCACGGGGGATGGCTGAAGATTCATGGCCGCCTGGAAAGCGCGCAACTCGCGCAGCCACGGTTTGCCGCGGACCACCGGGTTGAAGGCCACCAGTGCGGCGACGTCGTCGCGGCGTTGCGCCGCGAACGCCGCGAGTGTGGCCCCGAGGCGCAACCCCACCAGCACAAGTTGCGCCGCGCCTGCGCCGCGCACCAGGTCGCAGGCGTCCTGAACACTTGTGATCCAGCTTTCCACGCGGTCGGGGTCGGAATCGTCGCCCGCGCTGTCGCCACAACCGTCGAGGTCGAAACGCAGGGTGATGAAACCGCTGCGCGCGCTGGCTTCGGCGAGGTGTCGCAGCGTGCGATGGGCGCAAATTTCATCGTGGCCGAAGGGCGGCACGATCACCATGCCGGCCAGGCCGGCGGATTGGTGGGGGCGGTACAACCAGCCGAAGCGCGGCCGGTCGTCCGGGCCGAACCAGCCGGCACGTGCGCGAAAACCGCCACGTCCGGCATTACCAGCCGCAGCCGCGGGGCTCGTCGCCAAGTCGCAGATCGCTTCCATGCCCATCATTGATTTCCATCGTAGCAATTATTCGTCGCGATGCCGGCGAGCGGAGAATCTGGTAAAGGTTGCGTTCAAATTACGTATATTCGAGGTGACTCGCGGTCGAAGGGCAGCCGCTCCCCGCGAGGACTTGCGGCAGCTCGAACCCCGCGCCGCTTTCGGCGTTGAGCGCTGCGACGTGGCCGCGGGCGGGCTTGCGCCCGGAATCCTCGAGTCGTGGGTGCAGATGCACGTCGCGCATTTGGCCGGGCGCGAGGTGAAAGCCGTTGTCCGCCGGCCGCCAACACGGGGTCAGGATCGATACCGATTGCGCGAAAAGGCGCGTGGAGACGCGCAACATCGGGCCGTCGTCGGGCCCCGGCAAGACTTGTGCCGCAAGACCGGTATCCACCGTTCGCGGGAAAGCCAATCCGGCCGGAAACCAGAACGCGTCGGCCAGCAACGTTTCGTCGCGCAGCAGTTCGGCGTGGATCACGTCTGCCGCAGGCGGGCCGAACCGGTAAGCATGCGAAAGGTCCAGCCAGTGGTCGAACAGGTCGACGGCGGGGATCGCGACGGCAGCATGCCCGGGAATGCGCACGCTGGTATGCGCATGTCCCACTGGAACCTCGCCATTGCGGTAGAGCGCGATTTTCAGATGCGCGTCGAGTGGCGCGGCGGGTTCGTTGCCGACGTGCAACGCAAGTCCATTGACGCCTTCGTCGGTGAATGCAATCGTGATGGGCGCCAGCGCGCGCTTCAGCGCGTACCAGCAGGGTTTGGGGTCGCCGTTGGCGTCCACCACCCCCCAACCCGCGCCGGACCACAGATCGCGCAGAAACCAGACCAATGCGCCACGCGTGGGCGATCCGGCGCGCCGCCATTCGGCGAAACATCGCGCCATCGTTTCGCCGGTCGCTGCCCGGCCGAGCGCGAGGTAACGTTCGTGGTCGACACTGCGCAGCGCAACCGGATCGATGCCGTACAAGCGTTGCATGTAATGATCGCGCACGTCGTCGAAATCCAGGCCCGCGCCGAGGTCGCGCGGCGAGCGCGCCTTCCACAGAGGATGATGGACACGCACGGTTGCGTTCGGCAGTCCGCTGTCAACGGGGATGTTGGCGAAGCCGAGACACTCGGACGCGAATCGCACGCGGCTCAGGCGCGCATCACTGAAATCGCGTCGATACGCGCCGACGCCATAGTAAGAAGTGGGGCCGACGTCGGCGGCGTGCGGAAATGCGCCGCCGGTGGCGCTGGAAGGCAGGTAGGGAATTTCGAATGCGTGCACGCGCTCGGCGATATGCCGATGGAAAAGCGGCGGCGACCAGCACCCGCGTGGCGCGCCGCTCATCGCGGCCTGTTGCTCGACCTCGCTGTTGCCGCACAGGATGGCGAGGCATGGGTGCGAGTGCAGGCGATCGAGCTGCTGATCGACTTCGACCAATGCGTTCGCAACGAAGCTTGCGTCTTCGGGATAATCCATGTTGGCGAACATGAAGTCCTGCCACAACAGGATGCCGGCCTGGTCCAGCGCGTCGTAAAACGCATCGTCTTCATAGACCATGGCACCGCCGACGCGCAGCATGTTCATGCCTGCCTCGCGCGCCTGGGCGACGGCGGCCCGGCAAGCGTCCGGCGGCGTGTTCAGCCTGACCGGTTCGAGCGGTGTCCAGCAAGCGCCGCGGCAGAACACGGGCACGCCGTTGACGCTGACGCGAAAATCGTCACCGTCGCCGCGGTCGATTTCAATCGTCCGGAAGCCGATTGCACCCAGGTCAACGCGGAGCTCGCCGCAGTCTTCCCGATGCAGGATCAGCGACGCGCGGTACAACGCAGGTTGGCCATGCGTATGCGGCCACCACAGCACGGGGTTTTCGATTTTCGCGCGACCGCACCAGCGGCCGTCTTGCAACGCAAGTGTTGCATCCGCGCGCCGATCCTCGCGTTCGATGCCCAAGGTTGCTTTTTTGACGCCCGGATCGAGCGTTGCCGAAATCGAAACCTCGCCGCACGTACCGGTTACCCGCGCATCCAGCCTGACCGGCCCGATTTCCAGGGTGCGTGATTCCAGCCATACGCTGCGCCATGGACCGACTGCCGGGCAGGGCGGCGACCAGCCCGGGGTGCGGCCAAGCAGCGTGGTGCGAAACCAGCGCAGTTGTTGCTGTTCCAGCATCGGCACGCGCCAGCGCGGACGCGGTCTGCGTTTCGCGAGTTCCGGGTCGAGTGCGCGGCAACGGATCACGAGTTCGTGTTCGTCGCGCAATGTGACCGGCACTTCGTGGGCGCGAAACATGTTGTCGCTGGCGAGGATGGCCTGGCCGTCCAGCCAGACTTCGGCCAGTGTTGCCAAGCCGTCGAAGCCGAGCACCGCGGGGCCGGGGTCGGCATGCAGGCGCAAACGCCACCAGCCATCCTCGGCGTCGAAGTCGCGCGTTTGCAGGAAATCCCAGCGACTGGCGGAGTGCAGGGCGCCGGCGGCGGTGCCGGGCACCTCGGCAGGAAGCCAGTCAAGGGCATCGATGGCTTCGCGCGCACCACCCGTGGGCGCAGGCGCAAACTGCCAGCCGCTTGTCAGCGCGGTGCGTCGGTTGCCCTCGACGCGTCGCACCCGGGTCATTGATTGACCGTCGTCAGGCTGTCCAGCGCGCTCGCAATGGCTGCGATGGATTCGAACACGCTGCGCTTCAGCATCGCATCGGGGAATTCCACGTCGAATTCGCCCTCGAGCGCCAACATCACGTTGACCGACGCCTGCGAAGTCATGCCGGCCTGATACAGGTCGGCATTGTCGTCCAGGGTGTCGATATCCCTGGCCAGCCGGCCGTGTTGCCTCAATACCGCGCGAATTCTTCCCTGGGTATCCACGTTTTGTTCCCGTCCGTTGTTGCGATGGAATGAACGGTCGATGGCGCGACCGCAAAACGATCCTCTTTTTCCATGAACCGGAGGCTGGAAACTTTCGGACTGCAATCAACCCGCCTGCAATGCGTCACGTGACTGTTGCCATGCCGCTGCCCAGTCATCGAAGTACGCTGTGGCGCCGAGTGCGCGTCGACTGTTGACGGAACGCGCCGCCTTCAGGATGAACGCCTTCGCGCCCTGGCTGATGTGTTCCCATGCGTCCGCGGCACGCGCGTGGCGTTTTGCATCGAGCCAGCGCAGATGCAACGCGGCCAGCTCGGCCGCGGCGCCCAATTGCCGCACCGTGGCGTAAGCCCAGACGTGATAGTACGCAAGCCCCTTGTCCTGAAGCATCGGCAGGTCTTGCCGGAAGCGCGCGGCGAAGCGCGCGACCGGATTGTCGACGGGCATTTCCATGGCGTGTTTGGTCAGCAGTCGTGCCGATCGCGCTTTCAGTTCCGCTTCCGGCAGAAACTGCAGGCGCTCGATGCGGACGAGCTCGGCATACAGCGGCATGGACGCGGGGTCGGGTTCGACATCCAGCCGGAAAGTGCGCACGAAATCCTCGCCGGCGAGCGTGAAATAACCGGCGTTGTGAAAGTAGCCGAGCGTGCGGTGTTCGATGTCCAGATCATTCAGGATGACCGATGATTTGGCGTGCCGGCAGCGGTAATCGGTACCGGCGACATCCGGCAGCCACCACGCATCCGCTTCGGTCGCGATCAGCCGACCGGACCCCAGGTGCTCCTCGGCCAGTTCGAGCAATGGCCGCCAGCAATTGAGTTCCTGCACATCGATGCCGTACAACTCGCGCAATTCGTCGTGTTTCGGTTTGAAGAACGTCCACTGGTCGCCGACGAAGTCGATCGCGTTCACGAACGGCAGCATCGCCAGCGGCTCGCAGCCGAGTGCGTGGATCAGTTCGATCAGGCTGTCGACGTAGCAATTCTTTTCCACCCACACGCGATCCTCCGTATGCAGCATGTGTTGCGGGTAATGGTCGGCGTCAAGATCGAGTACGCGCATGCTGCGTTCGAACCCACAGTTTGTCGTGGACCTCGGACGGCCATTTCTCCGGATCAAAGCCGTGCGCCTGGAACAGCGCCATCACCACGCGTTCCAGCCCGATCCCGAGGCAGGCGGTGTTGGCCACGTTGCCGTCTTCGGTGCGGATGTGGAAAGCCTCGCCGAAGTGGTCCTGGTGGAAGTTGAAGGAGCACAGTGCGGTCCTCCTTTCACCGGAAATCACCGGCGCCGTCACCTCGAACTTCAGTTTCTGCTGGCGCTGCGAGTCGGCCAGTATCTTGCCGACCCTGCCGAAAAACGGATCCGACGCCACCTCGGCCCGCACCGGCAGTTGCAGCGATTGCAGCAAGAGCAATCCACGCTGCAGCCACATGTCGCGCCACTGGATGACTTGTCCGGGTGTGCCGCAACGCACGAATTCGCGCATGCGGAACGACTGCATCCGGGTGGGTTCGCGCGACGGCTCGCGGCGGAACACCCAATTCAATACCGTAACCAGCTTGCCCTCTTTTGGCACGGTGCCGGTGAAGCTGGGATAAACCGGATAGCAGGCGGCCGGATTCAACGCCACCTCGGTCATGTTCTGGTACGGCTCCCAATTCTCGCCATTGTGGATGGCCTCGCTGAGTTGGCGCGCGTCGAGTTCCTTGCCCTTGAAGCTGAACACCGTGCCGGCAAGGTCGGGAAAGCTGTCCAGGAAGCCTGATTGCTCCAGCACCCCGCGGCTCATCGTGGGCGGATACAGGAAATATTCGGCGCCGTCGTTTTTCGCGATCTCGTTCACCAGCGTATTGAAGCGCTCCAGCACGTCCTCGAACACCTGGTTGCGGCCGAAGATGCCCGGCACGCCGACCGGAATGATCAGGCCGGCATCGACCAGGCCGCGGAAGAATTTTTCGGAATCGTAGGCGGTTGCCGGCATGGCTCAAACCTCCTTGACCACCAGCAGCATCGACGCGCTCTTGCCGGTGATGCGTCCGTTGGAAACCATCAGCGCCGCGGACAGAACGTCGCGGTAGTGACGGCCGACACTGAAAGGCGTGTCGTTCTTGTAGCCGAGGATGCCGATGATCTCGAGCGCCTGTTGACACAGCCGTGGCGCGGCTTCCGAGCAGGCCACCTTCAACTGGTTCATCTTGAGCGCCCAGCCCATCGTGCCCAGCGTTTCGCGCGCGGCCGCGTCGTCGGCCGCGGTCATCGCGTCGAACTCGATCGCGCAGGCCTGCCAGTTGTTGCGCATGCTTTGCAAGCCGGCGTATGCACGTGCCAGTGCGGCGGCATTGGGCGGCACGCTGCCGGGTTTGCGGCGTGCAGCCGAGCGTACGCAGGCCGCAGCCCGATGGATGGCGTCGCTGGCGATGCCGGTCCATAGCGCCGACCACAGGATGTGCGAATACGGCACCATGGTTTGCGCCGAGGAATCGGCGAATGCGCCCGGCACGATCTGTTCCGGTGCGCCATGCCCGGAAAACTTCGCGCCGGGGCTGCAGGTGCCGCGCATGCCCAGCGTGTCCCAGGTGCCGGTCTGTTCCAGCGTGTAGGAACCTTTCGGGAACAGCACCAGCACCTGATCGCTGGCCGGGGCGTCCGGCGCGCGCCGGCAGGTGACCAATTGTGCGTCCGCGTATGCGCCGTAGGACACCGTGGTGGCGTCCTTGGCAAGTTTCATCTCATTGCCTTCGACCTGCACCGCGCACACGCTTGAGCGGATGTCGCCGAAGCTGCCGACCTCGGACGTGATCGAAGCGATCAATTCCTGACGTTCGACCAGATTCTCGCGCAGGTATTTCCGGAAGTACGGCGTGGCAGCGTGCCGCGCGATGCAGGCGACCTGCATGTGGTGCATCGCCAGCACCATGCCCGAGGCGCCGCATCCCCGCGCCAGCGTGCAGCACTGGTTGCCGAGTTCCAGCATGCCGGCGCCATGCCCGCCTAATCCTCTCGGCACCGCGGCGGAAAGCAGGTGGGCCTCGCGCAGGGCGGCGAAGGTTTCGGACGGAAACCGGGCATCGTGATCGACGTCGACGGCGTGCCGGGCCGCCACTTCGTCGGCGATGGCCGTGGTTTGGGCGATCAGCATCCCGCGCCCGGGATCAGTGTTTCTGTTCATGGTTCCCGCTCCATTCGTTCCTGCAAGAACGGACCGGGTCAGGTGTGCGGGCGGCCACGTAGAAAAGCCATGCGCTGCGCGCCACGGAATCACCCGGCGTCTTCGGCTTGCCCCATTTGTCGAACAGCTCCAGCAACTCGAACCCGGCATCGGCAAGCTGTCGCTGCTGATTGCCCGGACCGATGAAGTACAGCAGCGTGGCGACATGATGCGCACCATCATTGACGATGGCGTACTCGTCGGTGAACAGTTGCCGTCGTGCAAGGCGGGCACGATTGACCAGCTTCATGCACCAGTACGCCGTGAATGCCAGTTGCGTCACCGGGTTGCGGGAAAGCCGGAGCGCGGGGCGACGGCCGAGGTTTTGCACGTCGCGGTTGTGGCTGGAGAAAATCAGCATTCCGTGCGGGCGCAGCACGCGCCGGACCTCGCGCAGGGTTTGCAGACGGTCGGCATGACCGACCGCATCGAACACGTTGTTGGTGGCCAGCACGAAATCGAAGCTGGCATCCTCGAAGATACCCAGATCAGTCATGTCGGCGAGCTCCACCGGCACCTCGGGAAAGTTTTGTCGAAATCGGGCGACCATCGCCGGCGAGTAATCGATGGCCTGGTATCGGTGCGCAAGCGGCGCAAGATAGGGCGTAGTCCGGCCGGTGCCCACGCCGATGTCCAGCACGTCCTTGCCGGAGAAGGCGGGCTGGTGGTTCAGCAACACCACGGCTTCGGCGAGGTCGAGCGAGACAGCGCGCTGGTAGCGCCGTACGACATCCCTGCGGCGGTAGACGCGCGCATTGTGGTCGCGCTGGAAACGTTCGTTGCCGGCGATGCAGCCATCCTTGCTGGTAGTGGTGATCAATCAAATCCCTTTCCATGGGACACTCTCTTCACAAAAGTGTGCGCTGGCTCACGCTGTTGTGCAACCGCGAACGGCCGCCTGCAGTGGCCGCGTTCAGGTTCGGCAGAACGCTTGTCGACGCGCTCCAGCCGCATTCTGCAGCGCGCAGCCGGATGATGGATAATGGTGCGCTATGCCCGTGATCCCCAAAACTCCTGAAGAAATCGAAGGCATGCGGGTTGCCGGCCGGCTTGCCGCCGAGGTGTTGGCGGTACTGAAGGAACGCATCCGGCCCGGCGTGACGACCGAGGAGATCGACCGGATCGCCCACGACCACATCGTCAACGTGCAACACGCGATTCCCGCCAACGTGGGCTACCGCGGGTTTCCGAAGACCTTGTGCACGTCGGTCAACCACGTGATCTGCCACGGCATTCCCAGCCCCGGCAAGGTGCTGAAGGAAGGCGACATCGTCAATTGCGATGTCACCGTCATCAAGGACGGTTGGCATGGCGACACTTCGCGCATGTATTTCGTGGGCGAGCCATCGGTACTGGCCAGGCGTCTGGTCGATACCACGTACGAAGCAATGATGCTGGGGATCGGGCAGGTCAAGCCCGGCGCGACGCTGGGCGACATCGGTCATGCGATCCAGCAGCACGCGGAGGCCGCCGGATATTCGGTGGTACGCGAGTACTGCGGACACGGCATCGGCCGCATCTACCACGATGAACCGCAGGTGCTGCATTACGGCCATGCCGGCGAGGGCATGCGGCTGGAGAAGGGCATGACCTTCACGGTCGAGCCGATGGTCAACGCGGGCAAGCGCCAGACACGCCAGTTGCCGGATGGCTGGACCGTGGTCACCAAGGACCATTCGCTGTCGGCGCAATGGGAACATACCATCGCCGTCACCGATGATGGATACGAGATACTGACGGCCTGGCCGGATGCCTGAAGCGGGGGATTGGGGGCGGGTAGCGGGCGTGTACTGACGGATGTCGACGCGAGCTTCGCGCTTGTGCTTGTCCTTCGTCCCGCTGCAATCTGGCACCCAGACGTGTTTCTTGCGCCCCCCTACCCATCCCCCTTCCTCGGGTGCGACAACCGTGTCAGCCCAAAGCGCCACTACAATCCCGCCGCTGCCGCGCCTGCCGCCCGCGCTGCCACTGGCAGGCGTGTCGCGCGGTGCGCGTACCGCGCTGCGGCAAATGCTGGACGACCATGCGCGTGCGTTGACCACGGCGTTCCGGCAGGGCGCCGATGCGGCCGTGCTTGCACGTTCGCGTGCCGGGGTCGTGGACATGGTGTGTGCGCATGTCTGGCTCGCGTGCGTGGGCGAAACCGGAGCCACGGCGTTGTTCGCGGTCGGGGGCTTCGGGCATGGGCTGCTGTTTCCGCATTCCGACGTCGACTTGCTGGTACTGCATGAAACCGATCCCGACGAGCGCCTGGTCCGCGCGTTCGAGGCGTTCTTCGCCTGCCTTTGGGATCTCGGCCTGAAACCGGGCCAGGCCGTGCGAACGCTCGCGCAGTGCCGGGACATTGCGGCCGCCGATGTCAGCGTGTTCACCGGATTGCTGGATGCACGCAAGTTGGCCGGGACGAAACGTTTCGTGCGGGAGCTGCGTGCGCTCACCGCCGACCCCGCGTTGTGGCCGCCCGACGCCTACCTGGCCGCCAAACTGGACGAGCGTGCGCAACGCCATGCGCGTCACGATGACACCACCCACAATCTCGAACCGGACCTGAAGGACGGACCGGGCGGATTGCGCAACCTGGATCTGATTCGCTGGCTGGGCAAGCGGCTGGTCGGCGTGGACGACCTGGATGGCCTGGTCAAGGCGCGACTGCTGGAGACGAGCGAGCGCGACGCCTTGCGCGAGTCGCGCGCGGTGCTGCGGCGCGACCGCTATGCCTTGCACCTCGAAGCGGGGCGCGCCGAGGAGCGGCTGCTGTTCGATTGGCAACGGGCAGTGGCGGCAAGGCTTGGCTACGAGGACGTCAATACCGCCGGCAATGCCGCGGTCGAGCGCTTCATGCAGGATTACTTCCGCGCCGCGGGTACCACGGAGAGGTTGCTGGTGCAGTTGCTGGAACGTCTGCACGAATACCTGCACCCGTTGCCGCCGGCGTGTGACCTCGATGGGAATTTCGTAATGCGTGGCACGCGCATCGAATTGCGCGATCCCGACTGGCTGACGCGGACTCCGGCAGGCTTGATCGAAGTGTTTGTCAGGCGCTTCGACGTGGCCGGGTGTACGGGCATCACGGCCGCCACGATGCGCGCGGTCGAACACGCGCTGGTGGAGCACGGCACCGTGTTGTCGCGAAATCCCGAAGTGCTGTCGGCATTTCTTGTGCTGCTGCGGCGTGGCGCCGGTGCGGTGCGCGTGCTGGACGCGCTGAACCGGCATGGCGTGTTGGTGGCGATCCTGCCGCCGTTCGCGCGGGTGGTCGGGCGCATGCAGTACGACTTGTTCCACGTCTACACGGTCGACGAACACACGTTGCGGGTGTTGCGCAATATCGCGCGTTACGCCGAACCCGAATCGCGCACGACCCTGCCGCTGGCGTGCGAGGCCTTCGCACGCCTCGACAGGCCGGAAATCCTGCTGCTTGCGGGTCTGTTTCATGACATCGCCAAGGGCCGGGGCGGCGACCATTCACAACTGGGCGAAACCGAGGCACGCGCATTCTGCCGCAGCCTCGGGCTTGGCGATGACGATACCGACGAAGTCGCGTGGCTGGTGCGTTGGCACCTGCTGATGAGCGTGACCGCGCAACGACAGGACATCGCGGATCCGGAGGTGGTGCATCGCTTCACGGTACAGGTGGGCGACTGGGAAAGGCTGGACATGCTGTATCTGCTGACCATTGCCGACATCGCCGGCACCAACCCGAAGCTGTGGAACTCGTGGAAGGATCGTCTGCTGGCCGACCTGTATGTCTCCGCGCGATACGTGCTGCGGCGTGACCTGCAGCGTCCCGCGCGCGCCGAAGTGCGTCTGCGCGATGCGCGCGAGCGCACGCTCACGCTGCTGGCCGAGCGCGGATTCGACAGCGTGGTTGCCGGCAATGTGCTGGATACGTTCCCGGATACGGCGCTGTTGCGCCAGCGTCCCGATTCGCTGGCATGGCAGGTGGCATCGATGCTCGCATCGCCGGATGCACGCACCGTGGTCGCGGTGAGGCCACCCGATTTGCGTGGCGGCACCGAGGTATTCGTGGCGACCCCGGACCGCGACGGGGTGTTTGCGGCGATGTCGGCGACGCTGGATCGCCTGCGTCTCGACGTGGTCGCTGCACGCGTCATGACGACGAGCAACGGACGCGCGCTGGATGCGTTCACCGTACTGGAGGCGGGTACACAGGCGCCGGTGGCGCCCGCGCGCACGGCGGAATTGCGTGAAACACTGTTGCGTGCGCTCGACGCTGCGGATTTGCGCACCGCGCCGACACGCCGCGGGCTCACGCGACGCTTGCGGCATTTCCAGCGTGCGCCGCGCATCGATTTCTTCAGGGACGAGCGTCGTGCGTTGACGCGGCTGGCGCTGGTGTGCAGCGACAGGCCCGGCCTGCTGGTCGCGATCGCGCAGGCGTTTCTCGATGCCGGCGTGCGTGTGCACGACGCACGCATCGCAACGTTCGGCGATCAGGTGGAGGATTTCTTCGAGCTCAGCGACCGCCATGATGCGCCGCTGGATGCGGTGCCGCAGGAAGCCTTGCGCGAGGCATTGCAGCGACGCCTCGCGCCCGGCAGCATGGCGACGGCCGCTGAATGACCTGCTGCGCCGGCAGCTTGCTCGCCGGTGACGCTCGACTGCGAAGGCAGGACGCCGAAGTGAACATTCGCGCAGCGAATGGCCCGAAGGGCGGGCCGCGGACGCGGCGGGTCAATGCTCGTGTACTGGCGTGTACACTCCGCTTGCAGCCCTCCGTAGTCGCACAACCTGCCTTCGCTTGCGACGGTTCTTCAATGGCCTTTGGCTGTCTCCTGGGAAAGCGCGGCTGGGCACTTCCCGATCATCGATTGGAAACGCGGCATGCATGAGTTGCAACAGACGATTGACGCAGCGTGGGAACGGCGCGCCACGTTGAACGATGCGGATACGCGCAGTTTGCGGCAACCACTGGACCACGTGCTGGATGAGCTGGAAAACGGCCGCTTGCGCGTGGCCGAGCCGGACGCGCAGGATGGCTGGAAGGTCAACGCGTGGATCAAGCGCGCGATCCTGCTGTATTTCCATGTCCGTGAAGTACGGGTGCTGGACGGTGGTCCGATGGCCGCGTTCGACAAGATCCCGCTGCGCTTCGAGGGTGCCGGCGAAGCCATGTTCCGGAACACGGGCGCGCGCATCGTTCCGGGTGCGCTGGTGCGGCGCGGCGCATTCATCGGCAGGAACGCAGTGTTGATGCCGGGCTACGTCAACATCGGCGCGCATGTCGGTGCCGGCGCAATGGTCGATACCTGGGCCACGGTCGGATCCTGTGCGCAGATCGGCGCGCGCGTGCACCTTTCCGGTGGCGTCGGCATCGGCGGCGTGCTGGAACCCTTGCAGGCCAAGCCCACCATCATCGAGGACGATTGCTTCATCGGTGCGCGCTCGGAAGTGGTGGAAGGCGTGATCGTGGAGCATGGCAGCGTGCTCGGGATGGGTGTCTATCTGGGGCAATCCACGCGCATCTATGATCGTGCCGCGAAGACGATCTCCTACGGCCGGGTGCCCGCGGGCAGCGTGGTGGTGTCCGGCACGCTGCCCGCCGCAGACGGGTCGCACAGTTTGTATGCCGCGGTGATCGTCAAGCGCGTGGACGAGAAGACCCGCGCGAAAACGTCGATCAACGAGTTGCTTAGAGCGGGGGCGGGGGATGGGTAGTGGGGGCGCACGGCGAATGCGGGGATGGGAGATGGGTGGCGGGGGCGCGCACGTCACAGGCTCAAACGAGGTCGGGTCACGGGAAAGTGCATGGTCGAAGCGCTTTCCTGGAATTGCACGAGTGCGAAACGAATCGGTTTTCGCGTCCCCACTGCCCGCCCCCAGCCCCTTCGGCCAGCCTTGAATCCACCAATGCCATTCGAATTCCCCATGAGTCGAATCGTCCTCTACGGGCTATCCACCTGCGACACCTGCCGCAAGGCACGCAAGTGGCTGGACCGATCCGGCGTCGCGTACACATACATCGACTATCGCGCCAACCCCGTTCCGGCGGAAATGCTGAAAGACTGGGCGAAGCAACTCGGCGGCTGGGAAAAGTTGGCGAACAAATCCTCGACCACCTGGCGCAATCTGTTGCCGCAGCGCAAGCACCCGGCCAGTGATCCGGAGTGGACATTGCTGCTGAAGGAATATCCGGCACTCATCCGTCGCCCGGTGGTGCTGCGTGACGACGGCGTCAGCGTCGGCTTCAGCGACAATACTTTCAAGAAGCTCTTCGGCAAGTGACCAGGCCCTGTGCATGACCGATAGTCGCGTCCGTCGTTTTCTGAAGAACCTGCGCGTCGAACGCGACAACGAAGCCCTGTACGCGCATCTCGCTGCAGTGGCTTCCGACGCGCGTCTTGCGCGTGCGTATCGCCGCATCGCGGAGGGCGAAAAGGCCAACGCCGCGTTCTGGGAAGCGCGCCTGCAAGACATGGGCGCAAAGGTGCCGCCACCGCATCCGCGCATGCGGGTACGCGTGCTGGGCGCGCTGGCACAATGGTTCGGCACCGGCTTCGTGATGCCGACGGTGGTGCGGCTGGAACACGCGGACCATCTTGAAACACCGGTCGATCGCACCGGTCATCGAGACCATTTCGTCCCCGCCGACGCGCGCGCTGCGCGTGCGCACCGTCATCGCGCAGCCGGCGGCAATACCTTGCGCGCCTCGGTGCTGGGTGCCAACGACGGGCTGGTGTCCAACGTCAGTCTGGTGATGGGCATGGCCGGCGCCGCCACCGGCAACCACGCGGTGCTGTTGGCGGGGCTGGCCGGGCTCGTCGCGGGCGCGTGTTCGATGGCGCTGGGAGAATGGTTGTCGGTCAACAGCTCGCGCGAGTTCTACCAGGCGCAGATCACCGAACGCGCCGAGCGGCTGGCGGTCGCGCCCGAAGAAGGCGTACGCCACATTGTCGGCATTTATCGCGAAAAGGGGCTCGAACGTGGCAAGGCCGAACACCTGGCACGACATCTTGCGGAAACCCCGCGCACGGCGCTGGATACCGTGGTGCGCGAGGATCTGGGTGTCGATCCGTCCGAACTTGGCGGCTCGGCATGGAGCGCGGGGATGTCGTCGTTCTGCTTTTTCGCGTTTGGCGCGATCTTTCCGGTGATGCCGTACTTTTTTGTGGGTGGGCGCACCGCAATGTTCACCAGCATGGGCAGTACATTTTTCGGCCTGTGCCTGATCGCGGTCGGCACATCGCTTTTCACCGGACGCAACCTTGCCTTCTCGATTGCACGCCAGTTCGCGATCACCGCGGTCGCGGCTGCGATTACCTTCGGCGTGGGGCATTTGCTGGGTTCCGCCATTCTTGGGTGAAAAGAACGTGTCCGAAGTTTTCGATCTCGCCCGTGAACTGATCCGTCGCAAGTCCCTCACGCCGGAAGATGCCGGTTGCATGGAGCTGGTCGGGGCGCGGCTGGAACGCGCCGGATTCCGTTGCGAACGTCTGCGCTACGGCGACGTTTCCAATCTGTGGGCGGCGCACGGGCAGGGTGGTCCGGTGCTGGCGTTCCTGGGCCACGTCGATGTGGTGCCGAGTGGTCCCGAATCGGAGTGGACCTCGCCGCCGTTCGAGCCGACGGTGCGCCACGGCAAGTTGTACGGTCGCGGTGCGGCCGACATGAAATCGGGTGTCGCCGCGATGGTGGTTGCGCTGGAACAATTCGTTGCCGTGCATCCCGGCCACGTCGGCAGCGTCGCGCTGCTGTTGACCAGCGACGAGGAAGGCGCGACCAACCTCGATGGCGTGCGGCGGGTTGCGCAGCATTTTCGCGAAACCGGCCAGCGAATCGACTGGTGCGTGGTGGGCGAACCCTCGTCGAAGGAAAAACTGGGTGACCTGATTCGCGTCGGCCGGCGCGGCTCGCTGTCGCTGAAGCTCACCGTGCACGGCATCCAGGGTCACGTCGCCTATCCCGACAAGGCGCAAAATCCCATCCATGCCGTCGCACCGGCGCTGGCCGAGCTTGTCGCCACGCGCTGGGACGAAGGCAATGCAGACTTTCCCCCGACGACTTTCCAGATTTCCAATATCCATGGCGGCACCGGCGCGCTCAACGTGATTCCGGGCAGCGTGGTGGTCGAGGCCAATTTCCGCTTCGGCACCGCCAGCAAGCCGGGGTCATTGCGCACGCGTACCCAGGCGATCCTGGAACGACACGGCCTCGAGCATGCGATCGAGTGGAACCTTTCAGGTGAACCCTTCCATTCACCCGCGGGCGGCCGCTTGCGCCAGGTGGCGATCGGGGTTTGTCGCGAACTGTGCGGCATCGAACCCGAGCTCAGCACCGGCGGGGGCACCTCGGACGGTCGTTTCATCGCACCGCTTGGCGCCGAAGTCGTCGAGATCGGACCGCTCAACGCGTCAATTCACAAGATCGACGAATGTGTTGCGCTGGAGGACCTGGAGCGCTTGCCGGCGATTCACTTCGCGCTCGCCGCACGCATGCTTGGCTGAAACGCGCGGTCAGGTTTCAACGGCGGCGCGCTTCAGCAATCCTCTGGCCAGAAACAGTTCCACGCGCTCGAACGGAATGCGATCGCCGGCATCGCCGCCGTAATAGGCCTCGACGATGTTGCCGTCCTCGTCGATCAGGAAATCTGCGGGCATCAGGTTGCTGGTGTTGAGGCCGGCGGGGCCGACGATGCGCAGGCCCTTGATCAGCGTCGGCACGCGCGTGACGATGGCCTGGAGCTTGCGCCACAACGAGCGTTCGATGCCGTAGGCCTGGTGCGTGCCTGAACTCGGATCGGCGATCACGACGAACGGCCGCGGTTTGCGCGCCACGAATCGTCGGACTTCTTCGGGCGTCGAGGCAAACACCGCAATGATGTCCAAGCCCAGGGTCGACAGGCTGGCGTGATGTTGGGTCAATTCGTAGATGCGGAAGTTGCAGAACGGGCAGGCGGCGTCACGGAAGAAACACAGCAATGTGCGCCGCCGGTTGGTGCCAAGCACGACCGGCTTTCCCTCGATATCCGTCTCGGGAAGCCGTGGCGCCCTGGCGGGCGCGGTCAGTCGCATGGTGGCACCCGTTCCGCGTCGGGCGGCCCGGCGCAGTGCATGTCTGCGGCGTGTTCGTTCGGCATGACGTTGTTCCCCCCGGTTACCGCATTGGGTGCGGGCCGCAGCGCGAAAGGTTGCCGCGACATGCCGCCTGCCCGGTCAACTACCCGCCGGCGCGAACACCGCGAACATCCCGGCGTAGGGTTTCACCATGAATGCCGGAGCGCCGTAGTAATTGCCGCCCACGTAGATCTGCGAGAGGGTGCCGTCGAGATACAGCGCATTGGGACAGCCGAGCTTGTCGCGGAACAACGCGGCGAAGGTGTGGAAGTTCACCGGTCCTGCGCTGACCACGAACACGACCTGGTCCGGCCTGGGTGCGCACACGCCGCTGCGCCACTTCAGGCTGTCGGAGTCGGATTCAAAATGCGGATTGATCTTGCCGTCGATCACCAGCATGGGTCCGGACTGGGTGGCGATGCGCGGGTGTGGGTGTGCGGCCGCGAAAGCCGCAGTGGTTTGCACCGAGGCGTGCCCGCTGGCGTCGATCATGAACACGCCATTCGGCAGCAGCGAGAAGTTGCCGGCAGCGGGATCGCCGTGCGCGGTGTTGAGCGGCTTCAGCGACTTGCCGTTTTCGACGTACAGCCCCAGCGGTTTGCCGTGCGCGTCGTAGATGCCCGCGTTGGCGGCGAACAGCAATTTCCGTCCGTGCGCAGCGCCCCACTGTTCGAGTGCACGGATGCTGGAAAACGGCTCGCCGGTGTCGGGGTCACGCCAGTGCAGGCCGAGATCCGCCCTGGCAAGGTCGATCGCCACCACGCGGAAGTGCACGTTTTCGAACACGATGTCGTGGTTGGCGATACCGTGTGATGCCCGGGTGCATCCGACCGTGATTGCAGTCGCGAGCAGCAGCGTCAGCAAGCGCATGGGCGTTCCACGCTGCATCTTCAGGAGTCGTCCGGATTTCATGCGGTGATGGTCGCGGGATTGCGCGGGAAGTTGCAAGCGTGCCGGACTGGCGCGTTCAGACTGCGTGCCTTGCGGGCGCCTATGGCACGATCCCGGTCCACGCGGCGCTGGAAAATTTCGAAGCGGCAAGCGTCGTGGCACGTTCCAGTTCTTCGGGTTCCAGCCGGCCGACGGTGAGGCCGTGAAGGCGGCGAAAGGTCGCGATCATCCGCTCGATGATGTCTGCGCGTGCGAGCCCGGTCTGGCTGCGCAATGGATCCACCCGTTTGACAGCGCTTTGGGTGGCCTTGTCGGATAATTTTTCCCGCCCGATCCTGAGCACATCCAGCATCTTGGCGGCATCGATGTCGTAGGCCATGGTGACGTGGTGCAGAACCGCGCCGCTGCGGCGGGTCTGCGCGGCGCCGGCTATCTTGCCGGCCGGCGACGTGATGTCGTTGAGCGGCTGGTACCACGCGTGTATGCCAAGTTCATGCAGGGCGTCGATGGCCCATGCGTCCATGAACTCGTAGGATTGCTGGAAACTCATGCCGGCAACCAGTGTTTCCGGCGCGTACAGCGAATAAGTGATCGTGTTGCCGGGTTCTATGAACATCGCGCCGCCGCCGCTGATGCGACGCACGACTTCAATTCCATGCCTGCCTGCGGCTTGTGCGTCCACCTCGTTGCGCAGTGACTGGAAGCGTCCGATCACCACGCACGACGCCGACCATTCCCACACGCGCAGGGTGGGCGGCCGGCGGCGTGACGCGACCTCATCGGTCAATACCTCGTCCAGCGCCATGTGCAACGCAGGCGGTTGCGGCGAGGCATGGACGAGCCGCCATGGGTAATCGTTCCAGTCGGTACGGTTCACCCCGGCATCTCCAGCGCGCGCTGTATCGCAACCGCGATGGCTTCCGGCGAAACGCCGTACATTCTCACGTTGGGCCCCAGTGCCGCTTCGATCACGCCCACATGGTGTCTGCTGCCGGCCGTGGCCAGCTGCCCTTCCAACGCGACATCGATCATGGTCAGTGCCGAATCCGGCTCCAGGAAAAAGTCGCCGCTGATCCTCACGCCGGTCAGTTTGCCGGCGCGGACATCGAGATCGGCGACTACCAGCTTGCCCCCGGGCATCTTGTATTCCCCGTGCATCGCGCGATTGTGCCGTGCAAGGGGCGACCCGTACAGGTCCAGTGTCAAGGAAACCCTGAAGAACCGTCGCGACTAAATCGGCAGGACTGCCGATTTGAACGCCCCCGGATCAAGTCCGGGACAGGCCGCGGCGGCCCGCAGGGCGAGCCACAGGGATGTGGCGAATAGCACAGCAGGTTATTCAGGGTTTTCCGGTGGTTTCGATCCTGTCCACCCTTCGCAGCCCGCGCGGAAGGAGGCCGCCGCGCTGCGCACGGCTGCCGCCGTATTCGACCAGGTCTGCCCACTTCAGCGTCAGCTTGCGGGCGCCGGCATGCAGCGTGACTTCACCCGAACCTTCGGTGACCACCGCGACGCCGGCGACGCGTTCTTCGCCGGATTGCAGTTTGGCCTTGGGAATCTCGATCAATTTGTTGCCGCGACCGCGCTCGAGTTCAGGCAGGTCGACGACCGAGAACATCAGCAGGTGGCCCGCGGTCGTTGCCACAACGATGCGGTCGCGCACGGGATCGTCGACGCAGGCGGGGCTGAGCACACGTCCATCGGCATCCATGTTGATGACCTGCTTGCCGGCCTTCTTGTTGGCGAGCAGACTTTCGAAGCGGGCCAGGAAGCCGTAACCGGCGTCGCTGGCCAGAATCAGTTTGGTCGCATTGTCCCCAATCGCCAATGCATCGAAGCGTGCGCCGGCCGGTGGCGTGAAACGGCCGGTGAGCGGCTCGCCGTTGCCGCGCGCCGAGGGCAGGGTATGCGCGGGCGTGGAATAGCTGCGACCGCTGGAATCGAGGAACACGGCTTGCTGCGAGCTCTTGCCGCGCGCGCCGGCGAGATACTTGTCGCCCTCGCGATAGGAAAGTTCCGCGGCATCGACGTCGTGGCCCCTGGCGGCGCGCGCCCAACCCTTTTCGCTGAGCACGATCGTGACCGGTTCGGACACCACCAGCTCGCTCTCGTCCAGCGCCTGCGCCGCCGCGCGTTCGACCAGCGGCGAGCGCCGCGGATCACCGTATTTTTCGGCGTCGGTTTTCAATTCCTGCTTGATCAGCGTCTTGAGCCGTGCTTTCGATTTCAGCGTCACCTCGATCTTCGCGCGTTCTTCTTCAAGCTCGTCGCGTTCGGCGTCGAGCTTCATTTCCTCGAGTCGTGCGAGTTGCCGCAACCGGGTTTCGAGGATGTAGTCGGCCTGTTCTTCGGAAAGCTTGAAGCGCTTGATCAGCGCGGGCTTCGGCTGGTCCTCGTGGCGGACGATCCGGATCACCTCGTCGAGATTGAGGAATGCAATGCGCAAGCCTTCCAGCAGGTGCAGCCTGCGTCCCACCTTTTCCAGTCGATGCTGCAGGCGCCGTGTCACCGTGTTGCTGCGGAAGCGCAACCACTCTTCCAGGATCTTTTTCAGCGTCTTGACCTGCGGCCGACCGTCCAGCCCGATCATGTTGAGATTGACGCGGAAGCTCTTTTCAAGATCCGTGGTTGCGAACAGGTGTTGCATCATCGCGCCGGTGTCCACGCGGTTCGAGCGCGGGATCAGCACCAGCCGCACCGGGTTCTCGTGGTCGGATTCGTCGCGCAAGTCTTCCAGCATCGGCAATTTCTTCGCGCGCATCTGCGTCGCGATCTGTTCGATCACCCTGGCTGGCGACACCTGGTGTGGCAGGGCGGTCAGCACGATGTTGCCGCGCTCTTCGACGTACACCGCACGGCAGCGCACCGAACCGTTGCCGGTCGCGTACATGGCGGCAAGTTCGTTGCGCGGCGTGATGATTTCGGCGGAGGTGGGGAAATCGGGTGCCTTGATGTGCTCGCACAGTTCGGCGACGCTGGCGCCGGGTTCATCAAGCAGGTGGATGCACGCCGCAGCCACTTCGCGCAGGTTGTGTGGCGGAATGTCGGTGGCCATGCCGACCGCGATGCCGGTCGAGCCATTCAACAGCACGTGCGGCATGCGCGCAGGCAGCCACGAAGGCTCCTCGAGGGTGCCGTCGAAGTTGGGCGCCCACTCCACCGTGCCCATGCCGAGTTCGCCCAGCAGCAGTTCGGCGATCGGGGTGAGGCGCGATTCGGTGTAACGCATGGCCGCGAAGGATTTGGGGTCATCCGGCGAACCGAAGTTGCCTTGGCCGTCGATCAGCGGATAGCGGTAACTGAAAGGCTGCGCCATCAGCACCATCGCTTCATAGCACGCGGAATCGCCGTGCGGATGGAATTTGCCGATCACGTCGCCGACGGTGCGCGCGGATTTCTTGGGCTTGGCGCTGGCGGCAAGGCCCAGTTCGCTCATCGCGTACACGATGCGTCGTTGCACCGGCTTCAACCCGTCGCCGATGAAGGGCAGGGCGCGGTCCAGCACCACGTACATCGAATAGTCGAGGTAGGCGCGCTCTGCGTATTCACGCAGGGGAACCTGTTCGAAGTTGGTTTCAAGCGAAGTCATGGTCATCCGTCATCCCGGCGCAAGCCGGACTGCGTAAACAGGATGTTGAAGCAGAACGCCGGAGGCGGCCCGCAGGGCGAGCGCCATGGACGGCGCGAGTATATCCAATTGTCGATTCGGACAATTGTCGCGGGGTGCGCGGCTCAGCGCACGCGCCGGGGTTTGAGGCCAAGTATGGAGAGCTGGACCTGCACGCTGTCCGGGCCCGCCAGATGCGCCACGCCGACCGCGACAAAAACAGTGCCATGCTGCTTCAGCAACTCCGCGATCCGTCCGGCCCACTTGCGGTTGCGATTGACCAGCAGCACCTGGTAAAGGTCGGGGTGGTACATGCGCATCACGCTGATCACCGCATCGTCGATGGCGTCGATGTCGCCTGTTTGCCAGTCACGCACCAAATCCGCTGTCTTGATGGCATCGTGCGTATCCTTGTGGAGAAGACTCTGCAGCAGTTCCAGTTGCAGTTGCAAGGGCATGTCGGCAAAGAACTCGATCTGTTCGCGTGCGGTCTCGAAAGTATGGATCGGCCTGCCGCCTGCCTTGAATTCGCGCTCGAGCTCTTCGTCGGCGCCCAATCGCGGCTCGTAACCGGACCTCCGGGTCGATGCGGCGGTGAGGGCAAGCGCCGCTATTCCGGGTTTCATTGCGTCAAGCGTGGCCGCGCCGTTCGTGAGGCCGGCGTGCTCCGCTGCGACGCTCAGCCGCGCCGCATCGTCGGGTTTGAGTGCGCTGTACGACCGCCCCGCGTTCGTGAGGTACGGGCGATAGGCCGGATATTCCTTCAGCAGGGACTCGAGCTTTTCACGATCAGCCGGGTCTGCACCGTACTTGAGAACCAGTGCCCGCATGTTCACGTGGGAACTGTCGTTTTCCTCGACGTACAGCGAGTCACTCGCCATGAGCGCCCGGTCAAGCGCGAGGTAATGCCAATGCGTGCCCTTCGCGAGCACGTGAATCGTCCCGAACAGGTACACCGTTGCGGTCGGGCTCTTCACGACCCACAACGCGGGATTGGCCCAGGCAGGCGCGCAGACCAGAAACAGGGACGCAATGGCGATCCCGAGTTGTTGCAACGCTTTCATCCGAGCCTCGCGTCGCGTCTCCAAGCTGCGTGCGGCTGCATTATGGCACGCCGCAGGCATGCGGGATTATGCCGAAATGTCCATTTCGACGACGGGCCGTGTTGCCGATTCGGGCAATGGTCGCGCGATGCGCAGCTCAGTGCAGGCGCAGGGTCTTGATGCCGAGCATGTCGAGCTGTGCCTGCACGCTGCCGGGCCCTGTCAGGTGGCCTGCGCCGACTGCAACGAAAACGGTGCCGTGCTGTTTCAGCAGATCCGCGATCTGCTGCGCCCACTTGCGATTGCGGTCGAGCAGCAGCACTTCGTAGACTTCAGGATGGTCATTGCGCATCTGGCTCAGCACCGCATCGGCGATGGCACTGGTGTCTCCGCCTTGCCAGTCACGCGCCAGTTCCGCAGCCTGCACGGTGCCGCGCGTTCGTTGATCGAGAACGGTCTGCAGCAGTTCGAGTTGCGTCGGAAGGGGCAGGTCGGCAAAGAAATCGATCTGTTCGCGGGTGGTCTCGAAGGAGTGGACCGGCTTGTGGTCCGCCTTGAATTCACGTTCAATCTCCGTGTCGGCGCCGAATTGCGGTTGGTAACCCGAACTGTCGGTCGATGCGACACTAAGGGCCAATGCCGCGATCCACGGTCTCATCTCCTTCAACGTGGCGACCGGGAGGTCGGCGCGTCTCGCAGCCATGTTCAGCTTGGTCGCATTGATGGGCGGGGCCATGTAGGACGAAGGTCTCCCGTCCAGGATGTACGGGCGATAGACCGGGTATCCCTCCAGCAGGGATTCGAGGTTCGCACGGTCGAGGGGGTTCACCCCGTACTTCAGGATCAGCGTAGTCATCTTCGAACGGCTGCTGTCGTCCTCCTCGACATACAACGAGCCGCTAGCCGCCAAGGCACGGTCGAGCAGGGGATAATGCCAGTGCACGCCTTTCGGGAGTACGTGGATCGTCCCGAACAGGTACACCGTCGCGGTCGGACTTTTCACCACCCACAGCGCAGGATTGGCCAGCGCCGGCCCACATGCGAACAGCAGGATTGCGAAGGCGATCCCGAGTTTTCGCGACACTATCATCCCAACCTCGCGCAGCTTCCCGATCTCATTATTGCACGCGTTGCCGAACTCCCCGAGGTGCGGCAAAAATCGTCGGGGTTTGTTGTCCGATGACGGTTCAGCGCGGCACGCGGTAGCCGCCGGGAACGCCGTGTGGCGAGAGCGTGAGCTGCCACAACTGGTCGCGGCGGGTGCGGAAGGTCGCCGCCGAGCTCGACAGGTAATAACGCCACATCCGGCGGAAGCGCTCGTCGTAGCGCGGATTGTTCGCGGCCAATTCAGGCCACGCGGCGTCGAAGTTGGCAAGCCACGCCATCAGGGTCTTGTCGTAGTCGGCGCCGAAGTTGTGCCAGTCCTCCACCACGAACAGGTTCTCCAATGCAGGCGCCACCTGCGCCGCCGCGGGCACCATCGAATTCGGGAAGATGTATTTCTCGATCCACGGATCGGGTCGCGAGGGCGTGGAATTCACCCCGATGCAATGCAGCACCGAAAGCCCGTCATCGTTCAGGCAGCGTCGGCACACTTCGAAGTAGGTGCGGTAGTTCTTCCAGCCGACGTGCTCGAACATGCCGATCGAGAACACTGCATCGAATTTTTCGCCGATGTCGCGATAGTCCTGCAGGCGAACTTCGACCGGCAGGCCCTTGCACAGGTCGCGCGCGTATTGCGCCTGTTGTTCCGACACCGTGACGCCCACGCCCGACACGCCGTATTTTTCCGCGGCGTATTTGAGCGCCTCGCCCCAACCACAGCCTATGTCGAGGATCCGCATGCCCGGTTTCAGTCGCAGTTTGCGGCAGACCAGATCGAGCTTGGCTTGCTCGGCGTCGTCGAGATTGTTCGCGTCTTTCCAATACCCGCAGGAATACACCAGCCGCCTGCCCAGCATCTTCGCGAACAGGTCGTTGCCGATGTCGTAGTGGGCCTTGCCGATCTTGAAGGCCTTGCGGCCGCGCTGCATGTTGATGAAACGCGCGCGCAGGTGGGCGCGAAGCGCGTCGAAATTCTTCAGGTGTTCGTCGAGCCGAGCTCCGAGGACGTGGTAGAAGAACTGGTCCAGCGAGGGCGTGTCCCACCACCCGTCCATGTAGGCCTCGCCGAGCCCCAGCGAGCCGTGCGCGAAGGTGCGCGCGAACACCCGTTCGTCGTGCACCCGCAAGTCCCACTCGCGATCGCCGTCGATCCGCACGTCGGCGTGATCCAGCAGTTTCCGGGCCTTCTCGCGCAGCGCCTGGTCGTGGCGCGACAGTTGCGCAGGCTCGGTGTTCGCCGTCATGTCGTTCATCGTGCACTCCTGTTGCGGGAACGAAGGCTCCACAAGAGGGGGCAGGCCGCGAGCTGCAACACCAGTGCGGCGATCACCGTGTAGAGCGGATTCCAATCGTACAACACGCCGAGCAGGATGCTGCCCGCGAACCACGCGACGCCGTAGATGGCGTTGAACACCCCCATGGCGGTGGCACGCTTCTCGCGGGGGATGCGTTGCGCGACCGCCGCGCGGAACAGCGAGTCGTGCGCGCCGAAGCCGATGCCCCACAACACCATCCCGGCGAGCGCCGCCCACGGTCCGCCGAGGAACACCAGCGGTGCGTACAGCGCCGGCACCAGCGTCGCCCACAGCAGTACCGACAGGCCCCGCCGGTCGAACCACCTGCCGAGCACGAGCGCGGTGGCGCCGCCGGCAAGGCTCGCGATCGCGTACAGGACCGGCACCGCGTCGCTTGCGACGACGTGATCCCTGGCCAGGTGGAACGCGATCAGCGCGAAGTCGGAATAACCGGCCGCGATCAGCGCGGTCGCGACGAGGAAGACCTTGAGATCGCGCAGCGCCCGTGCGTCACCGGCCTCGGGAACGGGATGCCGGTCGAGTTCCTGCGGCTGCGGGAAGCGCGAGCGGGCGAGGGCCAGGGTCGCGAGCGCGGCCAGCGCCGGCAGCAGCAGCCATGCGAACGCGTGCCGGTAGCCGCCGTGCAGGAACAGCACCAGCGCGGCGATCAGCGGTCCCAGCACCGCGCCGACCGAGTCCAGCGCTTCGTGCAGGCCGAAGGCCCAGCCGGCGCCGCCCATGTCCTTGGCGGCGTAGGAAAGCATCGCGTCGCGCGCGGGCGTGCGCAGCGCCTTGCCGCTGCGCTCGAGGATCACGAGGCCGGCCGCCGCCGGCCAGTTGCCCGCGAGCGCGAGCGCCGGTACCGCCAGCAGGTTGATCGCGTAGCCGAGGATCGTGATCGCCCAGTAGCGTCCGGTCTTGTCCGCCAACGCGCCGGTGAACAGCCGGAGCACATAGCCCAGGAGTTCACCGCCGCCGGCGACCAGCCCCACGATCGCACCGGTCGCGCCCAGCGTGCCGAGGAAGGGGCCCCAGATCGAACGCGACCCTTCGTAGGTCATGTCGGCGAACAGGCTGACGATGCCGAGCAGGACGACGAAGAGCAGTGCGCGCCGGCGCGCGGGGTTCGGCTTGGCCGCGTGCTGTTTCACCATGCGGATTGCATGATCACAAGGCACTTGACGCGGATGGACGCGGATACTGCAGATCGACAGCGCTGATCCGCGTTCATCAGCGTTGATCCGCGTCAAGAAGATGCTTTTGCCGATAGTCAGGCATCAGCCCGGCCCAATGTGCCGAATTCGGCCGGCAGGATCGCGTAGAACATCTGCAGTCCTTCTTCGCGCACGCGCGCGAGCATCCTGTCGGCGGCCTCGCGGCCCACCACGAAATCGACCCGCACGGTTTCCTGTCCGGCGAGTTCGAGGAAATGCGCTTCGTGGGTGACGCCATGGCGCCCGAATCCCGCGATCGAACGGAACGCGGTGCCACCGGGCAGCCCGAGTTTCCGTGCTTCCGCGAGCAGCCAGTCGTACAACAGCACGCCGGCATGGCGGCGGTTCTCGTGCACGAAGAAACGCAGGTACACGCCTTGCGCGGGTGCGGTGTCGTTCATGCGAAGTGCCTCAGCAGCGCCTGCGCCAGTGCGAAGCCGGCCAGCGTCATGGCCAGCGTGCCGACCACGTGCATGCCGATGATCGCGAAGGTCCAGCCGTATTGCTGGCGCAGCAGCAGCGTGATCGTTTCGCCGGAAAAAGTCGAGAACGTCGTGAGCCCGCCCAGGAACCCGGTGGTGATGAAGACCCGCGTCTCGGGCGACAGCGACTGGAACTGGGCGAACGCGCCGAGGATCAATCCCATCAGCAGGCCGCCGAGCAGGTTCGCCGCCAGCGTTCCGAGCGGCACGGTCGGAAAGATCGGGTTGAACCAGACGCCGAACAGGTAACGCAGGCATGCGCCGAGGAATGCGCCG
>DASUJD010000046.1:0-41653 GCA_036279455.1 Rhodanobacteraceae bacterium | reverse complement strand
TGGCCGCCGAACAACTTGACGCCGAGGTACTTCGGGTTGGAGTCGCGGCCGTTGCGCGAAGAACCTACGCCCTTTTTATGTGCCATGGCGGCTTCTCCTTACTTGCTGCCACCGGCGATGCCGGTGATCTCGATTTCGGTGTAGTGCTGCCGATGGCCCATCTGCTTGCGATGGTGCTTGCGGCGGCGGAATTTCACGATGCGCACCTTGTCGGCGCGGCCGTGATTGCGCACCTTGGCGGTGACGCTGGCACCGGCGACCATCGGACTGCCGACAGTGACGCCCTCGCCTTCGCCCACCAGCAGCACGTTGTCGAACGTGACCGCGGCATCGGGCTCGGCATCCAGCTTTTCGACGCGAAGGACTTCGCCCTGCATCACGCGGTACTGGCGACCGCCGGTAACAATGACTGCGTACATGGTGTCAGGCTCTCTGGTTTTGTCGTTATTCTGGGTGGATCAGGTGCACGCCGGCACCCTCGAACCGGTAATTCTAGCGTGATTTCAGCCGTTTGGGCAAACGGACGCCTCCCTCGGCAGAAGGCACGGCCGCGGCTCACGCGAATGGATCGCGCAGGACGATGTTGGCGTCGCGGTCGGGACCGGTGGAGACGATTGCGAGCGGACAGTCGGCGAGTTCTTCCAGCGCGCGCAGATACGCGCGCGCGGCGGCGGGCAGGTGTCCCCATTCGGTGATGCCATGGGTGGATTCGTTCCAGCCGGGAAATTCAAGGTATACCGGCGTGCATTCCTTCCAGCCCTCGGCGTCAAGCGGCGCGTACTCGGTGCGCTTGCCGCGGTATTCGTAAGCGATGCACACCTTCAATTTCTGCATGCCATCGAGCACGTCGAGCTTGGTGATGCACAAGCCCGAGATGCCATTGATCAGCACCGCGCGCTTCAGCGCCACGATATCCATCCATCCGCAGCGGCGCGGACGACCGGTGGAAGCGCCGAATTCGTCGCCGCGCTTGCGGATGTGCGCGCCGATGTCGTCGTCGAGCTCGGTGGGGAATGGTCCACCGCCGACGCGGGTCGCGTAGGCCTTGGCGATGCCGAGCACGTAGTCGATGTAATCCGCACCCACGCCGGCGCCGGCCAGTGCGCCGCCCGTTGTCGTATTCGATGAAGTGACGTACGGATAGGTGCCGTGATCGATGTCCAGCAATGCGCCCTGCGCACCTTCGAACAACACACGCTCGCCATCGCGGCGCAGGTCGTGCAGGATGCCGGCAACATCGGACTTCATCGGTTCGACGTATTCGCCGAAGGCGACCGCCTCGTCGAGTGTCTGCTGGTAATCGACGGCTTCGGCGTTCAAGTACTTCGTGAGCACGAAGTTGTGGTAGTCGAGCACCTGGCGCAGGTTTTCGGCGAGTTCCGCCGGATAACTCAAATCCGCAACGCGCACGCCGCGGCGTGCGACTTTGTCTTCATACGCGGGGCCGATGCCGCGTCCCGTCGTGCCGATCGCGCCAGCGCCCAGCGCCTTCTCACGTGCCTGGTCCAGCGCAATGTGGTACGGCATGATCAGCGGCGTGGCCGGGCTGATCTTGACGCGCGAACGCACCTCGACGCCGCTGGCTTCCAGTTCCGCGATTTCCTTCTGCAATGCAGCCGGCGACAGCACCACGCCATTGCCGATCAGGCACAACGCGCCTTCGCGCAGAATGCCCGACGGGATCAGGTGCAGGACGGTCTTCTTGCCCTTGATCACCAGCGTGTGACCGGCATTGTGACCACCCTGGAAACGCACCACAGCGCCGATGTCCTGCGTCAGCAGGTCGACGATCTTGCCCTTGCCTTCGTCGCCCCACTGGGCGCCGAGGATGACTACGCTTTGTCCCATGACTTTCTCGCTTCGACGTTCTGTTTGGCTATGGGGCGACGATCGGTGACTAGACTCGATCATCCTGATCTCGCCAAGTCACCCTGCCCTCGGCTCCTGCCTCGGGCGCTCACGCCTGCGCAGACTGCCACTGGCAGTCTGCAAGCGCAGCCGTTTGCCCCCATTGGGCGCCGAGGATGACTACGCTTTGTCCCATGACTTTCTCGTGTCGACGTTCTGTGTGGCTGCTGGCGACGATCGATGACTACGCCACCGCTGGGTCCCGGCCTTCGCCGGGACGACGGCTAAAACTTCCGCTCCGCAAATCGTCAATGCTTCTTCGACCCGTTGTTACCCGCCGCGCCTTCGTCGATTGCCCGCATGAACGGTGAGCTGCGATCCAGCACCACCACGGCACCGCCATCTTTGAAGGTCTCGCGCCAGGTTTCAAGACTCGTCCAGTAGCGGAAAAATTGCGGGTCTTTCGCCGCTGCCGCCGCGTAGATTTTTGCTGCGGCAGCATCACCCTCGCCGCGCATCTTGGCGGCGTCTTTCGCCGCTGCAGTCAGCACCTGCTGATCGGCAGCGCCGCCTTTGGCGCGGATGGCGGCCGCCGCGGACTCGCCTTCGGCCCGCGCTTCGCCGACCCGTGCCTGGGCTTCCGCACTCATGCGCTTGTACACCGATGACAATGTGTCATCCGGCGGCAACACCCGCTCGACGCCGATGCCCAGAACCGTCACGCCCAATTTTGCACGAAGTGTGCCGCTGACCGAGTCATGCAGGCCCTTGTCGATCGTTCCTCCATCAGAGGCCAGCAAGTCGGACAGGCTGTGTCGGGCGACCTGTGCGCGCAGCGCGCCGTGGATCACCGGCGTCATCTGCCGGGTAACCTGCAACTCATCGCCCGAGGTCGCCTTGAAATACGCGTCCGGGTCGGCAACCCGCCAGCGCACGAAGAACCCGACGCGCACCGGGTCGCCATCCTCGGTCTTGAAGTCCTCGGGCTCGGATTGCAGCACGATTGCGCGGGTGTCGTACACCGTCACCTTTTCCACGAACGGCAGTTTGAAGTGCAGGCCCGGCTCGATCTCGCTGGCCTGGATGTGGCCCAAGCGGATCAGCACTGCGGCGTGGCCCTGGCTGACGACATAGATGCCGTTTGCGGCGAGCAGCGCCAGCACGATGATCACGATGGGGATGGCGTACTTCATGGGTCGATGCCACGCAAAGTCGGGCCCGACGTCATCGGCACCACGACCGACGCAGCCGATGCAGGCGACGATGACGCCGAAGCAGGTGCGTTGGAACCGCCTGTTGCGGGGGAACCGCCACTCGTTGATTCATTGCGGCGTACGGGAAACTGCACGATCACGCTTGCGGTGCCGGTGTTGACCACGACGCGATTCCGGCTCAACACGTCGTGCATCGTGTCCAGCCACAGGCGGTGTCGCGTGACCTGCGGAGCGGCCTGATACTGGGTGAGAATCTGGTCGAACCGCGCGACTTCCGCCTTCGCATGGGCCACGGCTTGCTCGCGGTAACTGCCCGCATCCGCCTTCATGGCAGCCGCCTGCGACCTGGTTTCCACCTTTTCGCGCGCCG
Organism: Rhodanobacteraceae bacterium; assembly: GCA_036279455.1. Lineage (GTDB taxonomy): Bacteria > Pseudomonadota > Gammaproteobacteria > Xanthomonadales > Rhodanobacteraceae > 66-474. Next base: position 38,221 of record DASUJD010000046.1, on the reverse strand, counting down.
CGTCCGCCTTGGCGGTGACCTGCGCGGCCTTGCCATCCTCGCGCGCCTTGGCGATGCCGTCGAAGGCCTGCTTCACCTGCGAAGGCACGGCAACGGTCTGGATGCCGACGCCGGCGACCGATGCGCCGACATCCGCGCGCGCGAGCGCGGCAAGCAGTTGTCGCTGAATGTCACTGCCCAGCGTGTCGTCGCTGCGTTCCATCAACTGCTTGAGGGTGTGGGTTCCGATCGTGGCGCGCACTGCAATGGTCGCAGCGTTGCGCAACGAGTCTTCGGCGTTGCGCGCCGAGAACAGGAACTTGCGCGCATCCGCGATCTTGTATTGCACATAGTAGTCCACCATCGCCAACTGGCCATCACTTGTCAGCAGGCGCACCTGGTCGTTCAAGGTGCGCGTACGCCCCTTGTCGACAATCCGCACGCGGTCGATCGGAGAGGGAAAGCGGAAATGCAGGCCCGGCTGGAGCACGCTTTCCAGCCTGCCGAACTGCAGCACAAGCCCGACTTGCCGATTGCCGACCATGACCCAGCCGCCGATCAGGAACCACAACACGATCAGCAGCACGATCAGGGCCAACGCGCCCAACGGACCGCGGCCGAACGGCCCAAGCGCGCGCCGCGCCTTGCGCAACCAGGCTTCGAGGTCCGGGCCGCCGCCGTGGCCGCCCTGCCCCCAGGGTTCACGGCCCTTCGGTTCGCGCGGTTTGTCGCCGGGTTCCTTCCAGGGCATCTCGATACGGTCTCGGGTTGGAGGAAGAAGGCACGCCTGATTCTGCGCAAACAGCGAATTCTACCAGAGCGATCCAGCTGTCCCTGGCACCACAATCAGTACCCGCCGCGATCTCCAACGGGGTTTTCGTCATTCCGGGGCCATCGCCGGCATCCTCGGTGATGGAACCCGAATGACGACTCCTTGGATTGTGGTTGCAGGTGGCCTCACGCCCAGAAGATGATCTTCAGGCCGCATCCAGCCAATCGCGCAACAATCTTTCCTCATCACCGCGCACGTCGCCGGCCAGCGGCAGCAGCAGGTCGCGGGGCGCGTCGATGTCCAGCCGCCATCCGTCTTCGTCGTAGCGCTCGGCCTTTACCGCACCGAGTTCGATCAGACGCGCGCGCAAGCGCCCCGCGCGCGGCGGCAAATGCAGCTCCGCGTGCACGCGGGTACCGGCGAGCCGCTCGCCGAGCGTCTGCCGCAGCAGCTCCAGGCCATCGCCGGCCGCCGCCGAGAGCCATACCGCGGCCGGCACGCCCGCCGCATCGCGGTCGATGCGCGCTACCGCACCCAGCAAATCGATCTTGTTGTAAACCATCAACTGCGGTACGTCGCCCGCGCCGATTTCTTCCAGCACGCCATTTACCACCTCGACCAGCACGTCGCGTTCGGGGTCGGCGGCGTCACTGACATGCAACAACAGGTCGGCGTCACGCGCTTCGGACAGCGTCGCACGAAACGCGGCGATCAGGTCGTGCGGCAACTCGCGGATGAACCCGACCGTGTCGGCGAGCACCGCGGGCCCCGACTCCAGGTCGTCCAGCCGGCGCACCGTGGGATCCAGCGTCGCGAACAGGCGGTCCGCGACGAACACCTGGCCTCGAGTGACGGCGTTGAACAGGGTCGACTTGCCGGCATTGGTGTAGCCCACCAGCGCGACACGCGGCAGTGTGTTGCGCAAGCGCGCGCGCCGCTGCTGGTCGCGCTGCACGCCGACCTTGTCGATGCGTTTGCGCAATTGTTCAACGCGCTTCTGCAACAGGCGACGGTCGGTTTCGAGTTGGGTTTCGCCGGGGCCACGCAGGCCGATCGAACCGCCGCGCTGGCGCTCGAGGTGGGTCCAGCCGCGCACCAGCCGCGTCGCCATGTGCTGCAACTGCGCCAGTTCGACTTCCAGCTTGCCTTCATGCGACTGTGCGCGCTGGGCGAAGATGTCGAGGATCAGCGAGGCACGATCGATCACCCGCGCCGAGAAATGCTTTTCGAGGTTGCGCTCCTGCACCGGCGTCAATGCATGGTCAACCAGTACAAGATCCGCGCCGAGTTCGCGCACCTTCGCCTGCACCTCGTCGGCCTTGCCGGTGCCGATGTAGAACCTCGGATTGGGCGTATCCACACGTGCGTGCACGCTGTCCATGATTTCCGCGCCGGCGGATTCGGCAAGTTCGGCGAATTCGCGCGCACGCCTTGCAGCTGCGCCGTTGCCGGTGTACGGCAACACCAGCAACGCACGCTCACCTCGCTTCTCTCGCTCGAACACCGGGCCTATTGACACTCTGTCAAGCGGAGCGCGTTGCTTCCGCAGCGGTTGCCAGACGAGGCGCGCGCCGCGGCGCCAGAGTGGTTCTCTGGTCAAGGCGCGCGCCGATGGATGGCGGCCGCTGCGGAGCAACCCTTCGGGCCGAGGCCCTTTGCCCACATGGCTGCGTCATCGCTCGTCTATGTATCGACATACATCTTCCTCACTCTTCCTTGCCCTGCGGGCAAAGGGCCGACGGCGCGACCACTTGGCAGAGTGTCAACAGGCCCTAATCCTGCGCCGGGGTTTCGGCGTCATCCGTCCCTGAATCCTCGACACCAAGCCTGACCGCGCGACTCGGCACCACGGTCGAGATGGCATGCTTGTAGACCATCTGGCTGACCTGGTTGCGCAACAGCACCACGAATTGATCGAACGAATCGATCACGCCTTGGAGCTTGATGCCGTTGACCAGATAAATGGCGACCGGAATGCGGTCACGGCGCAAGGCATTCAAGAACGGATCCTGCAACGATTGGCTTTTCGACATTGTTATGGCCGATCCGGGCGTCTCCGTACAAATGGTAACGCAAATCGGCCTTGAATTGGCCGTTCACACGGCTTTTACGCCCAGAAACAGTGCGATCGCCGCAGCGATCGACGACGAGCAATCGGGCCGTCCCGGATCGAAAACGCGTGCATCCATGTCGCCACGCAGCCAGGTGGTCTGGCGTTTGGCAAGCTGGCGCGTCGCATGGATTGCGCGTTCACGGAATTCCTCTTTCGAATCCTTGCCATCCAGATACTCCCACGCCTGGCGATAACCGACCGCACGCAGGGCCGGCAAATCGGCGTGCAGATCGCCACGCGCGCGCAGCCGCCTGACTTCGTCGAGAAAACCGGCCGCAAGCATCGCATCGAAGCGATCCGGGATGCGCTCGCGCAAACGGCTTCGATCGGACGGAATCAGCGCCAGTTTCAGAACGCGCCAAGGCAGACGCGGGGTGTGGTTTGATCTCGCATGCAACGCAGTCAGCGTGTCGCCGGACAACGCGATGACTTCCAGCGCGCGCTGGATGCGCTGGGAATCGCCGGGACGGATGCGTGCGGCGGCCTGCGGGTCGAGTGTCGCCAGGCGTGCGTGGAGTGAAGACCAGCCGCGACGCTCGGCTTCCCCATGCAGGCGCCTGCGCAGTTCGGAATCCGCCGAAGGCATCACCGACATCCCGCGTTCCAGTGTGCGGAAATACAGGCCGGTGCCTCCGACCAGCAACGGCGTGTTGCCGCGCGCGGTGATGTCGCGCATCGCGGCCAGTGCGCCGGTGCGGAACATGGCGGCCGAGTAGGGTTCAAGCGGATCCCGGATGTCGACAAGCGCGTGCGGGTACCTTCGCAACGTTTCCGCATCCGGCTTGGCCGTGCCGATGTCCAGTCCGCGATAAACCAGTGCCGAATCAACGCTGACGAGTTCGAGTGGAAAATGATCCGTCAGTTCGCAGGCAAGTGCAGTCTTGCCCGTCGCCGTCGGCCCCATCAGGAATATCGCGGATGGTCGCTGGTCGATGCTGTGGGCCACGCTCGGCATTCGCGGATTGTACGGGCACGTTCCTGGGGCAGCGCCTTATAATGTCCGGCATTTCAACAGGACAAGGCACCGACATGCCGAACATGATGAGGGCGCTGGTCAAGCGCGATGCTGACACGGGCATCTGGATGCAGGAGGTGCCGGTGCCGGAATACGGCCACAACGACGTGCTGATCGAGGTCGAGAAAACCGCGATCTGCGGCACCGACCTGCACATCTACAACTGGGACCAATGGGCGCAACGCGTGATCAAGCCGGGCCTGGTGATCGGGCACGAATTCGTCGGCAGGATCGTCGCGCTGGGCAGCGAAGTGCGCGGTTACCGCGTAGGCCAGCGGGTGTCGGCCGAAGGCCACATCACCTGCGGCATGTGCCGCAACTGCCGTGCCGGCCGGCCGCAGTTGTGCCCACACACGATCGGCATCGGGGTCAACCGCAACGGCGCATTCGCGCAGTATGTCGCAATGCCGCAATCGAACCTGTGGCCGATTCCCGACCAGATCCCGTCGTCGCTGGCGGCGTTCCTGGACCCGTTCGGCAACGCCACGCATTGTGCGCTGGAATACGACCTGGTCGGTGAAGACGTGCTGATCACCGGTGCCGGTCCGATCGGCGTGATGGCCGCCGGCATCGCGCGGCATGTCGGCGCGCGCAACGTGGTCGTCACCGACGTCAACGACTACCGCCTGAAGCTCGCGGCCGAGATGGGTGCGACACGCGTGGTCAACGTCAAGAACCAGCCGCTGCGCGACGTGCTGGGTGACCTGCACATGGAAGGCTTCGATGTGGGGCTGGAAATGTCGGGCAACATCCACGCCTTCAACGACATGCTCGACGTGATGTACCACGGCGGCAAGGTCGCGCTGCTGGGCATCCTGCCGAATGGTTCCGGCATCGACTGGGACAATGTGATCTTCAAGGGCCTCACCCTGCACGGCATCTACGGCCGGCGCATGTACGAGACCTGGTACAAGATGACCCAGATGCTGCTGACCGGCTTTCCGCTGCAGAAGGTGCTCACCCACCAGCTTGCAATCGACGATTTCCAGCAGGGCTTCGACCTGATGGCGTCGGGCGAGTGCGGCAAGGTGGTGTGCAGTTGGTGAGCCAGGAAACGCCCACGCCGGGTCCGCGCCGGCGATTCCGTTGGCTGCGCCGCGGGGCGATCGACCTCGGCGACGTCGTCGTGCAAGTCATCGCGGTGGTGATCGGTATCCTGCTGGCGCTGTTGATCAACAACTGGGTGACCGAACGCCAACAGCAAAACGCGGTCGAAATAGCCGTGCGCGCGATCCACGCGGAGCTCGCCGCCAATCGCGCCGGGTTGCGCAAGAATGCCGAACGTTTGCACGGGATGACCACGCGCCTGCGGAGCAGCGCCACGGAGAACCAGAACCTGGCGCCGCGTCCCTGCTACGAATGGCCCCAGTGGGGAGGTACCGGCGCCGTGAACCTTGTCGATGCGGCGTACCAGACCGCCATCGCCACGCAGGCGCTCTCGCACATGCCCTTCGAGCAGGCGCAGCGTATTGCACAAGCCTACGGATACCAGCATTTCTATCAGCAGGCTTTCAGTCTGTTCCGCAGCCAATTCCTGAAACCGGCTGCGGCAGCCATATGCGTGGTGGAACTGAAGAATTTCGGCCACAACGAACAACTGCTCGACTCCGCCTACACGCCGCTGATCGGCCCCGACAAGGCGAAATGGCCCGGCACGCAGCCGATGCCGGCCGCCCCGACGAACACCTCCAAGTGAGCCCGCCATGACCTACGCCGCGCAAGAACGCCTTCACGAAGAACTCGAATCCATCCGTGACTCTGGCCTGTACAAGGAAGAACGCATCATCACCTCGCCGCAATCGGCCGAGATCACGCTGGCCGACGGCCGCAAGGTGCTGAACTTCTGCGCCAACAACTACCTCGGCCTTGCCGATCACCCGCGCCTGATCGAAGCAGCGAAGAAGGCGCTCGATACGCACGGCTTCGGGATGGCTTCGGTGCGCTTCATCTGCGGCACCCAGGACCTGCACAAGCAACTCGAAGGCGACATTGCGAAGTTCTTCGGCACCGACGACGCGATCCTGTACGCCGCGTGCTTCGATGCCAACGGCGGCCTGTTCGAACCGCTGCTGGGCGAGAACGACGCGATCGTTTCCGACGCGCTGAACCATGCCTCGATCATCGACGGCATTCGTCTGTGCAAGGCCAAGCGTTTTCGCTACGCCAACGGCGAAGTTGCAGACCTGGAAAAGCAGTTGCAGGCGGCCGATGCGGCGGGCGCACGCACCAAGCTGATTTCGTCCGACGGTGTCTTTTCCATGGACGGCGTTGTCGCCCCGCTGGACAAGATCACCGCGCTGGCGAAGCAGTACAACGCGCTGGTGCACATCGACGAATGCCACGCGACGGGCTTCATCGGCAAGACCGGGCGCGGCTCGGCCGAAGTGCACGGCGTGCTGGACAAGATCGACATCTTCACCGGCACGCTGGGTAAGGCGCTGGGCGGCGCGGTGGGCGGCTTCACCACCGGGCGCAAGGAGATCATCGACATGCTGCGCCAGCGTTCGCGGCCGTACCTGTTTTCGAACTCGCTGCCACCGGCGCTGGTCTCGGCGTCGATCGAAGTACTGAAAATGCTGGACGAGGCCGGCGAGTTGCGCGAGAAACTTGCCGCGAACACGAAGTATTTCCGCGACGCGATGACCAAGGCCGGCTTCGAAATCAAGCCCGGCAACCATCCGATCGTGCCAGTGATGACCCACGACGCCAAGCTTGCGCAGGCGCTGGCGGCAGGCCTGCTGGACGAAGGCATCTACGCGATCGGTTTCTTTTTTCCGGTGGTGCCGGAAGGCAAGGCCCGTATCCGCACCCAGATGTGTGCCGCGCACACCCGCGAACACCTCGACCGCGCGATTGCGGCGTTCACCAAGGTCGGCCGCAATGTCGGATTGCTGAAAGGTTGATACGCATCCCCTGATTCAGGCATCGCGTACCGGTTCATGGGCGCGGAACGGCCACGCAGCATTGATCTTCGCCCAGACAAGGAAGGCGATGAGTCCGGCGACGATCCATGCACCGGACAGGATCTGCGAAAGGCCTGACGCCGACCAGTAAAGGTAGATCCAGCCCACCGCGGCGACGATGCACGGTACCGGATACAGCCATTGCCGGTAAGGGCGTGGCATGTTCGGACGATCCCGCCGCAACAGGACGAGCGCGGCAATCTGTGCGAGCGACTGCACGATGACCGCGGCGGCAACCAGCATGTTGATGATCTCGCCCAGATCGAAGAACGTCGCGGCAGCGGTGATGACTCCCATCGCCAGCAGCGCGACATGCGGGAAACCATGCCGCTTGTGCAGGCGCCCGAAAACCGGAAAGAACACCTGATCCCTGGCGGCGTAGTACGGCACCCGCGAGCCGCCCAGCAAGCCCGTATACACGGACGCAAATGCTGCCACCAGAATCAGCCCGGTCGCGGTGTCCGCCGCAACCACACCCCAGTTTTGCCGGACCACCAGCGATCCGATCGAATCCGAATGCGCAATCGTCTGCCACGGAACCGTACCCAGTACCCCGATTTGCAATGCGAGATAGAGCAACATCATGGCGACAATCGCGTAGATGATCGAACGCGGAATCACGCGTCCGGGATCACGCAGTTCATCACCGATGTAGGCACTGGTTCCATAACCCATGTAATCGTAGGCGGCCAGAACAAGCCCGGCGCCGAGACCCACGAACAACTTGTTGCCACTCCACGCATCTTTCGGATACGTGAATGCATAATCCGCATGAAAATGGCTGAAACTGGCGAAAATCACCATGGCGAGGCTTGCCAGCATCACGATCCACAATCCCGTGGTTATCCAGCGAATCGATTCGATCCGGCGATACAAAAGGATGATGACAAGCCCGGTAATGACGATATCCAGAAAATGCTGCAGCGGCCAGCTCATGCCCGGGAAGAAATAGCCGAGATATTGCACCAGGCCGACCACGCCCGTGGACATGACGAGTGGGATGAACAGCATCGCCGTCCAGACGAACAGGAACGGCATCAACTTGCCGCTGCGTGAACCGAATGCTTCCCGCAGGTACAGATAGGTGCCGCCGGCGCCGGGCAACGCGGCGCCCAGCTCGGCCCAGACCAGGCCGTCTGCGATGGCCAGGACCGCCCCGGCTACCCAGCCGACCACAGCCTGCGGACCGCCCATCGCTGCGACGATCAACGGAATGGTGATGAACGGCCCGATGCCGCACATCTGCGACATGTTGACCGCGGTCGCCGGGAAAAGCCCCAATGTGCGGTGGAAGCTTTGCGATCCACGGGAGGTTGTTTCGCTGGTCGTCATTGAACGCAATTGGGCATTTGTATACTGTGCTGGTTCTCGTTGCGCAACGCGTGGCATGTTATGCCATGGACTTCGGTTGCATCAAGGCATTATCCAGAATGAAACGCCTTTTCCGGTTTTTCCCGATATCTACAGCGCTCGTATTGCTGCTATCCGCTGTTGCCACCGCATCGGCAACGGACGCAAAACCCGCCGTAATAACCACCATGATCGGTGGCGCCGGCACTTCGACTGCAATCAGCGGATGGTCGATGCAGTGGACGGCGAAGGCGCAGCAAAGCGGCAAGGTGATCTCATCGCAAAATTTCACGGCCAAAGGCTGGTATCCGGTCAAGCCACGCTCGACCGTGTTTGCGGGCCTGATCCAGAATGGACGCTTTTCGGGCGTGTTCACCGGCGACAAATTGCGCAGGGTCAATTTCGAGCATTTCGACATTCCCTGGTGGTATCGCACCACATTCCGTTTGTCCGATGCCGACAAGCTGCACACGTTCATCGTCATCAAGGGCATCATCCCGGGCGCGGATGTATGGCTCAACGGCGTGCGGTTGGCGAGTCGCGACGAGATTGCAGGCGCCTACGCCGTGCACTCGCTGGATGCAGGCAAGTACGTCCACAACGGAACGAACGTACTGGCCATCAAGGTTTATCCGGCCAATCCGAATCGTGACTTGTCGCTAAGCTGGATTGACTGGAACCCGGCGCCACCCGATCACAACATGGGAATCTGGCGCGACGTCGACATCGTGCGTTCGGGCCCAGTGTCGTTGCACGACGTATACGTGACCGCCGACCTTTCAGTTCCCGCACTCGATCGCGCCACGCTGACGATCCACGCCAAGCTGCGAAATGATACCGATGTCGCACAGACCGCCGTGCTGGGCGGAAACGTGGCAGGCGTACAGCTCGGGCGAAGCATCCGCCTGGATCCCCATCAAACGCGTGCCGTGACGTTCGATCGAAAAGCCGACCCCGCTCTTGCCATCGATCATCCGCGCGTATGGTGGCCCGCCGGAATGGGCGGACAACCGCTCTACCACCTGCGACTTGCCGTGAAGACGCAGGACGACTTGTCCGACCGTGCGAACGTCGCTTTCGGCATCCGCAGCGTCACCTCGCATTTGACCAGGCAGGGCTACCGTCAGTTCGTGATCAACGGCATGCCGCTGCTGATCCGTGGCGGCGGCTGGGCGCCCGACATGTTCCTGCGCGACGATCCGCGGCGACTCGCGCAGGCGTTTCGCTACATGCTCAACCTGGGCCTGAACACGATCCGACTGGAAGGAAAGCTCGAGCGTCAGGATTTTTTTGAACGCGCCGACCGCGACGGGATCCTGGTGCTGGCCGGTTGGGAATGTTGCAGCAAATGGGAAGCCGGTTCCGGCACGGGCGGGGAGCCGTGGGACGCCCGGGATCACGGGATCGCCGAAGCATCGATGTCGAGCGAGGCGCGTTTGCTGCGCGATCATCCATCGGTCATCGCATTCCTGATCGGCAGCGACAACGCACCTCCGCCCGAGGTGGCGGCGAGCTACGTCGATGCGCTCGAGTCCGCAGGTTGGCCTGACCCGATCATCGCTGCGGCAAGCGACGCCACCACCAAGCCGATCGGGCCATCCGGCATGAAGATGAGCGGGCCGTACGCGTGGGTGCCACCGGATTACTGGTACGGCCACAAGGCGGGCGCGGCGTTCGGCTTCAATTCCGAAGCCAGCGCGGGCATTGACATCCCGAACCTGGAAAGCGTGAAGTCGATGTTGACGGCAAGCGCCCGGACGGCGCTGTGGCAGGACTACGGCGCCCACCAGTTCCACTCCACGCCCGGATGGTCAAGGCTTTCCACCCTCGGGCGCTTTGATACCGCGCTCGCACATCGCTACGGCAAACCCGAAAACCTGGCCGATTACGTCGCCAAGGCACAACTCGCCAATTACGCGAACGCACGTGCGCAATTCGAAGCCTACGATGCGCGCATGGATGCACCCGATCCGGCAACCGGCATCATCTACTGGATGCTCAACAGCGCCTGGCCGTCGCTGCACTGGCATTTGTTCACCTACGGGCTCGAACCCGCCGGCGCGTACTACGGTGCGCAGAAGGCCAATGAACCTTTGCACATCCAGTACGACCCGGTCGATCGCGCGGTCTTGCTGGTCAATCACACGCGCCACAACGTTGCCGACCTCACGGCACGCATACGCATCCGCGGCCTGGATGGCCGGGTGCTCTACGAACATGCGGTGACCAGGGCAAGCATCGAGGCGAATCATGCGGCAACACTGCTGACCATCCCGGCGCCGAAAAATCCGTCGAGCACCTGGTTTGTCGAACTGACGCTCGCACGTGACGGTCACGATGTCAGCCGCAATGTGTATTGGCTTCCCGATCGCCCGGACGAGCTGGAGTGGGACAAGTCGGATGGGTATACGACGCCCGTAAGCCGCTATGCCGATCTGAGCGCCCTGCAAAGCCTGCCTTCGGTTGCAGTCCGGGCCAAGGTTTCCACGCATCGTGACGGCGATACCGCGGTCACGACCGTCGCCTTGAGCAATCCCGGGAATTCCGCGGCGATGGCGCTGTTCATCCACTTGTCCATCCGGCACGGCGCCGATGGCAAGGCGATCCTGCCCGTCTATTGGAGCAGCAACGACGTCACCCTGTGGCCGGGAGAATCCATGCAATTGACCGCGCGCTATCCCGTCGCGACTGGTCAGCAAACCCGACCGATGGTGCGCGTCAGCGGATGGAACGTCGCGACGCGGTCCCTTGATGCGAACGTCGAACATTGACCGCGGCTTTAACGGCAATGCGCATCCTTCAATGTCGGTGCAAAGCTGGGCATCCCAGCATGCGCGTCAGTGTCGCAGCAGCTTGACGTTGCCGATTGCCCACAAACCATCGCGTGGATCACCGGTGGTGAACATGCACAGAGCATGGTTGCCGCGCGTCGGTGGTATCGCCGCAGTCAGCGCGGTCTGCAACATGCTGTGGGTCGCGGGCGCAAGCGGCAGCGTGGCCAGCAACGGGCCCTTGCAGGAATCGAGGTGAATCTGGAATTCGCCCGCCGGCGTCGCCTTCGGCCGCACGACCACCTTGGCATTGTCGGTCCACAATTCGAAAATCCAGGGCAGATTGCCGAACGTCAACGCGATCTGCTTGACGCCGTCCAGCGGCGCGGCTTTCCACCGCCAGCACATGTTCTCGATATCGACGCGATAAACCGGGCGCTTGCCGCGCAACGGGCGATCGTCTTCCAGACGCAGCACCAGCTGGTTCCCGCAGGAGTCGAGCTGATCGCTGTCGCGCGTCAACAAGGCCGCCGCATCGACCGTTTGTGCACGCGGCGCAGCCAGTTCAAAGCCATTCGATGCGAACGTTGCCGCCCGCAAGAGCGTTGACGGGCTCGCCGGAAATGCCAAAGGTCGGGTGTAACGCGTTGAAGCTGCGGTCGGTGCGGCGCCGTCGGTGGTATAGCGGATGGCGCCAACGCCGGACTGGTTCGACAACGCGACATCGATGGTTCCCTTCGCGCCTATCTTCAGCCTGAAGGCGGGCGCAAACGCACTGTCCGCGTAGTGGATGCCGAGTGCACGGTAGCGCACCAGTTGCGCAGGCATGCGTTCGAGAAAGCCACGCCAGTCGTGGGTGGGTGCAGGCGACCACGCAACTTCCGACAGCGCGGCGATGCGCGGGAACACGGCATCCTGCACGCGCGCGAAGGTGGGCATGTATTCGGTCCACAGGTTGGCCTGCACGCCGAGTATGCGTTGCGCCTGCGCTGCGGTTGCTCCCTTCGGAACCGGATCGAAATCGTAGACATCTTTCAGCGACTCCACGTCCGGGCGACCCGGCGGCTCATCGTGCAGGTCGGATTGGTAATGGTCGAGGTAGAGAGTCGGCGACGTGGCCATCACCACGTCATGGCCCTGCTCGACCGCCTGCAGCGCGCCGCCCGGGGTGTGCCACGACATCACCACTGCGGATGCCGGAATCTTGCCCTTCAGGATTTCATCCCAGCCGACCGCGGTGCGTCCGTGTGAGGCCAGGTAATCCGCAACTTGCGTAGTGAACCAGCCCTGCAACTGGTCCATGTTCGAGAAGCCGAGTTCTCGCATGCGCGCGCGCACCGCGGGCGAAGCCTTCCACTGATCCTTGGCCGCCTCGTCACCGCCGATGTGGATGTATTTCGACGGGAACAGCTTCATCACTTCATCCATCACGTCGTCGACGAATTTGAGCGTGCGGGCGTCGGGGCGCAAAAGCCACGTATTGACGCCCCAGTCGCTCGATACCGGCGGTCGCTTGCCGCTGACGCCCAGCCACGGATATGCCGCGATGGCCGCTTGCGAATGACCCGGAACGTCGATTTCCGGCACCACGGCGATGAAGCGCACGGCAGCGTAATGCACGATCCCGCGCACCTCGGCATCGGTGTAGAACCCGCAATACGGTTTATCCGGTCCCCCGGTCAATGCCGCATCCGGGCCGACCGCCTTGCGGCAGGCTCCGATTTGGGTGAGCTTCGGATGCTTCGGAATCTGCAGGCGCCAGCCCTGATCGTCGGTCAGGTGCCAGTGCAGCACGTTCAATTTGTGCAGCGACATCCAGTCGAGCAGCTTTTTGATATCGGCGACACTCTGGAAATGTCGTGCCGAATCCAGCATCAGGCCGCGCCATGCAAAACGCGGATGGTCGGCAATGCTGCCGTCGGCGACGCGCACCGGACCGTGGCTGGCGCCACCGGGCGTCAGCAATTGCCACACGGTGACGCCGCCGTAGAACAGCCCGCGTGGTGTGCGTGCGGTGACGACGATGCGACCATCGCCGATTGCGATGCGATAAGCCGCAGCATCCGGCACATCGGCATGACGGTCCAGGCGGAACACGATCGTGGCGGGCGCACGCTTGTCCGCCCCGGTTGCCACGTTCAGTTTCAGGCCGCTTGTGGTACCGACCAGTGTCGCAAACCGCCGCACGATGGTGAGTACCTGCTTGTTCCCCGATGCTTCCACCAGCACGCGATCGCCATCGGCCACTGCAACGAAACCGTGCCCGGCAGGATGCATTTCAGCCGGTTGCGGCAACAGCGCCCAGGCGGGAACCGTCGTGGCGGCCACTGCCGCGCCCGCGGCAAACAACATCGCGGCGGCGAGGATCAGTGAACAGGCTCGCGCACGGATGACTTCGGTGCGGAGGACTGATGGCATGCAGATCTGATCTCGCCCGGTCAACGAACCTGATTCTATCGAAACGCGACCCGAGCGGTGGAAAAGCCGGCAGGGGCAGCGCTGCAAAATTGCGTGGTTGCCCCGGACGCTGCACAACGCTACGGGGTTGTCGCTAAGCTTGCATTTCCTTGCTGACGACCGGATCGGTACGGATGCAGCTGCTCAGCTCCCGTCGCATTTGGGCTTTCCGACTTGGATGCCTGGCCGTATTCATCGGCGTATGCCTGCATTTGCCGCCGTATATGCGCGCGGCGCCGATGCACTTTCATCTGTCCGGCATGCACATGGGCGGGTGGATGCAAGCCGGCATGGCGACGGTCATCGTGGGTGCGTTGCTGGCGGCATACGGGTTGATGCCGCCGCTTGCACGGTTGCGCAAAACCACTCACGTTGCATCAGCCGGTGTGTCCTTTCGTGTCGTCGACAGCGCGCCATTGAATATCGAACACGCCAAGCTGGCATGCGTGCTCGCCATCGCACTCACCATCGACGTGATGAAACCCGCATCGATTGCGTTCGTGATGCCGGACATGGCGCGCGAGTACGGACTCGGAGCGTCCACCGCCGGCTATCTGGCGCTGTCCGCGCTGATCGGCACTGCCGCGGGATCGGTGATCTGGGGACGACTGGCCGATGTGTCCGGACGGCGCTCGACGATCCTGTTGTCATCGATCCTGTTCATGGGCACGGCAACCTGCGGAACCATGCCGTCGTTTCGCGGGAATCTCGCCATGTGCTTCGTCATGGGCGCAGCCGCAGGCGGCATGCTGCCTGTCGTATTCACGTTGATGGCGGAAATCGTGCCCGCGCGGCACCGGGCGTGGCTGCTGGTGGCATTGGGCGGAATCGGAGCGTCGGCTGGCTACCTTGCGGCATCCGGCGCCGCCGCCCTGCTCGAACCGCACTTCAGCTGGCGCATCCTGTGGCTGCTGAACCTGCCGACCGGTGCTGCGATCGTATTGCTCAACCGTTACATCCCCGAGTCGCCACGTTTCCTCGCGAGCGCCGGCCTGCTCCAGCAGGCGCATGCAACCATGGCGCGGTTTGCCGGAAGCCGGTACTCCATGACCACGGGCCGGGACGCGCCGGGCCTTGCGCGGGTGCCATCGGCGCGGAGAGTCGGGCAGTTGTTTCGCGGCCAGTACGCAAACGTCACCATCGCATTGGTTCTGTGCGGGTTGGCCTGGGGGGTGACGAACTTCGGGTTCGTGTTGTGGCTGCCGACCAACCTGCACAAGCTGGGCCTGGCGACTCGCGCAGCGGGAAAACTCATCGCCCAGTCGGCACTTCTTGCAACGCCCGGCGCCGCGGCGGCGGCCTGGATGTATCAATGCTGGAGCAGTTTCAAATCATTGATGCTGTTTGCGACCTTGATGGTTCTGGGCCTTGGCGCATTCGCGGTGATGGACCTGTACAACATTCGCAACACGCCAATGGCGATGGCTGCGATCGCGTTGCTGCTGATTGCAATCAGCGGTGTCATCGCGACGATGCTTCCGTACGCCACCGAGATCTACCCTGTGCATGTGCGAGGCACCGGCACCGGGCTTGTTGCGGCGGGAACCAAGGCCGGCGGCATCCTGGGAGCGGGGATGGGCGTTGCCGGATGGTTCGGCAATTTCACATGGTCGACCCTGATCATTGCCGTTCCCTTGTTGTTGACTTGCCTGATGCTGTGGCGCGGCGGCGTGGAAACCCGCGGAGAACGGCTGGAGTCGATCCAGCGCGCGCTGGAACCCCCGGGCTGACCCGACGAGCAGCCGGCTGGCTGCACACATTGCGACGCGCCACTACCAGCGACGCTCCACGCCCGCGAATGGGCGGCGTACGCTGGTTGTAAGATACTGTGCGTTGTACAGACGGGGCGGACGTCGATGGATTGCGCGACAGCTACGGTATTCAACCGCAACATCACTGCGGCGCGACCGGGCACCCGCACCGACGCCGAACCACCGGTCAACCATGTCGTCATCGTGGGCGGCGGCACCGCCGGATGGATGACCGCACTTTTGCTGGCCAGGTCCGCTTACGGGCCACGTTTGAAAGTCACCCTGCTGGAGTCGCCGCGCGTCGATGCAATCGGCGTCGGCGAAGGTTCCACCCCGTGGCTGCGCGGGCTGTTCGAAAGCGTGGGAATCGAGGAACGGGAATGGATGCCGGCCTGCCACGCCACCTACAAGGCCGGAATCACCTTCGACGGGTGGTCGACGCGCAAGGGTTACGAAAGCTATTTCCACGCATTCGCGTCGATGCTCGACAACATCACGATGGCGCCTTTCATCGACAGCGTGCAGGCCCGGTTGAACGGCGCCGACGTGGACGCGCACCCGAATCGCTATTTCATTTCCGCGCGCCTTGCCAGTCGTTGCCAGGCGCCGCGGGCGCCACGCAGCTTTCCGTTCGATGTCTGGTACGGCTTCCACTTCGACTCCATGCTGCTGGGCGCGTTCCTGCAAAGGAAGGCGGTCGAAGCGGGCGTCGATCACCATGTCGGGCACGTCGCCGAAGTGCAGTTGAGCGAGTCGGGGGACATCGCTTCATTGCGCATCGAGGGCGGCACGTCATTGGCCGGCGATTTCTTCGTCGATTGCACCGGTTTCGCATCGCTTCTGAGCGGCAAGGCGTTGGGAACGCCTTTCGTGTCGTTCAAGGAGAACCTTTTCAATGATGCCGCCGTGGTCATCAACAGACCCCACGAAGGGCCGATCATGCCGCAGACCATTTCCACGGCACTGCGCAACGGCTGGGCGTGGAAGATCCCGTTGACCCATCGTTACGGTCACGGCTACGTCTACAGCACCGATTTCTGCGCACCCGACGAGGCAGAGCGGGACCTGCGTGAGCACCTTGGGTTGAAGGACGATGACGACGCCCCGGCACGCCATCTCAAGTTCCGCTCGGGCCGCGTGGCACAAGCATGGAACCGGAACTGCGTGGCCAATGGGCTGGCCCAGGGTTTCATCGAGCCGCTCGAAGCCACCACGCTGCTGTTCGCGCAGCGCACCGCCACCATGCTGGTGGCCGCATTCGAAAAAGGTGACATTGGCGAGGCGGTGCGCACGCGCTTCAACGACACGCTCAATTCGCAGGTCGAGGGTACGCGCGATTACATCGTCACCCATTACAAGACCAATACGCGCGGCGATACCGATTACTGGCGCGCCAACGCCGCCAACACGAATCTGTCGGCGCCGCTGCAGAAGTTGCTCCGCACCTGGTTGGCAAGCCGCTCCATCGCCGGCGGCATCACCGAAGGGAAATTCGGCCGCGGCTATCCCGTGATGTCCTGGTACAGCCTGCTGGCGGGCGTCGGCCTGTTCCCGGATGACCGCGCGATGCGGCCAGCCACTCCGCAAGAAGCGAAATACGACTTGACCGAAATCGACAACCTGATCGAGCGCAGCGCGATGAATTTCCCCGACCATCGCAGCTTCCTCGAGGCTATCCAGCCCAAACCGGAACGGTCGTTGCAGGTGTATTTCTATTGACCCATGAATGCCCCTGAATCTTCAACTCCATCAGCCGCCCCGATCGAAGAATATTCCGGCGGTCCGGGCGCGTTGGATGTTGCCGAGATTGCCGAGAACGCCCGACCGCTGGTGATCCGGGGGCTGGTTCGGAACTGGCCCATCGTGAAGCTGGCGCTGCGATCGGAAACGGCATTCGCGCAACGGATCGCGGAACTCGACAACGGAACCGACGTGACCACGCTGATGATCGCGCCGGAAGCCGAAGGCATCATCGGCTACACGCCGGATCTTCGCGATTTCAACTACCAGCATTTCAAGGTTCCGCTGACACTCGGCCTGAAAAGGCTGGCAAGCTACAGCCGGCGTGAGCAGGCACCCGGACTGGTGATCCAGAGTGTGCCCCTCCGCAGTTGCCTGCCGGGTCTGCTGGCGGACCATTCATTGCCCTTTCTGGACCCGCGCGTGGAGCCGCGTCTGTGGATGGGCAACCGCACCACGACCCCTGCGCATTTCGACTCACAGCAGAACATTGCGTGCGTGATATGCGGCGCACGTCGCTTCACGCTGTTCCCGCCGGATCAGCTGCCCAATCTCTACGTGGGTCCGCTGGATTTCGCGCCAACCGGCGCGGCGATCAGCCTCGCCCGGCTCGACCGACCGGATGACCCGCGCTACCCGCGTCTGAAACTCGCGCTCGCCGAGGCCCAGGTTGCCGAGCTGTCTGCGGGCGATGCCATCTACATCCCGCCTTTGTGGTGGCATCACGTGGAATCGCTCCAGCCGCTCAACGCACTGGTGAACTACTGGTGGAATCCCGTCACCATTCCCGGCTTCCACACCGGCCATGGACGCGCGGCGTTGTACCACTGCCTGCTTGCGTTCCGGGCACTGCCGCCGGCCGAACGGGCGGCATGGCGCGACATTCTGGATTACTTCGTATTCGGTGACGCCGATCCTGCCGCGCATATCCCCGAACACCGAAGGGGCGTGCTCGGTCCGCTCACGAAGGAAATCATGGAAGAGTTGAAGCAAGGCGCGCGCCAGCACCTGTGAAGCGCTCGGAATCCCCGCAAGCCACCATTGTCGCCGCCGAGATCCCTCTCCCTCCGGGAGAGGGTGGCGCGCAGCGCCGGGTGAGGGTTCGGGTTCGCGCGAGATTCAGCCTCTCGCAAGAACGGACCCTCACCCCTGCCCCTCTCCCAAAGGGAGAGGGGTTTTCGTGAATGCGACGGACGTCGTCCGCCCTGCGGTCGACAGCCTGTATGACGGTTCCGGATAAAAAACGGGCCGGCATTCCGCACCGGCCCGCAACGCTGGAAACGAGTTCCGTGACTTGCCCTGATGCAGCCGGTTCAGAGCTTCCAGTTCAGGGTGAGGTAGTACTGGCGACCGTTCACGTAAAAGGCTTCCGGCGCCGTGTCGAAGCCCAGGCCTGCCTGCGAACCGTGGATGAAGTAACGCAACTTCGGGTTGTTGAGGTTCATGGCATCGAACGAGAAGCTCAGGTGCTCGTTGAGCTTGTAGCCCGCCGAGAAAGACAGGTAGCCCTGGCCTGACTGCCAGTAGGGCAGCAGCGGCATCCCGGCCCCCGAATTGGTCATCACGCCGTCGTAGAACTTGGAACGGTAGGTGTAGTTGACACGGGCGTTCCACTGCCCGCTCTCGTAGAAAACCGACGCGTTGACGGTGTTCTTCGAGGTGCCGAACAACGGACGACTGCCTGCCGAAACACTGTTTCCCTGGGTTCCGTCGGGGTTGTACAGAAATGTACCGCCGGTGGAATGGCCGTTGGCGTAGGTGTAGTTGAGCTGGAAGCCGAAATTCTTGCCGATCGGCTGGATGTAGCTCAACGACACGCCCTTGAGCACCGCGTCCACGTTGACCGGGATGCTGACCAGATACTGGCTGTAGATCGGCGTGCCGGTCGGGTTGGTCGCGTTGTTGTAGGTCAGGTAGTTGTTGAGGTAGGTGCCGGTCGTCGAGCCGTAGTCGTAGTAGTTGTGCAAATCCATTTCGTACAGGCTGGCCGAAAGCAGGCCGCGCTGGGCGAAATACCATTCCAGCGACGCGCTGAAATTGGTCGAGAGGATCGGCTTCAGACGCGGATTGGGCCCGCTGCCCGCGCCGGTTGCGTCCTGCGTCTTCGGGTCGGTCAGGCTGAGGAAGCCGGCCAGCTGGTTGTAGTCCTGGCGGGTCAGCGTCTGCGACGCGGAGAAGCGCGTCAGCAGGCTGCCGTCCTGATTCAGGTCGAACTTCACGTTGAAGCTCGGCAACACCTTGCCGTAATGATGCTTGTAGTAGTTCCAGTACCAACCGGAGGGATAGAACGCAGAGTTCAGGATCGGCCCCGTGAAATAGGCTTCCTGGATGCCGGGGCTGGTGTAGCCGATGTTCTCGTCGGTGCTGACATAGCGCAGGCCCGCATTGGCGCTCCAGCGATCGCCAACGAAGTTCACCTGCACATACGCGGCGCTGTTCTTTTCCGACATCGAGTAGATGTCGTTGGGATAGAAGCGCGAACTGGTGTCGCCGGTCACCGCGCGATTGGCGTACGCCGCATCCAGCGCGGAAAGCTGGCCGGGCGTCCAGTACCAGATATCGGACGGCATCTGGCCGACGCCGAGGTCACTGGCGAAGTCGCTCGGGTAGTTGCCACCGGCGGAGGGATAGATGGTGGAGTTCTGGCCGAACTGCACAGGCGTCGCGAAGTTCGGGCCCTGCGCGACCGCCGTCGGACTGTTGTGGTCGTGCTTGGCGTAACGCGCGCCGAACTGCAGCGAGGACAATGGGCCGGCATTGTCGAAGTCGTATTCGCCGTCGGCCTGGAACCAGCGTTCCTTGTCGACCACATGCACGTCCTGGTCGCCGAAGATCCAATCCAACCCGGCGACGGCAGGATTGAAAGCATTGTTGTCGGTGTTCATCGCCCAATTGATCGGCTGGCCGAGACCGTTCATCGAATAGCTCGCGGTCGCGCCATAGCCCGTGTCCATCTCCATCACGTCCTGGATCGGGGTGTTGCCCTTGCCCTTGGTGGTGCCGGCCTGGAACTTGAAGCCCAGGTTTTCGCTGGCCTGCCAGTCCGCATCGAGGGTGAGGAACTGGCTGGATTCGCTCTCACCCGGGCGCGAGATCATGTCGTAAATGCCCTGCGAAATCGTGGGGTCGCCAGGCAGGCTGGCGCTGGTGAGGACATTTCCCTGGATGGTGCCGGTCACGGCCTGCTTGGAAAGCTGGTCGCGCGTGCGCAGCATGTAGTTGCGGTTGTAGTCGGTGGCGTCCAGCTTGGAATAGAAGGCATCGAGGTTGAACGTCAGGTTTTCGGCCGCCCTCCATTGCAGGTCGATCATTCCGCCCTTGCGCTTGCGCGTCTGCGTGAACAGTGCCGCGCCGGGCAGGTTGGGAAAGAACACGCCGGTGCTCGCGCTGCCGGGCGTGGCGGCGGACAAGCCCAGTGATGTCGCCGCCGCCGAACCGGCCGGAATGTAGGAATAGCCGAGGAGTTCCTGGCCATCGCGCTGCAACGCACGTTCTTCATAGAATGCCTGCACCATCACGCCGAACGTGTTGGAGGCATTCTTCCAGTTGATCAGGCCGTTGAACTGCGGCTTGGTCTTGCCCGGCAGGTCGGCATACGCCGCACCCAGGCTGGCTTCTGCCGAAAACGGCTTGCTGAAGTCCAGCGGTTTGCGCGTGATGATGTCGATCGTGCCGGCAGCGCCGCCTTCCAGCAGCTTCGCTTCCGGCGTCATGTGCACCACGACCTGGTTGACGATTTCCGAAGGCAGCATGGAGTAGCTGACGCTGCGCGTGCCGCCGCTGCCCAGGATGAACCAGTCACCGGATCCGACCGCGTGGCCATCGATCGTGGTCAATGTAAGCGACGGTGCGCTGCCGCGGATGCTGGCACGATCGGCTTCGTCGAAGCCGCCTTCCGCACCGGCCGCGTCTGCGATGTTCAAACCCGGGAGCTGGGCGATCGTGTCGGCCACGTTCTTGGCCGGCAACTTGCCGATATCCACGGCGGACACCACCTCGACCTGCGAATTGGCCGCGCGTTTGGTTTCAAGCGAAAGTGCCTGGGCCGCGCGAATGCCGACCACCTGGATGGCTCCCAACTGTTGCGGAGTCTCGTTCGTCCCGGGCTTCGTGTTCTGGCTTGTCGTCGTCTGCGTCTGCTGGCCCGTTGCCGTTTGCGTATCCTGCTTGTCGGTCTTGGGAGCCTGGTTTTGTGACGAGGTGCCCTGCGCCTGTGCCGCGGCGGCGAACAACAATGCCGCCGCGATGCTCGCTGAAAGCATGCTTTTGCGGAATTTCATGACGTACCCTCTTCTCGCTCGCGAAGTGATGGATGCCGCAGCACCCGGATATGTGTTTTTTTCTTCAACGCCTCTTACATCGCCGCCCCGTCGCCAGTGACCCGGCCACGCGCAGCTCCGTGCAGTTGCCTGTCGAGATACCAGTGCGCCGCGCCCAGCACCCCGTGCCGGCCGTGTTCGATCAGGCGTACCGGCACGCGCAACAGGAATTCCCGCATGCCGCCCTTGTCCAGAAAACGATCGACGAAGTGGCTGCGTTGCAGCAGCTTGCGTATTCCCGGCAACACGCCACCCGCCAGATACACGCCGCCGTTCGTCATGAACGCCATGGCGAGGTTGCCCACGAAGCCGCCCAGCACGGCGCAAAAAATTTCCAGCGTCTCCACGGCATCGGGATCGCTGCCGGCACAGGCCGCGGCGGTGACGGCTTCCGGCGCGGAAACTTGCGGCACTTGCCCGCGCAGTGCGCACAGGGCCGAATACAGGGTGAACAAGCCAGGCCCGGACAGGATCCGTTCGTAGGGCACGTAACCGCCTTCCGGCGCCAGGCGCGCCAGCACCTCACGCTCGCGTGCGGTGCCCGGCGCCAGATCCATCTGACCGGCTTCGGTTGCAAGCACCCGCACGCCGGTCGGTCCCGGCAGGCGCACCGCCGCGCCCAATCCTGTCCCCGGTCCGACTACCAATGCCGGCCCGCTCGGGTGCGACTGGGGGCCGCACAGCAAAAGGCTGTCGGTGCTTCTGACGTCGTCGAGCGCATAACCGAGCGCCTCGAAATCGTTGAGCACCGCCACATCTTCGAACGCCAGCGCGTCGCGAAGCCGGGACAGGCTGACCCGCCATGCAAGATTGTCATTGACGATGCCGTCGTCGATGATCTGGCCGGCACACGCAATCACGCAGCGCCTCACCGGCAGCGCGGCATTGTCCTCCACGAATGCCCGCAGCAGTTCCGACAAACCCGGGAAGTCGGCGCAGGCGAACTTGCGATAGGACAAGACCTCGATGTCGCGGTCGCCGCCATGCGCTGCACGCAGCAGCGCAACGCGCGCGTGGGTTCCGCCCACGTCCGCCGCCAGAAAAGGCTGTGGATGAACACCTGCATGCTGACTCAGGCGTTTGACCGGCACGCTCATCCTGCTCTCGGAACGATGGACGGACGCCAGTGTGGTCATGAATGACAACGTTGTCAATTTGCATTGCAACAAATTCGCGAATGGCGTGTAGCCATAACCAGAAGGCATACGGAGCGCATGAAATCCCATGGAGAAAGCCATCGGGCAAAGGGTCGTGATGCTGCAACGCGTCAATTTCGACCCGCCACCCGACCCCTGTTTTTTCGGAACAAGGACGTGCGATACTCGACCCAGGACACTCAAATGACAACGTGGGTCAACCCAGAATCCGTCACCCTGCCGACGCACGTACAGGCTTGAACCATGAACTCCACAGCAATCCGCCCACAGCCCTCGCACTACGTGATGTCGATGGCGATCATCGGCGTCCTGTTCTTCATCTTCGGGTTCGTCACCTGGCTCAATTCATCGCTGATCCTGTTCGTGAAGGTCGGGTTCGACGTGGACAATGTCGGCGCCTTCCTCATCCCGATGGCGTTCTACTTGTCCTACTTCTTTCTCGCGCTGCCGTCGGCCGTCGTGCTCAAGCGCACCGGAATGAAGAAAGGCATGGCATTGGGCCTGCTGGTCATGGCCATCGGTTCTGTCCTGTTTGCCGTGTTCATGGGCGGCTACAGCTATGTGGGCGCCTTGGTGGCGCTTTTCGTCATCGGCGCCGGGCTTGCGCTGTTGCAGACCGCGTCCAATCCGTACGTGAGCATCCTCGGTCCGATCGAGAGTGGCGCCAAGCGCGTAGCCATCATGGGAATCTGCAACAAGTTCGCCGGCGGGGTGGCCCCGTATGTTTTCGGAGCCCTGCTTCTGAGCGGCGCCACAGCCTATGCCGCCAAAATCACCGACGCCGCCTCGCCACAGGCTCGCGCGCTGCTGCAGCACGCTTTCGTGTCGCGCGCCGTCGTGCCTTATGGGGTCATGGCGGTGGTGCTGGTGCTGCTCGCAATATGGGTGATGTTTTCCTCGCTGCCGGAAATCAAGCCGGAGAGCAATCGCCACGCGATACAAGGCACTGGAAGCAAGCGCAGCATCTTCAGCTTTCCGCACCTGTGGCTGGGAGTGGCGTGCCTGTTCATTTATGTAGGCATGGAAGTGATGGTCGGCGACGGCATCGTGATCTACGGACAGGCGTCCGGGCTGTCGCTGGACACGGCCAAGCACCTGACGTCGTGGGTGATGGTCGGGATGCTGATCGGCTACCTGGCGGGCGTCGGCTTGACGCCACACTTCGTATCGCAACAACGCTACCTGGCAATCTCCGCGGTACTGGGCGTGCTGTTCGCGTTCGGTGCGTGGCAGACCCATGGCATCCTGTCGGTAGGCTTCGTCGCGGCACTGGGATTCGCCAACGCGATGATGTGGCCGGCGATCTTCCCGCTGGCCATCAAGGGCTTGGGCGAGCGCACCGAGTTCGCCTCGGCGCTGTTGATCATGGGCATCGCGGGCGGCGCGCTGATCCCGCAGATCTTCGTGCACCTCGAAGAGGTCATCAACTTCCAGTTGGCATTCCTGGTGGTGATGGTGCCTGGTTACCTCTACATTCTGTTTTATGGATTGTCGGGCCACAAAGCCGGGCAAGCCGGACTGACAAGCGCGGTCGACTCTGCAACCGCGGCTTCATGATGCCTAACGGTTGCGAACCACGTGTGACCCGTTCGCACGATCATGACTCAAGGAGCATCCATTGGGAACCGCCACCATCCGGGACGTCGCGAAGCAAGCCCGGGTTTCGCTGAAAACGGTGTCGCGCGTCATCAACCGCGAAGGTTCGGTGCGCGAGGAAACCCGCGAGCGCGTGCTGCGCGCCATCGAACAACTCGATTATCGCCCGGACCTGTCGGCGCGCAGCCTGCGCAGTGCGCGCGCCTATGCAATCGGTCTGGTCTACGACAACCCCAACCCCTATTACATCATCGCGGTTCAGGAAGGCGCACTGTCGGAATGCCGCGACATGGGCTTCGGGCTGCAGATACATCCATGCAACGCGCGTGCGCCGCATCTCGCGCAGGAACTGATCGATCTGGTCGAGCACGCGCGCCTCGCCGGCGTGGTGCTGGCGCCGCCGATGTCGGAAAACCCGCGCTTGATCCGTCGTCTCGACGAAGCCGGGGTGCGACTGGTGCGCATCCTGTCGGCGTCCGCGGATCCGGACGACGGTTGGCCTTGCGTGTATGTGGACGATCGCGATGCCGCTTACGACATTACCGAACACCTGATCCAGCTTGGCCACACGCGCATCGGATTCCTGTGGGGCGGCAAGCAGCACCGTTCCAGTCCGGAACGCTTCGCGGGTTATGCCGATGCCCTGCGCGATTACGGCATCACGCAAGACAAGAAACTCATCGTCGAAGGCGATTTCTCGTTCGACGACGGATTTCGCGGTGCACGCCGGCTGCTCAACCTCAAACGACCTCCCACCGCCATTTTTGGCTCGAATGACGAAATCGCCGCCGGCGTGCTGGCGGCGGCACGCGCCGCGGGCATGGACGTGCCCTACGACTTGTCCATCGCAGGCTTCGAAGACAGCCCGTTTTCCAAGCAATCCTGGCCTGCGTTGACCACCGCACGTCAGGCCACGGCCGAGATCGCACGTCACGCCACGCGGCTGCTGATTGCACGGTTGCGCGATGACGGTGAAAGCACGGTGCACAACGAAGGCTTCAGCCCCGAGCTGGTGGTGCGCGGTTCGACCGCCCCGCCGCGGCCCCGGCAATAACATGTCCACCACGCGACCACGCGACATACCGCCCGAATCCACTGCGCTGTATCGGGAAGCCGCCGATGCGGCCGACACCGTGGCAAGACAAATCGAGCGCAATGACGCAGTCGTGCGCGAACTTGCTGCTGCATTGCGCGACGATGCACCGCCGTTCGTCGTAACCTGCGCGCGCGGCAGTTCCGATCACGCGGCGACCTACGCCAAGTACGTCATCGAGACGCAAACCGGCTGCGTAACCGCATCGGCGTCACCGTCGGTCGAGTCGATCTACGCGGTACCGCTGCGGCTCACCGGCGCGTTGTACCTTGTCATCTCGCAGTCGGGCGCGAGCCCCGATTTGTTGCGCAGCGCAAAAGCCGCACGCAATGCCGGCGCGCGCGTGGTGGCGTTGGTCAACGCCGAGAACTCGCCACTGGCTGCGCTCGCGGACAGCGTCGTCCCGTTGCAAGCCGGCCCCGAACGCAGCGTCGCGGCAACCAAGAGTTTCATCGGTTCCATGAGCGCGGTGCTGCATCTCGTCGCGCACTGGCGACGGGACGCTGCCCTGCTCGATGCCCTGCGCGACTTGCCGGAGCAATTGCGCCGTGCCTTTGCGCTGGACTGGTCGGCGATTGTCGAAGGTCTTCGGGGTGCCCGTGATCTGTTCGTGCTGGGTCGCGGCTACGGCCTCGCCGCGGCGCAGGAAGCGGCATTGAAGTTGAAGGAAACCTGTGCCCTGCACGCCGAAGCATTCAGCAGCGCGGAGGTGCGACACGGTCCGATGGAACTGGTTGGTCCACGCCTGCCGGTGTTGCTGTTCGCACAAGCGGATGATGCGCTCGAGGGCACGCTCGCAACCGCCGAAGATTTCCGCCGGCGCGGTGCCGAGGTGTGGACGGCGGCGCCGCACGGTTCTGGCCGCAACGCACTGCCGGTCGTGGCGACCGACCAGCCGATGTTCGCGCCGGTACTTGCGATCCAGAGCTTCTATCGGGCCGTCAACGCGCTGGCCATTGCGCGCGGGCGCGACCCCGACCACCCACCGCACCTCGCCAAGGTTACCGAGACGATGTGATGTACACGGCTCTTGTCAACGCACGCGTACTCTCGGCGCAAGGCTGGCGCGACGATGCCGCGGTGATCGTGGGGGACGGCTGGATCCGCGGGCTGGCCGCACCGGCAGAGCTTCCATCCGGTGTCGAAACCCGTGACCTGTCCGGAATGATGGTTCTGCCGGGTTTCATCGACTGCCAGGTCAATGGCGGCGGCGGCGTGCTGTTCAACGATCACCCCGACGTGGACGGCATTCGCGCAATCGCTGCGGCGCACAGGCGTTTCGGCACCACCTGCTTTCTTCCGACGCTGATCAGCGATCGCATCGACAAGATGCGCAGCGCCATCGCGGCGGTGGACGCCGCCATCGCCGGCGGCGTTTCCGGGGTGCTGGGTATCCACCTCGAGGGACCGTTCATCAGTCGTGCGCGCAGGGGCGTGCACGCCGCGAAATTCCTGCACGCGCCTGACGCCGGTGAATTGCGCGTTGCCGAATCACTGCATCGGGGGAAAACCCTGCTGACGCTGGCTCCGGAATGCGTCGCACCCGACACCATCCGTGGACTTGTCGCGGCAGGCGTGATCGTCAGCGCGGGACATTCGGACGCCGATTACGCGACGGTACGTGCGGCGCTGGATGCCGGCGTGCGCGGCTTCACCCATCTCTACAACGCAATGTCGCCGCTGACCAGCCGTGCGCCCGGCATGGTCGGTGCGGCACTGGACGACCCCGATGCGTGGTGCGGGGTGATCGTCGATGGGCACCACGTCGATCCGGCAAGCCTGCGCGTCGCCTTGAAGGCCAAGCCGCGCGGCAAGATATTTCTGGTCACCGACGCGATGCCGCCGGTTGGAGCAGCCGATCCGTCGTTCGTGCTGGACGGCGAAACGATCAGCGTGCGCGATGGCATCTGCCAGACCACATCCGGCACCCTGGCGGGTTCCGCGCTCAGCATGATCGATGCGCTGTGCAACGCGATCGACATGTTCGGCGTGCCGCTTGATGAAGCCGCACGCATGGCTTCGACCTACCCGGCGGATTTCTTGGGATTGGCCGCAACCCATGGCCGAATTGAAGCGGGCCGCCGCGCCGACTTCACGGTTGTCGATCAGGGCTTGCGCGTTGTCGAAACCTGGGTCGACGGCGTGCCGCAGACAAACTGAAGACGAAGCGGCTGTTGCGGACAGTCAGGCCAGGGAGGGCCGTTCTGGTGTTGATGGACTTGTAATGGTTCTGCCATCGGCTCGACCACAACGATGCGGCGATCAGGAAAGATCGCGCAAAAAAAAGCCCGGCGCGAGCCGGGCTTTTCGTATTGCATCGGATTGCCGGCGGTGATTTGCCGGCATTTCCACAAGACGGCTTACATGCTGCCGCCCTCATTCTGCTGCACCTTGAACTCGACACGGCGGTTGCGCTGACGGCCAGCCGAGGTCTTGTTGGTGTCGATCGGATCGTTCTCTCCGAAACCCTGTGTCGAAGTGATGCGGCCCGCATCGATGCCATGCGACGTCAGGTAATCGGCGACGATGTGTGCGCGACGCTCCGACAGACCCTGGTTGTATTTGTCGGTGCCGATCGAATCGGTGTAGCCGTCGATCTCGATCTGGACGTTAGGATACCGGTTCAGGGTGTCGACCGCCTGATCCAGGATTGCCAGCGAATCCGATGCCGGCGGCTTCAGCGTCGGACCGATATTGGTCTCACCGTTCTTCGGACGATCGAACTTGAAATTCACGCCACGCAGATCGATCACCACGTGCTGAGGCGGCGGCGGAGGTGGCGAGGCCGGTGGCGGTGGCGGCGGCGGAGGTGGTGGCGGCGGCGGTGGCGGCGGGGCCGCAGGATTCATGTTGATCACCAGACCGATCGAGGCCATCGCATCTACCCAGTCCTCACGCGGACCGCCCGGATAGTTTTGATTGGCAAGACCGGCGTAGATCGCCACACTCTTGTCGTGGTAGTAGCGGGCCGCGATTTCACCGCGCAGGGCGATGCGGCGGTTGACGTTGTACAACACGCCCACGCCGATGGTCGCACCCGGACGCCAGTCGCTGTGGCCTCCCGTCTGGTTGCGCCACATGCCGACGCCGCCCATGAGGTACGGGCGCCACTGCTCGGACGGATCATCCAGGTACCAGCGACCCGCTGCATCGGCGCCAAGCGTGATCCACTTCCTTCCTGCGTGGGGGGCGGAACCCTCGAACTTCGTGTTGTCGTAGGTGGCTTCGAAGTCCACGGTGAAGTTCGGATTCACCCAGAATCCAGCGCCAAGACCGACGAACGGGTCGGTCCTGACCTTGCGATCCCGGTCGGGCACCACCAGACCGATACGCGGCACGATGTACCAACCACTGTCGGTGTAGTTGCTCGTCGTTGTGGTGGTCGGCGGCGCCATTGTCGCGCTGGTGTCCTGCGCGTATGCAACCGACGTCATGCCTGCAGTCGCCAGGGCCAACGCGATGACCGCGAACAAGCCGTTACGTTTCATCGGAAAGTCTCCTCGTTGTTTATTCTTCAGGCTTCGCCCTTGTCACACGCGAAACCGTGCATCCAGACCAGACTACTGCGCTGGCAACCGTCGATCCAGCCCTGCCCGTTACGTGACGGCAAGCACAGCTTAGCAAAAAACAAACAATTTCGCCCGCAACGCCGCTTGTCCATTCATGCAAAGCTCAGGCATCCGGCACGAACAAATCCACGAAATCAGGTACTGACATCGCTTGCATCGAGTCGACGCGTTCACAAACCTGAACAATTCTATCAGCTTGGGCTTTCGGCAGGTGTCCTTCCACCGCCCTGCGGAATTTTTCGAGCAGTACGGGAATACCCTCTGCACGGCGGCGGCGGTGTCCGATCGGATAGTCGATCGACACCTTCTCCGTGCATGCCCCATCGCGGAAAAACACCTGCACCGAGTTGCCGATGTAGCGTTTGTCCGGGTCGAAATAATCCCGGGTGAATCGCGGGTTTTCCTTCACGGTCATTTTTGCGCGCAGTGCATCGATGCGCGGATCCGCCGCCACGGCGTCTCCATAATCGTCCGCGACCAGTCGCCCGAAGATCAGCGGCACCGCGACCATGTACTGGATGCAGTGATCGCGATCGGCGTAATTGGCGAGCGGCCCGGTCTTGTCGATGATGCGTGCGCCGGCTTCCTGGGTTTCGATTTCGATGCGTTCGATGTCATCGAGACGGCCCTTCACTTGCGGGTGCAATTGCATCGCACACTCGACCGCGGTCTGCGCGTGGAACTCGGCCGGATAGCTGAGCTTGAACAGCACGTTCTCCATCACGTAGCTGCCGAACGGCCGCTCGAACTCGAACTGCCTGCCGCCGAAGGAGACGTCGTAGAAACCCCAGGTCTTCGCGCTGAGCGCCGACGGATAACCCGGTTCTTCGGTGGTGATCGCATTGAGTGCATGGATCACCGCGCGGCGACAGGCGTCGCCCGCAGCCCAGCTCTTGCGCGGTCCGGTGTTGGGTGCATGCCGATAGGTTCGCAAGCTGCCGTTGTCGATCCAGCTGTTCGACACAGCCGTGATCACCTTCTCGCGGGTGCCGCCCAGCATTGCGGTCGCGACCGCGCTCGAGGCCAGCCGCACCAGGATCACGTGATCCATGCCGGCGCGGTTGAAGGAATTCCTCAACGCGTAGCAGCCCTGAATCTCGTGCGCCTTGACCGCCCATCCCAATACGTCGTGGATGGTCAACGGTTTGCCGCCGTTGCGCACATTCGAGCGCGACAGCCAGTCGGCTACCGCCAACACCGTACCGAGGTTGTCGGAAGGATGCCCCCACTCGGCCGCGAGCCACGTGTCGTTGAAATCCAGCCAGCGGATCTGTGTGCCGATGCAGAACGCCGCTTGTGCCGGATCAAGTTCCAGCGTTGTGCCCGGCACCCGTGCTCCGCCTTGCAGCGTTGCGCCCGGAACGATCGGCGCAAGGTGCTTCACGCACTGCGGAAACTTCATCGCCAGCATTGCGCACCCCAACGCGTCCATCAGCATGTAGCGTGCAGTGTCCCGGGCTTCCTGCGATTCGACGCGGTAGTCGAGCGTGTAATCGGCCACGTCGACAAGCGGCTGATCGGGCGCGGGGCGGGCGGCGGAACGGATATCAGTGTGGCTCACGGACAGTTTTCCATTGAAATTGATCAAGACAGTCAAACATTGTGCCAGACGATGCCCGTCTTGACGTCCGTCATGCCGTGCCATGACAATCGGAAGGTTGCCCCGAAAGGGAGTAGCACCGGGTCCGGACCAGACCGGATTCGCGTGGCAGTCGTCAACACGGACGCACCATCGTCCCGGTTGCCACGGCGGTTCATGAACCGCGCGCGAGACTTTCGACGTCCTGTGCCGCACTCACGGCAACGGGAAGTTCGATCGTTGCGCGCATCGGAGAACCGCATGTACATTTTCGACGAATTGTTCAAACACCCGCTGGATCCGGCGTTCTGGAGCGCCCTCGCCTCGATCATCGTGATCGATCTGGTGCTGGCGGGCGACAATGCCGTGGTGATTGCGCTGGCTGCGCGGCGCTTGCCCAAGCAGCACCAGTTTCGCGTGATCGCCTGGGGGGTGGTCGGCGCGATCGTGGTGCGCGTGGTATTGACCGCCGCCGTGATCTGGCTGCTGAAGCTGCCCGGCTTGATGCTGGTCGGCGGGCTCGTGCTGATTCCGATCGCATGGCGCCTGCTCGGGCAGGACGATGGCAACCACGACCCCCGCATCAAGCAACGGGTGACCGGGTTCTGGAGCGCAATGGGCACGATCGTGCTGGCAGACGCGCTGATGGGCCTCGACAATGTACTGGGCATCGCCGGAGCGTCAGGCGGACATCTCGGTCTGGTTGCGCTCGGCCTGCTGGTCAGCGTGCCCCTGGTGGTGTGGAGCTCCACCCTGTTGTTGAAGCTGATCGAGCGGTTCCCGATCGTCATCTACATCGGCGCCGCCGCCATCGCCTGGACGTCCGCGCGCATGATCACGCGGGACAATCTGCTGGAAGCATGGTTCAATGCGCACGACCCGTTGCGCTACGTCGTGGACGCCGTGCTGGTGATCGGCGTCACCGGCGTGGGCTGGTGGGTCCGACATCGCCGGCGCGCTTCGCAGGATTGAGCGCAGACGATTGCGGCGTCAGAACGATGAGCCTGGTTGTTGCAGAAACTCGAGCTCCTCGGGGGTGGAGACGCGCCCGAGCAGCCGGTTGCGATGCGGATAGCGACCAAAACGGTCGATGATCGCCTTGTGCTTCAGCTCGAACTTGCAGTTGAACTCCAGACCCGGCTGGCGAAACAGGCGCTCGGCATCCATGTGGACCACCGGCGATTCGGAATGCATGAACGGCATGTACAGGAATGCCCGCCGCGCTGCCGGCATGTCCCGGTCGGCGCCCGCGCGGACTGCTTCCTGGGCAAGTACCAGCGCCATGCCGTCATTCGCGAAAGCCCGCGCATCGTCCCGGAACAGATTCCGCGAGAACTGATCGAGCACGATGACCTCGGCCAGCCTGCCGTCGGGCGAATCCCGCCACGCTGCCAGCTCGCCGCGCGCCGCTGCCTGATGCGTTCCGGAAAAATGCTCGCGGATTGCATCGTCGAACGCCGCGTCCTTGACGAAATGCTGCCGCGGCGTCGCCTGCTCGAACCAGAAGTGCACCACGTCTTGCGCGTTCACGAGCGCAACCCGGACACTATCGGGCAGACGTTGTTCACAACCACGACTTCGACGATTTCTGGCGGAACGCGTCTGCGACCAGTTGGTTGTCGAAACCGCGAGGCGCCTCGCCGTTTGCAGCGTACACGTAAATCGCGGCCTGATAGATCGTCTGCAAGGTTGACTGCACCAGCGCCAGAGCGAGCAGATAAATCACCAGAATCGCAGCGACCGCAAGCAGCGCCGTCTGACCGGCCTTTGCAACCAGCAGGAACAAGACGATCGCAGGAATGATGCCGAACAGGGCGAAAATCAGACCGAAGCTGACGTTGCCGATGATCTGTTCGCCCCAGGTTCGCTTCAGCATGTCCACCGAGCGCTTGTAGGACTCGATCGGACCGCTGCCTTCGGCCACCAGCACCGGCACCACCAGGAACGACGTTACCGACCACGCCATCCCGAGCAGGCCCACGATGATCCGACCGACCAATCCCACCTTCTGTTCCAGCATGCGCAACAGGATGCCCACGGTACTGGTCAGCAGCGCCCAGCCGAAAATCTGCGGCAGTCGTTGCCAGGCGCAGCTCAATCCGTACCCGAGCGTCGGCTGCTCGCCGTCGATCTGTTTCAGCACGCAGGCGATCAGTGCGGAGTTGAAGAAGATGATCACGAAATAGTCGAAAAAATAAAACAGGGACATTCCCGCGTACATCGACGGGGAGAATTGGACCGTGGCGCCTGGTCCCGCGTGCCCGCGGAAAGCGGCGAACACCGGCGCGCCGAACAGCACGATGATGATCGCAAGTGCCACGCCGGAAATCATCGGGAACACGACCAGGCGCTTGTCCTGCCTCAGCATCCGCCAGGACGCGCCCATCAATTGCCAGGTGCGTGCGAATTTGCCCATGTCGGTACTCCCCTGTTCGTTGTCCGGAAGGCATGGTGCCTGAAAAGGGCTTGAAAATCAGCCGTGGGCGAACCTTGGAATGGTACGACGCGTGGATTCCGGGTTCTCGCGCGGACAGACGCGGCGCGAGCCCCGGAATGACCTTTCTCCGTGGGGCATGGCGCTAGTCGCCCAGGTACTTTTTCATCCAGCCCACCCAGTGCCGATACACGCTGGTCTGTTGCACGATGTCGTGCGGGAAATGCGTGGGTTCCGGATACGCGTAAAACTCCACGGTGACTCCGTTGTCGCGCAGGGCGTGATACCACTCCTCGGCATTGAGCAGCGGCACGTTCGGATCGTGGACATCGCCCATAAGCAGCGTCGGAGCCTTGACGTTGCGCGCGTAGGTGATCGGCGATTGCTCGCGCCAGATTTTCCAGCCGGCCGCAGTCCACGGCGAGGAACCGAAGAAATACGTGTCGCCCTTCTGGTAATAAGCCACGGTGTAGTCCATCACCCAGTCGGTGAGCGGCGCGCCCGCGACCGCGGCCTTCCACACGTCGTAATGGCCGGTAAGCCAGGTCGTCATGTAGCCGCCATAGGACCAGCCCGTGACGCCGATCCGGCTCTTGTCCACGATTCCGAGCTTTTCGACCGCCGCAAGTCCTGCCATCACGTCCTTGCCGGGGCCTTCACCGGTATCGCGGTAGATCGCGTGCTGGTATTTGTCACCGAGGTTGATGCTGCCGCGATAGTTGGGCTGGAACACCAGGAAGCCTTGCGCGGCCAACAGCTGCGGCAGCGGCGAGAAGTCCACAGCGGATGCGCCTTCCGGTCCGCCGTGGATCACCAGTACCAGCGGATACATCTTGCCGTTGGTGTAGTCGACCGGATACGTCAGCGCGCCGTCCTCGTCGAATCCGTCTGCACTTTTCCATTGCACCGATTCGGTGCGGCCGAGTTGCAGCTTGTCCACGAACGCATTGAGGTCGGTCAGCCGACGCGGCTTGGCATTCACCGACGCCATCACATACAACTCGCCGGGGTGGGTTTTGGTGCTGCCGATGAAGGCAATCTCGCCATTCTTCGCGACACTCAAGCCACGCCCGGCCTCGACAGTGCCGAGGTCCAGCACGCGCGCCGCGCCATGCAATGGTTGTTCCCACAACACCGATCGGGTTCCGAGCTGGCCGGCCAAAAGCAGCGCCTTGCCATGCGGAAGCCATGCGTAGTCGTTGAAATTGCGCGCCAGCTTCGCGGTGGGATCCTGGACACCAGTGCCGCCGCCCACATACACCGCACTGCCATTGTTCTGGTCGCCGTCGCGCGGACGCATGAAGGCGTAGCGGCCACCATTGGGTGCAAACCGCAAATCAGACGAGGTTTCCGCGGAAACCAGCACATGCGGCTTGCCGCCGGCTGCCGCAACTTCGGCAATCACGGAATGAAACGACGGACCCCAGTACGGGCTCGGGTACCTGGTGAAGGCAATCTGCTTGCCGTCGTGGCTCCAGGCCGGCGCCGACCCACCACCCTGCGCGGTGTCGAGACTGAATTTCCCGGCGGTGAGGCGCTTGGCCTCTCCGCCTGCAGCGGGAACGACCCACAACTGCCATGGCGCCACATCCCTGGTCAGCAAGAAGTTGCCGTCGGTAATCCGGAATCCCTTGTCGTGCGCCTTGACAGCCTTTGCATTCAAGGGCGGATCCTGTGCAATGAACGCGATTTGCTTGCCGTCCGGGCTCCATGAATAGGTGTCGATGCCTTGTTTGTTGTCGGTGATGCGCAAGGCATCCCCGCCGTCCATCGGCATCACGTAGATCTGGGGCTTCTTGGTCTTGGGGTCCTTTGCAAGAAACGCGAGCCGGGTGCCGTCCGGCGACCAGCGCGGAGAAGACACGCCCTCGCGGTCGTGGCTGAGCGTGCGCTGCGCACCACTTTCAACATCAATCAGGTCCAGTTCGGTGTCGTGCTTGTCAGTCTTCCAGACCGGGGTGATTACAACCACGGCGACGGATTTGCCGTTGGGCGCGACCTGCGGATCGGAAAGCCGCACCAGGTTTTTCAGATCGTTCAACTGGAAAGACGCAGCCGCCGATGCCGAGGCAAGCGGCACTCCGGCAACCAGAGCCAGCAGTGCAACCTCACACCACACACGCACATGTTTCATGTCGTTCCCCGCCAGGCCGGCGCCATCTCGGCGCAACCCTTGCAGGATAGCGCGAAGCGTGCTTGCGGGCATGCCACTGCGACGGCATGCTCGCAGCAATGGCCGCGCACGTTATACCCGCCCCGATTCTTTACCCGCATTTGTTCGCGCCGCTCGATCTCGGTTTCTGTGCCTTGCCCAACCGCGTACTGATGGGCTCGATGCACACCGGCCTTGAAGACCATGCGCGCGATTTCGGCAAGCTTGCCGAATACTTCGCGGCACGTGCGCGCGGCGGCGTTGGGCTGATGGTGACAGGCGGTTTCTCGCCCAACATCGCGGGTTGGCTGAAACCGTTCTCCAGCCGGCTGTCCTTGCACTGGCAGGTCAGCGCGCATCGACGTATCACGGGCGCCGTGCATGCGGCTGGCGGGCGCATCTGCCTGCAGATCCTGCATGCGGGTCGTTACGGCTATCACCCGTTGTCCGTCGCACCCTCCGCGATCAAGTCGCCGATTACCCCGTTCACCCCACGCGCTTTGCCCGATCGCGGCGTCGAACGCACGATCCGCGCCTTCGCGCATTGCGCAAGACTGGCGCAGGCCGCCGGCTACGACGGCGTCGAAATCATGGGCAGCGAAGGTTATCTGATCAACCAGTTTCTCGCCGAACGCACGAACAAGCGCACGGATCGCTGGGGCGGTTCGCCCGAAAACCGGATGCGCTTTCCGGTCGAGATCGTGCGGCGCACGCGCACAGCGGTCGGACGCGACTTCATCATCATCTATCGCCTGTCGATGCTCGATTTGGTGGATCGAGCCCAGGCATGGGACGAAGTCGTCGCACTGGCGCGGCAAATCGAATCCGCCGGCGCGACGCTTATCAACACCGGCATCGGCTGGCACGAGGCGCGCGTGCCGACGATCGTCACCAGCGTGCCGCGTGCGGCGTTCACGTGGGTCACACGGCGCATGAAGGAAAGCGTGCGCATCCCGCTGATCACCACCAATCGGATCAACCTGCCGGGCGTGGCGGAAAGCGTGCTGGAACGCGGCGATGCCGACATGGTGTCGATGGCGCGCCCACTGCTGGCCGATCCGGATTGGGTCGCGAAAGCGCGCAGCAATCGCACCGCGCTGATCAATCCCTGCATCGCCTGCAACCAGGCCTGCCTCGACCGCGTGTTCGAAAACAAACGCGCGACCTGCCTGATGAACCCGCGTGCGTGCTTTGAGACGGAACTGGTGGACGCACCGGTCACGCGAAAGAAAAAATTCGCGGTTGTCGGCGCCGGGCCGGCAGGGCTGGCCTGCGCGACCACGCTGGCGCAACGCGGGCACGCTGTGGTCCTGTACGAACAATCGCATGAAACAGGCGGCCAGTTCAATCTTGCCAAACGCATTCCCGGCAAGGAGGAGTTCGTCGAGCCGATGCGCTACTGGGGCAGCCTGCTTGCCGAACTCGGCGTCGAAGTGCATCTTGGCGCGCGTGCGGATGTTGCCCTGTTGCAAACGGGCAACTTCGACGCGGTGATCGTCGCGACCGGCGTCACCCCGCGCGATCCGCACATACCGGGGCAAGACCACCCGATGGTGATGGGCTATCGCGAGGCCATCCTTGGCGATCGTTCACCCGGCAAACGCGTCGCCATCATCGGTGCCGGCGGCATCGGTTTCGACGTCGCCGAATTCCTGACCCAGGCCGCACCCTCACCTACCACCAGCATCGCCCGCTGGACGCGCGAATGGGGCGTGGATACCACGTTCGAACACCGGGGTGGGATCGACAAACCCGAAGCCGAACCGGCGCCGCGCGAGGTGTGGCTGCTGCAGCGCACCGCCGGCAAACCCGGCAAACGGCTCAACAAGACCACCGGCTGGGTGCATCGCGCAGCGCTCAAGGCCAAGGGCGTGACGATGCTGGGCGGGGTCACCTACGAATCGATCGATGGCTCGGGTCTGCATATTGCGATGAACGGAGAACCACAGGTTCTCGCCGTGGACAACGTGATCATCTGCGCGGGCCAGGAGTCCAACCGCACGCTCGCGGATGAATTGCAGACACTCGGCATCCCGATCCACGTGATCGGCGGCGCGGATGTCGCCGCGGAGCTCGACGCCGTGCGCGCGATCGCGCAAGGTACGAGGCTGGCGACCCGCTTGTAGCGCCCGGTTGGTTGGAAGCCGGCTTGATACGGTCGCGCACAGCGCACATATCGATGGGGTCTTTCACACAAGGAGATGTCAATGAAGCTCTACAGTTTCTCGGGTTCGTGCGCGCTGGCCACCCACATCGTGCTCGAGTGGATCGGCACGCCGTACACCGTCCAGCTCATGCAGAAGGATGACCTGTCCAGACCCGACTACCTCAAGCTCAACCCTAACCACCAGGTCCCGGCGATCGAAGAAGACGGGTGGGTGCTGTATCAAAACGCGGCCATCCTCAACTACCTTGCCGACAAGTACCCGGAGGCCAGGCTCGGCGGCGACGGTACGCCACGCGGCCGCGCCGAAGTCAACCGCTGGTTGTCGATCATCAATTCGGACATGCACCCCGCGTTCAAGCCGTTGTTCGGAGCCACGAACTATCTGGACGATCCCGCCATGATCGCGAAGACCCACGACAACGCACGCAAGCGGTTGCGCGCGTACTTCGAGCAGATGGACCGGCAACTCGGCGAACACGACTGGCTGGCCGGCACACGCTCCATTGCCGACCCGTACTTGTTCGTGTTGCTGCGCTGGGCCAAAGGCGTCAAGGTGGACCTGTCCGGCCTCGACAACCTGAAGAAGTTCGAGCATCGGATGCGCGCCGACGCCGGCGTGCAGGATGCGCTGAAAGGCGAACGGTTGGACCAGGTAAAGGCAGCGTGAACTTTGCGTTCCGGGCGGGCATCGCCAAACCTTGCCCCACCCCCGCAACGAAAGCCAATCGCACGGCCCGCTTCTCCCTCCCCTCCAAGAGCAGAACCGTAATCTTTGGTCATTCCGGACGCGACGCTCAGCGTCGCGATCCGGAATCCATCTTGATCTGACACAAACCGAAAGATGGGTTCCGGGTTCGATCCTTCGGACCGCCCCCGGAATGACGACAAGAATTTTCAGACGGTTCCGGCTCCGATCTCAGCGTTTTTCGATCGGCACGTACGGACGATCCTCCGGCCCGGTGTAATTCGCGCTCGGACGGATGATCTTGCCGTCCTGACGCTGTTCGATCACGTGCGCGCTCCAGCCGCTGGTGCGCGCGATCACGAACAACGGCGTGAACATCGCGGTCGGCACGCCCAGCATGTGATAGACGCTGGCCGAGTACCAGTCGAGGTTCGGGAACATCTTCTTCAATTCCATCATCACGTTCTCGATGCGCTCGGACACCTCGAACAGGCGCGGGTTGCCGCCGTCGCTGCACAGCTTGCGCGAGATTTCCTTGATGATGGGATTGCGCGGATCG
>DASUJD010000045.1:0-4228 GCA_036279455.1 Rhodanobacteraceae bacterium | reverse complement strand
GACTCAAGGAGGCGAGAGCCGGTGCCAACCCAATATTCGTCCTGAAACGCAAAGACGGCCGGCGCCGCGATGCGGGGCCGACCGTCGGAGCAATGCAACAACGCGCGGATCAGTACAGGCGCTTGCGACGCGTGACTTCGCGCGAGACGCGCCGCAGGTGGCGCTTGACCGCCGCCGCGCGCTTGCGCTTGCGTTCCTGGGTCGGCTTCTCGTAGAACTCGCGCTTGCGCGTTTCGGCGAGTACCCCGGCCTTCTCGCAGGTGCGCTTGAAGCGGCGCAGGGCGATTTCGAACGGCTCGTTCTCGCGGACTTTGACGCTGGGCATGGACGCTCCACTTGGTAAACTGGCCCGCTCAAGCGCGGGTAAGCCGCAAAGTATAGCGTGATTTCCATGGTCGATTCAAAGTCCCCTCAGCCGGCCCCGGTACTGGGCGTCGAGAGTTCCTGCGACGAGACCGGGGTGGCAGTTTACGACGCCGGCCGCGGGCTGCTGGCGCACGCCCTGTACTCGCAGATCGCGCTGCACGCCGAGTATGGCGGGGTGGTGCCGGAACTGGCCAGCCGGGATCACGTCCGCAAGCTGCTTCCCCTTTTGCGCCAGACACTTGCCGATGCAGGCCTGGGGGTTTCGGACCTTTCGGCGGTGGCCTATACAGCCGGGCCTGGCTTGATCGGTGCGTTGCTCGTGGGTGCCTCGGTGGCGCGTTCGCTGGCCTGGGCGCTGGAGGTACCTGCGATCGGGGTACACCACATGGAAGGGCACCTGCTGGCGCCGCTGCTGGAAGAGCATTCCCCCGGAACCGAACCGCTGGCGCCGCCGTTTGTGGCGCTGCTGGTCTCGGGCGGTCACTCGATGCTGGTCGGCGTCGAAAAGATCGGCAGCTACGCGATCCTCGGCGATACGCTGGATGATGCCGCCGGCGAAGCCTTCGACAAGACCGCCAAGCTGATGGGCCTGCCGTACCCGGGCGGCCCGGCGCTGG
This sequence comes from Rhodanobacteraceae bacterium, assembly GCA_036279455.1. Lineage (GTDB taxonomy): Bacteria > Pseudomonadota > Gammaproteobacteria > Xanthomonadales > Rhodanobacteraceae > 66-474. Next base: position 3,245 of record DASUJD010000045.1, on the reverse strand, counting down.
CAAAACTGGCCGAAGCCGGCGACCCCAAGGCCTTCAAGTTCTCGCGTCCGATGACCGACCGGCCGGGACTCGACTTCAGTTTCTCTGGGCTCAAGACCCAGGTACTGCTGGCGTGGCGTGACAGTGACCATGCCGAATCCACCAGGGCCAATATCGCGCGCGGCTTCGAGGAAGCCATCGCCGCAACGCTGACCATCAAGTGCCGGCGCGCGTTGGCCGAGACCGGCTACAAACGCCTTGTGGTTTCCGGCGGCGTCGGCGCCAACAAGCGGCTGCGCGCGCAATTGGCCGAAGCAGGACAGCGCGAAGGTTTCCACACCTACTTCCCACGGCTGGCGTTCTGCACCGACAATGGCGCGATGATCGCGCTGGCCGGTTCGATCCGGCTTGCGGCCGGGCAGACCACCGGCCCGGAAATTCGCGTGCTGCCGCGCTGGAATCTTGAATCGTTGCCGGAAGTTACCTGAACATGGACACCGTTTTCATCGAAGCACTCACCGTCGAAACCACCATCGGCATCTACGACTGGGAACGGCGCGTGCGCCAGCCGGTGGTGCTGGATGTCGAGATGGGTTTCGACAACACCAAACCCGCCGCCAGCGATCGCATCGAGGACACGCTGGACTACAAGGCGATTTCCAAACGCCTGATCGGATTTGTCGAGGCATCGAGCTTCCAGCTGGTGGAAACGCTGGCCGAACACTGCGCCACGATCATCCGCGACGAATTCGACGTGGCCTGGGTGCGCCTGAAGCTCGCCAAGCCGGGTGCGGTGCGCGGCGCCCGGGCGGTGGGTGTGGTCGTGGAGCGTGGCTCGCGGAAAACATCCGAATAGCCTGCTGCGCTTGGTAGGGCGGGCATTGCCCGCCGGGGCATCTCGTGCGGCGGACGGTGTCCGCCCTACACTCCGTTGCCAAGCCTCCGGCGGTCCGCAGTCCGGCCTTGCTCATGACATCGCTTCGGAGTTTCCCGAAACCATGGCACGCGTTTATCTGAGTCTTGGCTCCAACATCGATCCCGAGCGGCATCTGCGCGAAGCGCTGCGGGCGCTGCGCGATCACTTCGGCCCGCTCGAGGTGTCGCCGACCTATCGCAGTGCCGCGGTGGGTTTCGAAGGCTCAGCGTTCCTCAACAACGTCGCGGGATTCGATTGCGATCTTGCCCACGACGCGCTACGCGATTGGCTGCGTGCGTTGGAAGACGCCAGCGGGCGTGATCGCAATCTGCCGCGCTACGCCGATCGCACGCTGGATCTCGACATCGCCTTGTGGTGCGAACACAACGGCTGCACCAGCGATCTTTCGCGCGATGAATTCGAGCGCGCGCACGTGCTGGCGCCGCTGGCCGATATCGCACCGGAGCTGCGCGAGCCCTTCACCGACACGGCCCTGCGCGAACGCTGGATGCAACTTGCATCCACGTTGCCGACACTCGAACGCGTGCCATCCGACTCACCGCCTCATTGATGTTTTACGCTGTGCATTCCCGGCAACGGCAACCATAGCCGTGCGACGGCGCCAGGCGCATCCGCACGCGCGGCCAGTTCCACGCCACCTTCATGGGCTTCGGCAATCTGCCGAACCAGCGCCAGACCGATGCCCGAACCGTTTGGTTTGGTGGTGAAGAACGGCACGAAAAGGTTGCCGCTGGGCGGTGGGCCGGGGCCATTGTCCTCAACCTCGATGATCGCCCTTGAGGATTCGCGGCGCCAGCGCAAGATCACGCTTCCGAGATCCGGGATCACCGCTTCAACCGCATTTCCAAGCAAGTTGATCAAGGCCTGTTCGAGCTGGTCGGGGTCGGCGTACACAACCAACGCTGCTCCGCCCTCGATCCGGACCGGCAGGCGTTGCTCCAGTTTTGCCACTTTCGACGCGAGCGCCGGCACGTCCACGCGACACAGGTTGGGTGGCGGCAATCGCGCCAATTGGCCATAGCCGGAGAGAAAGCGCGTCAGTGCCTCGGCGCGATGCCGGACGACTTCCAGCCCATTGCGGAAATCATCGCGCCAGTCATCCGGCAGGGGTTCGCGTGCGAGAAGCGATGCCAGCGTACCCGCTATCGATTGGATTGGCGCCAGGGAGTTGTTGACCTCATGGCCGAGCACCCGCAGCAACCGTTGCCAAGCCTGGCGTTCCTCGTCCCGCAGCACGCGTCCGACGTCGTTGACCACCAACAATTGGGCGTTGTGGCCGCCGCTGCGCAAGGGCGCATGGCGAATTTCGAAGCGGCCGCTGCGCTGGGGAAACGTGTACCTGGACACCCGCGAAGCCGGTCCTTCGAGCAACGGCGTCAAGCCGAGTTGACCGGCGCTCAACCCAAGCGCCGGGTTTCGCCTGTCGTTCAGCAGCCGTCGCGCCGCCGGATTGAGCAGACGCAGGCGTTGACCGTCGTCGAACACGAACACCGCACTGTCCAGCGCCGCCAGCGTCTTGCGGAGCAGGTAGGTGGATTCCTCGAATTCCAGCCGCCGGCGCTTGAGCCGCTCCGCCAGCGAGTTGATGTCGTAGATCGCATCGCCGAGCACGCCATCGTGCGCGCCGCGCAGGCTGTAGTCGCCTTCCCGCAACGCTTCCAGCAGACCGGACAAGGTGTAAACCGGATAGGCGACTCGCCGCTGGTTCCAGCGCAGCAGCCATAACGTGATTGCAACGGCCACGGCCGCAAGCATCCACACGAGCCCGGCGCTCTTTGCGCGGGACAGCAGTACGCCCACGACGAGCCATGCGGGAAGCGCAACCAGCAGGGTCCCGGCGAGCACGCGCCGTTCGAAGCGTGCCATGCGGTCGGCACGCCGAGGCGGATCAGTCGGCATCATCGTCCGGGTTGGAAAGCCCGTGTTTTTCCAGCCGCCGGTAAAGCGACTGGCGGCTGATGCCGAGCGCCTCCGCGGTGCGCTGCAAGCTGCCCGCGTGGCGTTCCAATGCGCGCTGCACCAGCCATGCCTCGGCCTCATCGAGCGTCATCCCGTCGAAATCCCTGGTCGGCTCGATCTGGCTGCCAAACGCCAATGCGGTGTCGTTCACTTCACCGTGTTCGGCCAGCAACGCGGCGCGTTCCATCAAGTGCTGCAATTCGCGCACGTTGCCTGGCCAGCGCCAGGAGGTCAACGCCCGTTCGGCCGAAGCAGACAGGCGCAAAGTATCGCGCTTGTAATGCCGTGCTGCGCTTGCGAGAAACGTGCGCGCAAGCGGCACGATGTCATCCGTCCGCTCCCGCAGCGGCGGCAGGCGTACTTCCAGGGT
>DASUJD010000044.1:0-7276 GCA_036279455.1 Rhodanobacteraceae bacterium | reverse complement strand
GCGAGGCTGTAGCTAAACTCAAGGGCGTAGCTTTGGGCCTGCCAAGTGCAAAGGCCTAACTACTATTCCAGCGGACGCCGGTCCATCGCTTGCGCACTTACAAACGTTGCGGCGCCGGCGCCGCTAAATTCAGGCGTTAGGCATCAAGAGATATGCGTGTCGAGCTTGCCTTGCTGTTCAACGACAAGCTATTGGGTCGTGGCAACATATTGGTTACTCCAGCCGAGGGCACGGACGACTTGGGAGTGTTCAAGGCATCGCACAAACTCGCTGGGGAGTCAGCCATCATCGTTCTCTCCGATTTCGCGGAGGGGGTAGCACTTCGCAAGTCCACGCTGGATATGCCTATTCACGAGTCGAGTGACTGGGAGAGCATTGACCTTGCGGGGTACACACTCGCGTTCCGGTGTAGGCTTGATGCCTAACATCTCATTCCAGCGGACGGTTGCGCACGCCGCTAAATTCAAGCGTTGGGGACCCATCTGGCCGGATGTCCAGCGTCTACACACGGGAGGTTGACATGCTACGCAAGGTAGTTCTCTTCTTCACGGCGCTTCTCCTCGCGCTCACCGCAGGACGAGCATTTTGGGTCTGGCTTGGCGAGAATCCTTTCGACATGTCCGGCCAGACCTATGTCGAATTTTTTCAGCAGCTCGACAGGCGGATCGTCATTCCGATCGCGATTACCGGCATTGGCGGGACGGTGTTGGCAGCGGTTGCCGCAATGCTGTACAGATCTGATCGACCGATCTTCTATCTGTTATTGATCGCGTGTGGCCTCGCGCTCGTCAGCGACTTGTCCACGATCCTGGTGAATGTTCCGATCAACAAACAAATTGCAACTTGGAATCCCGCTGCGTTGCCGGCTGGTTACCAGGACTATCTGCGCCATTGGTGGCAATGGCACCACGTGCGCCTCGTTGGAATGTTCACAGCGACCTGTCTGGTATTCGCAGCGATGCTGGTTCGCAAACAACGCCCTGCACTAGAGTGAATTGCGAGGCTTGGCGCCTAACATCTCAATCCAGCGGACGCGCTGCGCACACCGCTGAATTCAGGCGTTAGGCGTCACGAAACCCGAGCTACTCCGAACACCGCCCAGGAATGAACTCGTGAAGCGTGTCGTTTACGTCATCCCTGCCGTTTTGATTCTTGGCTATGCGGGTCTGTGCGTAGCGATGTACTCATTCCAGCGCTCGTTGCTCTATTTCCCACAGCCGAGCAGCGTCACCGCACCGGAATCATCCATGACACTACCGGTCGACGGCGCCGAAATCGTCGTTACGGTGCGTCGCCACAATGGCCCGCGCGCCATCGTCTATTTCGGCGGCAACGGAGAAGACGTGTCGCGGCATCTCTCTTCATTCGATACGGAGTTCCCTGACTACGCGCTCTATCTGATGCACTACCGCGGATACGGTGGCAGTACGGGCAAACCCACAGAGAAAGCGAATGTCGCCGATGGCATCGCGCTTTTTGAAAAGGTTCGCGCGCTGCACCCGGAAGTCGCCATCGTGGGTCGCAGTCTGGGTAGCGGCGTAGCCATACAGGTGGCCAGCCACGTGGCGGCCTCGCGCCTGGTCTTGGTCACGCCATTTGACAGCGTTGTCGGGATTGCCGCACGAGTATATTGGTACTTGCCAGTGCGCTGGATTGCGCTCGACACCTATGAGTCTGGCAAGTTCGCTCCCGGCATCACGATTCCGACGACGATCATCGCGGCCGGAAACGATCAGGTTGTCCCGCGCGCCAGCACGGAGAAGCTGCTGAGTCGATTCAAGCCGGGCATCGCCACGATGACCGTGATCGATGGTGTCGGTCACGACGATATCCAGAAGAACGAGAAATACGTGGAGACTCTGCAAGCGGCACTGAAATGACGCCTCCACGACCTGCCACAGGTGGAAACTCGCCGGCGTGCGACAGGCCTTCCAGCGGCGCCGGCATCTCCGGAAAGCGATGCACGACTTGCATGCCCTCGCGGATGCCGATACCGCACACACGGATCAAATGATCGATCAGGTCCTGGTCGGGCGTCCGAGCGAGTTGCGCCGGCGTCGGCACGATCCGCGCGCGCGTTTTCTCGGCGTTCCTGCGAAAGCAGGAGGCGACCTTCAACAACGAAGCTGGTCTCGGCCCGCTTACGCGCGTCAGGCTGACGTACGTTCGGCGCTGATCCTATCCAGCACGGATACCGCCTCACTGGGCAGTTCAAGGTCCGCTGCCGCCAGGTTCTCCCGAAAATGTTCGACCGACGAGGTGCCTGGGATGAGCAGAATGTTCGGAGCTCGTTGCAGCAGCCACGCAAGCGCCACCTGCATCGGCGATGCACCGAGTTTTCCGGCGACATCGGACAGCGTCGTCGACTGCAGCGGTGTGAAGCCGCCGAGTGGAAAGTAGGGCACGTAGGCAATGCCCTGTGCAGCGAGGGAATCGATCAGCTGGTCGTCGGTCCGGTTGGCAATGTTGTAGAGGTTCTGCACGCATACGATCGGCGCGATCGATTGTGCTTCGGCAACCTGCTCGGCGGAGACCGTGCTGATGCCCAAATGCCTTATCAATCCCTCCTGCTGCATCTCCGCGAGTGCCGTGAACGGCTCGGCGATCGAGCCCGGTTCGGGGCTGGCGAGTCCGCCTACCCGCAGGTTGACGACATCGAGTGCGTCGAGGCCAAGATTGCGCAGATTGTCATATACGGCCTGGCGCAACTGCGCGGGGGCGCGCGCGTGGGGCCAGCCGCCCTCGGCATCCCGCAGCGCCCCGACCTTGGTGACGATGTGCAGATCGGCCGGGTAGGGGTGCAGGGCTTGCTTGATGATCTGGTTGGTGACGTGGGGACCGTAGAAGTCGCTGGTGTCGATGTGGTTGATGCCCCGCTCGACCGCCTCGCGCAGAACCGCCACGGCGCCGTTGCGGTCTTTCGGCGGCCCGAACACGCGGGGGCCCGCGAGTTGCATCGCGCCATAGCCCATGCGCTTCAGGGAAATGGATGTGCGCGGCAGCGTGAATTCGCCACCCAGGTTGTTTCGATCAGTCACGTCGTGGTTCCTCTTTGTAGATGGGATGAACAAAGGTGTAGTCCCTGTTCCGTCGTTCGCGCGTCGCGTGCGTCGGCAGGAGCGCCGGAATTTTCGTGGCCACCGCGCAACGGCCGCTGCACAGGCTTTTCGGATCTTCAAGCGAACCGCGGTGCGTTTCAGCTCCGGCTGCGGCGAGAGCTTCGGCCCCCGCGTCCGAACGGGTCAGGCCGAGCACTTCGTGGCCCGCGCCGAGCAGTTCCTTGACGACGGCAGCGCCGACAAATCCGGTTGCATCAGTAACAAATATTCGCATGACATCTTCTCCGGGTTTGAACACACGGATTTTGAGTTGAACCCAAGCAACCGCTTGCCGTAACCCTTCCATTTCCGCGCGACAAGTTGGGTACCGCGCATCCATCGAATACGGAAATCAACAGTGCCGCGGCATTTCCGACTCCGTACGGCTGGCCACCGGCATGCCTGCGATCGTTTCGGGAAGGTTGAAATCGGTGACCGTGGAATCCGGGCACGCACTCAAACCGGCATCACCATGGGATCGTTTCGTTTTTCCAGCGCGTGAACGTCCCAGTAGAGCTGTCCGGGCCCAGCAGCGCGACGCGCACCGCCTCGCGAGCGCCTTCTTCGACGGTTTCCGTGCCCGCATACCCGTTGAGTTTGGTCTTGGTAAAACCCGGGGAAACGGCGTTGACCTTGATCCCCTCCGGCTCCAGCTCGATCGCCATCGCGAGCGTCAAAGCGTTGAGAGCCGTCTTGGATGCCGGGTAGACAGGGCCGAAGATCGCGCGGTATGCGAAGGCGGGGTCCGAGTTTGTCGTCAACGACCCGACACCGCTCGACACGTTGACGATGCGGGCGCCCGGCGTCTTGCGCAAGGCTGGCAGCATCGCCTGGTAAACAGCGAGGACGCCGAACACGTTGGTGTCCCACACCGCGCGCATTTCATCGAGCGGGACATTGCTCGGGCGCGTCGTGTTCGCGAACTCCTCGACCGTCTGGCCGGGCTGCCGGTTCGTATTCGAGATGGCTGCGTTCTGGATCAGTACGTCGAGACGGCCGAACTCGTCGCCGACGCGCTTCGCCGCGGCTGCGATCGACGCCTGATCCGTGACATCGAGCTGGATCGCATGGGCGTCCGGGCCCACGCTCTGGGCAGCGATCTTGCCGCGTTCGAGGTTGCGCGATCCGACCAGCACGGTAAAGCCGTGTGCCGCAAGATCCTTCGCGATTTGAAGACCGATTCCCTGGTTGGCCCCGGTGACGAGGGCTACGGATTTCTGCTGCATGGCGATCTCCTTGGATACATGGATGTGTGGTGTGTGGGCAAAGCCGCTTCACTGTGCTAACTTGAAACGAAGCGGAACGATGTTCCAAGTATATGTGGAACGTCGTTCCGATTACAATGGGGTGATTGGATGAATGCCGAGACGAAAAACCCGGATGGCGGCCTGGAGTCCCAGGACCTCAAGGACCGGCACCTGCGCGCCGATGCCCAGCGGAACCTCGACGCGTTGCTGCAGGCGGCCGTGGAGGTGTTCGAGACCTCCGGCGTGGATGCTCCGGTGCGCGAAATCGCGGAGAAGGCCGGCGTCGGCATCGGCACCGTTTACCGGCACTTTCCGAAGCGCTCGGACCTCATCGCGGCGGTCTTTCGTCACGAAATCGATGCCTGCGCTGACGCCGCACCACGTCTGGCCGCCAAGCATGAGCCTGTCGAGGCGCTGACGAGGTGGATGCAGCGCTACGCGGCGTTTATTGCAACCAAACGGCAACTCGCCCCGGCCCTGCATTCGGGGGACGTTGCCTACGAAAGCTTGAGTGCGTACTTCCTGCAGCGGCTCAAACCAGCCCTTCAAACGCTTCTTGAGTCTGCGGCGGCCGCTGGTGAGATCCGTACCGACGTTGATTCCAAGGATCTTCTGAGCGCGATCGCGAGCTTGTGCATGTCCGCCCACGACGACCGCCCCGATCACACCCGACGCATGGTCGCCCTGCTGGTTGACGGGCTTCGCTACGGCAGGCGCTCATCGCAAGATGCACCTTCGTGACGCGGTTTGTGGCCCCCTGCCACGCTTTTCGAATCTGAATCCAGACTCCTCCGCACCGACTTCGGCGAATACTCCATGGAAAGCGAAGAACTGAAGGTCCTTTTCGATCAACACGCAGCTGGATACGACGACCAGCAGGCGAAGATGGCACCGATTGTCGAGGGCATGTACTTCGCTCTCGATTCGGTGCTTTGCGATTTGCCGCACGACGCAAGGATTCTCTGTGTCGGTTCGGGAACCGGCGCCGAGATAGCTCACCTTGCCAAAAAGTTTCCGGGTTGGCGCTTTACCGCCGTGGAGCCTTCGAGCGCGATGCTCGACGTGTGCCGCCATAGGGCCGAGAAGGAAGGCTTCATCGTCCGCTGCAATTTCCATGAAGGCTACCTCGACTCACTCCCCGGTGAAGATACGCATGATGCGGCCACCTGCTTCCTGGTCTCGCAATTCATTCTGGATCAAGGAGCTCGCTCCAAATTCTTCCGCGCGATTGCGGACAGGCTTCATCCGGGAGGGATCCTGGCGAGCTCTGACTTGGCATCGGGGGCGGCTCCATACGAGTACGACGCGCTTCTTCACTCATGGCTGAACATGATGTCAGCAGTGGGGGTCACTCCGGGCGGGCTCGAGCAAATGCGGGTTGCATACGCCAGGGACGTGGCGGTCCTGCCACCGGGCGTTGTCGCGTCGATCATCGAAGCAGGCGGCTTCGAGACGCCGGTACGTTTTTTTCAGGCCGGACTTCTTCATGCGTGGTTTGCCAGACATTCATCAGGTAACACCGCCTGACCCAGGCATCATCGGCCTTCCCACGAGCAGACGGTCGCGACGGCCGTGGACTCGCGCCCTCCACACCGGCGCGTGTCGTGGCCGTTCAGACCGCGTCCAACCGTTTTGCCATCCGCATCAACGGAACCCTGACGTCTCCGGGCAAGACAATCGAAAATTCCTCGATGACCTCGAAACCCGCGGCACGGTACAGCGGCACGCCGGGCAGCGTCGAACCGAGCTCCATCCGGCTGAAGCCGGCATCCCGGGCCGCCTTTTCGCACTTTTCCATGAGCCGCATACCCAGGCCGCGACGTGCCCAGTCCGGAGCGACGAAAAACGCCCGGATCCGCGCCGGCTGGGTCGCAGGATCAAGCAGCGGATCTTCGCCCGACTTTGCCTGGTCTCCGCCGTAAAGCGTGGCGCGCTTGCTCCAGCCACCACATGCCACGATCTCATCGCGATACTCGACGAGATAGTAGGTCTGGTCGTCGATCAGTGCCGTGTCAACGCCAAAGATGTATTTGACCAGCACCCGCGCCTGTTCTGGCGTATAGAACCCGCGACTCAGCTCGATTCCGGATCGCCGGATCAGAATGTTCAGGCGATCGATATCGCCGTGATCGGCGGTCCTCAGGACCATGTCTTGCTTCATCGGTGGATTTTATGCGCGAGCCGAACGGTTCCGACACGGCGTCCGTTCCAGGGTGGCATCAGGCGCGCTGTCGATTCGTCGTGTGATCGTCTTTGTCACACGTGGGGACATCCGGAATCACAAACGGGGCGACGTTCTCCACAATCGCAGCCGCCCAGCCGTCCGCAGATATTGGCAGAGACCTGGCGATGACGCTTCGATCGGCCTTTCCGGGAGCGGACTGTCGTCTCACTGGCAACTTTGTCGCGTTGCGATCGTGCTCAGATTCGCCAAGCGGCCAGGAGCTGCCGGTCACCGTCTCTATCAAGTGGCCCGATAGCGGACCTTGGTTCCTGACTCGGTGTTCGACCTGCCTACGCGTACCCCCATGACGGTAGCCGCTGTGTACAAACAGATCGCAAGTCAGGCTGACTCTGATTCGCCTCAAAGTCAGCGCCCACTGGATCAGCTTCCGTCGTTCAGTCGTTGCCAGAAATCAGTCACGCGCGGTGCCCTTTGCTGTCGCTGGCGCAGGAATGAGCATCGCTCCGTTCTCCGGCGCGCGCGCGGGGTATTTGATGGTCTGCGGTAGCGGCCAACGCAGTCCGGATTCGGCGAGCAACGTTTTGAAATGCGGTGTGGCGTCGAGGTCGAATGGCGCGCCGCACTGGCATTCGGTGACCACGATGGCAAGCAGCAGGCCGCCCGCCGGTCGCGCGTCTAGCGCCCCAGCGCGTCGATTGGCTTGGGCGCGGTTACCGGACAACGCGGCTGCCACCGCGTCGGTGATG
>DASUJD010000043.1:0-9089 GCA_036279455.1 Rhodanobacteraceae bacterium | reverse complement strand
GAAGAACATGTGGTCCTTGTAGTTGTCCCAATGGCCGGATTTCTTCCACAGCGAGACGTCAAGGATCGACGGGCATTTGACCTCCTGGTAACCGGAGTCGCGATACACGCGGCGCATGTACTGCTCGACCTGCTGCCACAGTGTCCAGCCCTTGGCATGCCAGAACGCCATGCCCGGCGCTTCTTCCTGCATGTGGAACAGGTCGAGTTGCTTGCCGAGCTTGCGATGGTCGCGCTTCTCGGCTTCCTCGATGCGCGTGAGGTAAGCCTTGAGGTCCTTGTCGTTGAGCCACGCGGTGCCGTAGATGCGTGACAGCATCGCGTTGTCGGAATCGCCGCGCCAGTACGCGCCGGCGGTCTTCATCAGCTTGAACGACTTCAACCGCCCGGTATCCGGCACATGCGGTCCGCGGCACAGATCGGTGAATTCGCCCTGCGAATAGAGTGAGAGCTCCTCGTTCGCCGGAATCGATTCGATGATCTCGGCCTTGTAGTCCTCACCGATGCCGCGGAAGAACTGCACCGCGTCATCGCGCGACTTCACGCTGCGCGACAGCGGCAGCGATTCCTTCGCGATCCTGTGCATCTCTTCTTCGATCGCGGGCAAGTCCTCGGGCTTGAACGGTTCGCCCTTGGGCGCGAAGTCGTAATAGAAGCCGTCCTCGATCAGCGGCCCGATCGTGACCTGTGTTCCCGGGTACAACCGCTGCACCGCCTGCGCCAGCAGATGCGCCGTCGAGTGCCGAATGATGTCCAGCGCCTCGGGCGATTTCTCGGTGATGATCTCGATGCGCGCATCCTGGTCGACAGTGCGCGAAAGATCGACCAGCTTGCCGTCGACCTTCCCCGCCAGCGCGGCCTTGGCAAGTCCGGCGCCGATCGACGCGGCGACCTCGCGCACGCTGGGCGGCGCGTCGAAGGATTTGGTGCTGTTGTCGGGAAGCGTGATGGTGATCATGGCGACGGAAAACGAAGACGAAGGTTTTGATCGTCATTCCGGCGCAAGCCGGAATCCAGTGACTTCAAAGGCCTTGGACCCGGCCTGCGCCGGGGCGACGAAGAATGAAATCAAATCGCGGGCATAAAAAAGGACGCGCGTGGCGTCCTGGTGGAGCCGCGCACGGATTGGATCAGAAGGTCGTAGTTTCCATGTCGCACGCTCGGCCAGCGATTGCCCGCGGGCCACCTTTGTCAATATGGCTACAAACTTAGTGCAGCCAGGACATCGCGTCAATGCGAAAGCGCCGGCACTGCGGGTGCGGGAAACATCTGATCGATGTCTCCCGCAGCCCAACCACTTACTTGCCCGGCCCCTTGGCGCGTTCGGCTTTCACCTGGCCGGCCGTGACCGGCTTGCCCTGATTGCCCCATGAAGACCGTTCATGGTTGATGATGTCGGCAATATCGGTGTCGCTGAGGCCCGGCCCGAATGGCGGCATCGCGCTCGGATACGTTTTTCCGCCGATGTTGCGCCCGTGGGCACCATGCAGGATCGTCTCGATCTGCTCGGTGGGGTCGGGATTCAGGACTACCGGATCGCCCTTCAGCGGCGGAAATGCGCCCGGCAAGCCCGTCCCGGTGGCCTGGTGGCAGGCCGAGCAAGTCGCGGTGTAAAGCGAGGCGCCGTGCGCGGGATCGAACTTGTACGGTCCGGACGGGGCCGCTTTCGCAGTTGGCGCAGCCGGCGGTCCAGCCACGCTTGCCGACGGAGCAGGCGCCGCCGTCGCTGCCGGAGTTTGCGGCGAGGGCGCACCGTTCGAAGTGACGTCGAGAACGCCATGGGCGCCAATCATCAGGTGTGCAAAATCATGGTCCACGAACGCGTATTTGCCGACGTCCGCCATCACCAGATCGAATATCGCACCCTGGCCGGGCCCCACCGTGTAGGCCGAAACATCGCTCAGTGCCTGGGCAGGGTCTCCGCCTGGATAGACCTTGTCGAACACCGATCCGATCACGTGGAACGACGTCCACAGGTTGGGGCCGGCATCCACCAGGTAGATGCGCACGCGCTTGCCCGCCTTCGCCGGCAGCGGGTGATCCACGTACTGCGATGCCGCGCCATTGAATACCACCTCGTCCGGCCGTTCCTCGGTCATTTTCTGGTAATCGGGCCCCATGAGATGACCGGACACCTGCTGCGTGTACCACTCACTCTGCACCAGCACGTAACTTTCGGCTGCCGGTGGCAGCGGCGTCTTCGGCGACACGATCAGCGCACCGTACATGCCGTTGGCCATGTGCAGGAGGATCGGCATGGTCTCGCAGTGGTAGACGAAAGCGCCGGGTACGTTCGCCACGAACGAGAAGTGGAGTGACTTGCCGGGGTCTATGTCCACGAAGTCCCGATTGGGCGCGACCTGCGCAGCGTGGAAGTCGATCGAGTGCTTCATCGTGCCGTGATTGGTCAACGTCACGTTGACAGTCTGGCCCTGAAGTACATGGATGACGGGACCGGGCACCGTGCCGTTGTACGTCCATGCCTGGTAGTACACGCCACTCGCGATTTCGACCTTGTCATCGGTGACCACAAGCTCGACATTCACGCTCGGTCCCGGCGTGAGCGGCGGCAGGCGCGCATCGCGCGCTTTCGGGATCGGCTGGCTCGAGGCGAGCGACAGCGGCGAAACCGCCGCCGCCGCCGCGGTGGGCGTCGGCGGCTTCACGTGCAAGCTGCTGTGCAAGCCTGCGACCAGGAAGAACACCAGCAGCGCGATCCCGAACAAGGCCGGCCCTTGCAAGCGCCAGGACAGCGGATGCGCCGCAACGGGCGTCGCCTCGGCGCGCCATTCGGAGATGCGCCGCCAGCGGGGCCACGCCTGCTCGATGTAGTAATCGAGGCTGTACGGGCTCGGTCCCGAGCGGCTGTTGATGACCAGCAGCGCGATGAACACCAGCACGTAAATGATCCCCGTGCCCATGTTGGTCGCGCCCACCGAATAAGGGCCGCCGAAACCTTCGGCGGTACTCCAGACCAGCAGGCTGAACAACGCGCCGAGCACGTACACGCTCTTGCGTGCGATCCCCAGCACCAGCGCGGTCGCGAGCGCGGTTTCGATGCCGCGGGTGACCCCGACGAAAATCGCGGCGTCGGGCGTGACCAGCCAGATCCAGAAATTGAACCACCACGCCGACCAGCCGGGCTGCCCCTGCGCGGCGTTGTGCAGATAGCCGACGTAGTGGACCGCGAAACCGGACGTCCAGGTGAACGCCGCATTCGCGACCCAGATCAGCCCGAACGCGACCCGCAGCCCCGTCCGCGCCATCGCCGGCCAGGCTTCGGAAAAGGGGCCACGAACCTGCGCGTGTGACATGCCGCCTCCCGTTCCATCCGCTCGCATCAGGCTAACGCGAGGCATGCACCAAGTCTATCCAGCAAACCCGCAAAAACCTTTGACGGGGATCAAACGCGGCCCGGAGCCACCCCGCACCCAGCTTGACCACCGCATGGCCGGGCATCCTGCGGAGCATCCGTGTTGTTCTCGCCGCCCGTTTTGCAAGCCGCGTCCGGGTTGCCCACGCCTTGCCTGTCCCGCAGCACGAGGAAAATGCTCCTCGCGTCTCACGCAACGGCTTCATCGATTGGAACGAGGCAGTTGGCTCCGAAGATGGTCCGGAGCGGCAAGGATGATCGCCTTGAGTACCCGGAATCCGGGGACCAATGCGTGCTGAGCAGCGCGATGGATGCACACGCCCGCAATTTGAAGTTGTGGGTCCCGGAAGACGCCACCGCATCGCTTACTCCGCAACGCAACCGGGGCGCGCTCGATTACATCAGCGAAGTGCTGGGCGCAAGCATTGCCCCGGTACTGGCAAACTGAACAAGCTGGCGAACGACGCGCACGCAGCCCGTGAATCGCGGTTGCCGCGATCCACGAACACCGGGGAACGCGACGCCTACGACGGCGAAGCCATCTGCCCAAGCAACTCCTGCTTGCGGGCCGCGAGCCGCTCACCCAATTCCGCGAGATCGTCCTTGGAAAACACCTTGCGGGCGCGGCTGAACATGTCCTTTTCCTCCTCGTCGGCGTGGTGCGAAACCAGTTCCTTGAGTACCTTCGCGCGACCGCCGAATTTTTCCGAGGAGACGTCCGTGCCTTGCAGGTCGGGCAGCACCAGTTCACCGGCGGCGCGGTGTTCCTCGAGCGCCTCGAAATAGAGCCTGTCGTCCTTGGCGTCGCCGCATGCCTGTTTGAACGCCGGATAGAAGATCTCTTCTTCGATCCGGGTGTGGATCTTGAGTTCGGTCGCGATCTTTTTCAGCAGTTCGGCGCGGGACTTGGCGGCTCGCGACGTGGTCTCGGCGAGTTGCTCGAGAAGCTTGCGCACTTTCTGGTGATCTTCCTTCAACAACCTGGTTGCGTCCATGCAATCCACTCCTTTCACGTGGTGAAAACAACAAAAGCCGCGTCGCGGGTGGCTGTCCTGCTTCGGCGGAATGCCGCCCGGAAAAATCATCACGCGACCGTGATTGGAAACCTGGATGCCGTAGAAGGGCTTTCCCGGCTGCGCCTTCTCGGCGAGGCCCTGGGTCGGCAGCTCGAACATCGCCGAAGTGAAAGCCTTGTTGATCGCGATGTCGACGCTGCCCTTCCACGCGCCGTCCATGTGCGCGAAGGCAACGAGGTTGCCGCCCTTGTCGACGACGGCGATGTTCATGGGCTGACCAAGGTCGCGCGCCTTGGCTTCGCCGCCAACGATCATGCGACGCGCGTCTTCGAGAGCAACGGTGGCTTGCCGGATCATGCCGTGAACTCCTTTTCTCGTGCCCAGCATCCATGCTGACTGTTTTCAGTTTGGAAAACTCTCGGTGAAAGACACGTGACGATTTCCGGAATTCCATTTGAGCGCGCCGGGCAATCCCGTTATAGTCGCGGGCCGCGTCCGGGTTGCCTTCACCCTTGCCTGTCCCGCAAGCGGACGAGGAAAAATGACCCTCGCGCTTCAGGCAACGGCGCCATCGATTGGAATGGGGCAGTTAGCTCAGCGGTAGAGCACCGCCTTGACATGGCGGTGGTCAGAGGTTCGATCCCTCTACTGCCCACCAATCCTTCCGTTCCGTCCCGGTGGTTGCCGATCACGCAGGCGTACCCATTGCGCCACCCGAGTGCTACACCGCCGGGGAAAGTCCCCTTACACTTCCGCTACGATCCGCCGCAGCCAGGCGGGCATGGCGTTGACAGGGCCTAATGCCGACTTCACTTGACATCGCCCAACCGGCGGGAGTCTCGCAATCCACGATCCTGCATCCAGTGCGGGGCGACCCGATGCCCGGCGCGCCAGCGAAATGCCGTTGGACAGCCTGGTGCGGCTGATCCACAAAGCGCCCGCGGCACGCAGGATGCTGCCGATGAAGCCGGTCGTGCGGCGCTCCAGCCTGTGGCGGGAGATCACCCATGCAGAGCACCCTCGAGAGGATTGACGGACCATGCAGAAGCTGGCACTCATCGGAGACATCGGCGGTACCAACGCGCGCTTCGCACTGACCGATCTGTCCGCGTCGCAACCGCAGATCCTGCACGAGGAAACTTTCACCGACGCCAGGTTCCACAGCCTCCGCGACGCCGCGCGACATTACCTCGATGCAACCGGCGCCGAACCGGTGCGTGCCGCACTGGCGGTCGCCTCGCCCATCGAAGACGACGAGGTCACCCTGACCAATCGCGACTGGTCGTTCAGTCGCAGCGGGTTGCGGCAAGCGCTCGGGCTGGAAGACCTGCAGCTCATCAACGACTTCGCCGCGATTGCATGGGCGGCGCCGCACCTTGCCCCGGATGACCGCATACCCGTGCTGGGCACGCTCGTGACGCCGCCGGAAGGTCCGGTGACGGTGATCGGCGCCGGCACGGGTCTCGGCGTCGCGTTGCTGACCGGCTCGTCGCGGCAGGGTTGGCATGTGGTGCCCACCGAAGGCGGCCATGCCAGTTTCGCCCCGACCGACGACGAGGAGCGCCGCATCGCAACCTGGCTAGGCGTGCGCCACGGCCGTGTTTCAAACGAACGGCTGTTGAGCGGCCACGGCTTGTCCAACATCGACGCCTGCCTGCGCGGCATCGAGCCCGTCGTTGCGCCCGCTTTGCAATCCGACTCGCGCCGATCCAAGGACGTGGTCGATGCGGCGTTGTCGGGAGAACCGGACGCGGCGCATGCGCTGCGGCGTTTCTGCCGCATCTACGGCGCGGTCGCGGGCGACGCCGCGCTGCTGCATGGTGCCAACACCGTGATGATCGCGGGCGGTGTGGTGCTGCATTTCCTCGACTTCTTCCGCGCCAGCGAGTTCATGGACACCTTCACCGCCAAGGGTCGCCACACGGACTACATGCGCCGCATGGTCGTGCAGGTGATCACGCATCCGAATCCCGGCCTGCTGGGCGCGGCGGTGGCGGTGCGTGCGGCCGCCGCAGCTGCCTGACGCCCGAACCCTCAAGTCGTGCGTGCCGCCACGGACCTGACCGGCCCTGTACCTATTGTCCCGGCCGTCAACGGCGCGCCTTCCGCCCGCAACACATCGCGCTGCGAGTCGAGCCGCACGCGCAACGTGCAATCCTCGAAATGTGCGAGCTTGCGGAACGCTGGCAACGCCCACGTGCGTTCCAGCAACGCCGTAACGCGCGGCCAGCGCGCCACGTCGACCGTGTATCCCACGAACGCGGCGGTACGGAAATAGCTGGCGATGCTGACATCGGCGATCGAAGGTTCGCCGAAGACGAAGCCGTCCGGCGGAACCTGCGTTTCCAGGTAGTCCAGCGCCGCGGGGATTTCGACATCGCGCGCGCGTTGCACCACGGCTTCGTCCGCCGCGACGCCAGTGGTGCGCTTCTTGATGGAGATTTCGTAAAACAGGCGCCAGATCAATCCATCCGCAAGACGCGTATCGGCGAACTCTTCCAGCCAACGTGCGCGCGCGCGCTCGGCGATGTCGCGCGGATACAGCGACGGCTTTGGAAATTTGTCCTCGAGGTATTGGCAGATCACCGAGGAATCGGTGAGCACCAGGTCACCATCGATCAGCACCGGCACGCGCTTGAGCGGGCTCAACTTCGCGAAGGCTTCATTGCCAACGAAAGGCGCAATCGGGTCGATCTCGTATTCCACCGCTTTTGTTTCCAGGAACACCAGCACCTTGCGCACGTAAGGCGAGATGTAACTGCCGATCACGGTGATACATGACATGGATTGCGTCCTGTCGGAGTCCCGTCACGAGTGCAACGGGAGGTTCACTGCAGCAAGGCCTGTTCGCGCACGCGATGGATTTCGTCGCGCAGGCGCGCGGCTTCCTCGAATTCGAGGTCCTGCGCGTGCTTGTACATGCGCGATTCCAGCTTTTTGATGAGCGCCGCGGCGGCGTGCGCGTCGAGTACCGAGTAATCAGCGACTTGTTCGGCGACTTTGCGTGAAGGCGTCGCACGTCCGTGATCCTTGCCGCGACCACGCCCGCGACCACGCGTACCTGGCTCCTCGCGCGCACCTTCCATCACGTCGGCGATGTTGCGCACGATGGTGGTCGGCGTGATGCCGTGTTCGAGGTTGTATTCGACCTGCTTGGCGCGGCGGCGGTCGGTTTCGTCGATCGCGGCCTGGATCGATCGGGTGATCGTGTCGGCGTACAGGATGGCCTTGCCGCGCACATTGCGCGCGCAGCGGCCGATGGTCTGGATCAGCGAGCCGGTCGAGCGCAGGAAGCCTTCCTTGTCGGCGTCGAGGATCGCGACCAGCGACACCTCGGGCATGTCGAGTCCTTCGCGCAGCAGGTTGATGCCGACCAGCACGTCGAACGTGCCGAGTCGCAGGTCGCGGATGATTTCCACGCGCTCGACGGTTTCGATGTCCGAATGCAGATACCGCACGCGCACGTCCTGCTCGGCCAGGAAGTCGGTGAGATTCTCGGACATGCGCTTGGTCAGCGTCGTGATCAGCACGCGATCTCCCATTTTCACGCGCTCGCGGATTTCGCCCAGCACGTCGTCCACCTGCGAGCGCACCGGCCGCACTTCGACTTCCGGATCGACCAGCCCGGTCGGACGCACCACCAGCTCCACCACGCTGTCGCCGGATTGCTTGCGTTCGTACGGTCCGGGCGTGGCCGACACGAAGATGGTGCGCGGTTCGCGCTGTTCCCATTCCTCGAATTTCAGCGGACGGTTGTCGAGCGCGCTCGGCAGGCGGAAACCGAACTCGACCAGGGTTTCCTTGCGCGAGCGGTCGCCCTTGTACATCGCGCCCAACTGCGGAATGGTGACGTGCGATTCGTCCACCACCAGCAAGGCATCGGACGGCAGGTAGTCGAACAACGTGGGCGGCGGCTGGCCCGGCAAGCGCCGCGTCAAGTGGCGCGAGTAATTCTCGATGCCCTGGCAGTAGCCGACCTCGTGCATCATCTCCATGTCGTACATGGTGCGCTGTTCAAGGCGTTGCGCTTCCAGCAACTTGCCGGCACCGCGCAATACTTCCAGCCGTTCCTTCAATTCTTCCTTGATGGTGTCTATCGCGTTCAACACGCTTTCGCGGGTCGACGCGTAGTGCGTGGCCGGATACACCACGCAGCGCGGCAGTTTGCGCAGGATGTCGCCGGTCAGTGGGTCGAACATCGAAATCTTCTCGACCTCGCCGTCGAACATCTCGATCCGAATCGCTTCGGTTTCGCTCTCGGCCGGGAAGATGTCGAGGCTCTCGCCACGCACGCGATAGGTGCCGCGGCGCAATTCCATCTCGTTACGGGCGTATTGCAGTTCGGTCAACTGGCGCAACAATTGACGTTGGTCGACGCGATCGCCGATGGAAAGAATCAGCCGCAGCGACAAATAATCTTCGGGGTCACCCAGACCGTAGATCGCGGAAACCGTGCCGACGATCAGTGAATCGCGCCGCGACAGCAATGCCTTGGTCGCGGCGAGGCGCATCTGCTCGATGTGGTCGTTGATGCTCGCGTCTTTTTCGATGTACGTATCCGACGACGGCACGTACGCTTCCGGCTGGTAGTAGTCGTAGTAGCTGACGAAATACTCGACCGCGTTGTGCGGGAAGAACTGCCTGAACTCGCCATACAACTGCGCGGCCAGCGTCTTGTTGGGCGCCAGCACCAGCGTCGGG
>DASUJD010000042.1:0-7222 GCA_036279455.1 Rhodanobacteraceae bacterium | reverse complement strand
GATGCACCTGCGCAATGCGCCGACCAAATTGATGAAAGGCCTCGGCTACGGCAAGGACTATCAGTACGACCACGACGTCGAGGGTGGCGTCGCGCTCGACCAGCAATGCCTGCCGGATGCGCTGGCCGGCACCGAGTTCTATGCTCCAACCGCGAATGGCATCGAGGCGAAAATCAAGGAAAAGCTGGCTGCGTTACGTGCAGCGAGAGCAAAAGCGCGCTCACGCTGATGCTTCGTGGCGTGCCTGTTTGATCCCGGTCTGTTGCGAATACAGTGCGTGCCATCGGCCATTCTCCCGGATGAAAATGTTGGAGCCTCGAATACGACCGTTTTGGGGATCCGAGAACAGGAGAACTGCGACATTGCCGTGGATGATCACGGACTCGTCCATGGGATGGGTTTTGAGCCAGGCGTCGAATTGCTTCAACTTTTCCGAACCGTGACCGCGATTTTTGGCGGCGCGCGCCAGCAGTGCTTTTTTGTCCCAGACGCTGCCATCCGCGCGTATCGAGCGATAGTCGGACAGCAGCAGCGCATCCAGCCATGCGGTGTTGCCGCGCAATTCCGCCAGCGACCAATGATCGTCCACGGCGATGACGGCCTGGGGTGTTTGTGCAGTTTCGTCCGCGTGGCCGCTTCTGTCCGGAGCATGGACCGGAACGCCGGTAGCAGCGGCGAGGCCTGCAAATCCGAGGGCGAACATGACCAGGCAGCACGCCAGTCGACGCCGTGGGCCGTCGTTTCGATGGATCATTTCGTGATGCATTGGGTCAACCCTTGCTGGCACTTTGTTGCGAATACAGGGCACGCCAATGGCCGTTCTCGTAAACGAAAATGTCGGACGACCAGATATGTCCCGTCTGCGGATTGACAAAGGAGAGAATCGCGACATCGCCGTGCATCACCACGGCTTTTCTGCTCGGGTGTGTCTTCCGCCATGCGTCGATCCGCTTGCGCATCTTGTCCGAACCTCGGTTTTTCGCCGTCGATTTCAGCAGCATGGATTTGGTGACCACCTTGCCATCGTGGTTGATGGTCCGGAAATCGGGCAACAGCATTGCACCCAGCCACGCGGTATCGCCGTCCTCCTCGGCCCGCAGCCAGTGTTCGTCGACCGCGATCACGGCGGCGGGGGTGTGGGCCGCCTCGTCGACTTGTGGACCTTTCGCATGGGCGATGATGGGCATGCCGCTTGTGGCGATGAAAATCGCACAAGCCGATGCGACAACATGCAGACCATAGCGTGCGTGGTGACGAATTGCGGCGGAAACGTTCATGTCGGATTCCAGGGGATGAAACCCACCAGCCTGCGCGAAACTTGCGCGCTCGTCCACGATCGCGGGACCAGCGGTCGGTTTCGCAGGACAGCGGGCGCGAAACAGTGGGCTGGCGGGTGACGCGCGGGTTGCTTGCTCAAAATGGCTTCATCCTGCGATGGGACGCGGCGCGCAGGCGGGATGGCAAACGACACGCCGAAGACCCTCTGCGCCCATACATGATTCTGTTCTATTCCGCCTTGCTGTGCTGCGAGTACAAAGCATGCCAGCCGCCGTTCCGGTAAACAAAGATGTCCGATGACCTGACTCGGCCCGTTTTCGGGTTCGAGAACGAGAGTATCGCGACGTCGCCGTGCATCACCACCGATTCTTTGGTCGGATGGGACTTGCGCCATTCGTCGACCTGCTTGCGCATCTTGTCCGAACCCCGGTTTTTCGTCGCGTGTGCAAGCAGCGTCGGTTTGTCCAATATCTTGCCGTCCGCGCTTATCGATCGATAGTCGGGCGTAAGCATGCGACCCAGCCACGCGGTGTCGCCGTTCACTTCCGCCTGGCTCCAGTGATCGTCCACCGCAATCACGGCTGCGGAGGTATGCGCCGACTCATCGACGTGCGAACCTTTGGCCCGTGCAGTCGTGGCCATGCTGCTGGCGGCGACGAAAATGACGAATGCCGATGCCACAGCGCACATGACGCGCGTGGTGCCATGGCGGGTCGAGATGGAAGTGTTCATGTCGGGGATCCGAGGGATTGAGTGCGTGAGGTTGGAAGGCATGTTCGCACTCGTCCATGACTGTGTGACGAGCGGCCGGTTTGCCAGGCTGGCCGACACGAAACGCGGGATGACAAGCCGGTTGCATGCCCCGCTCGGAGGCGAACCAGGAGGGGTCATCCGTCCATCCCCGCGCTCGCGCCATTGGACACGGTCCACGCGCCGTCCGTCACCAACATGACGACGAACTGCTTGTGCGGGGTCACCATCGTCCAACGGCGCCGGTCTCGCGGCGCCGCTTCGGCCATCGCCTGCGGACGATCGCCACCATTGGGCAGCCCGCATTGAACGAGGAGAGAAGCACGATGGGTCATCAGCAAATACGTGGCGCGTTGCTCGCCGTTTCCGCCTGCGTGGGCTTGTCGGGGTTGAATCCCGCGCTCGCTGCCGCGATGCCCGCGGGAGCATCAAGTGCCGCCGCTGTGCCATGGGCGGGGAAGGGCGGCGCCGACCCCACTTTTACGCCGGACGGCGACATGGTCGTGTTCGTGCACGGCAAGGGCACGGCGCGCGCCCTTTACGTGTCGCACCGCCAGGCAGGGCGTTGGTCGAAACCGGAACGTGCACCGTTCTCGCGTCATTGGATGAATTTCGAGCCGGTGATGGCACCCGACGGTTCGTACCTGGTGTTCGTTTCCAACCGTCCCGTCAAACGCCACGGCCAAGTGCTGGACGGCTACTTCGGCGGCAAGGTTCAACCCGGGCGCGGCGGCAACCTGTGGCGTGTCGATTTCGTGCACGGACGTTGGGGCGAACCGATGCATCTGCCGGATGTCGTCAATGTCAGCACGGCGACGTATTCGCCCACGGTCGCGGCCGACGGCAGCATTTATTTCACGCACCCTGATCCGCGCACGCATCGCACGCGCATGTACGTCGCCCGTCGCGTGGATGGAAAGTTCCGGTTGCCGCATCCGGTATCGTTCTCGAATGGCGTGCAATCCGATTTCGACCCTGCCGTGGCGCCGGATCAGTCCTTCATCGTGTTCAGCTCCGATCGCCCGCCCACACCCAGGAACCAGAATGAAGTGTTCGTGGCGTTTGCGACTGCCCAGGGCTGGAGCACGCCGGTGCCATTGGGGATTTACGGTTACGAGGCGCGCCTGGGGCCGGATCAGCGTGTGCTGTATTACATTGCCGGTGCCGACGACCGTATCCACAGGTTTCCGATTGCAGGCTGGTTGACCCGGCATGCTGCGGACGGACGGCGATAGTGACACCATTGCCCCGGCGCCGTTGCCAGCGCTCTCGCCGCATTCCCGCGCAACGCCATCATCACCAAAGCCCGCGAGTTCCGCATGTCCACCTACACGCCATCGCCGCGAACCAAGCAATGGATACTGGCGTTCGGCTTCTGGACACTGCTGGCTTTGTCGTATGCGTTGAGTGCCGGCTTGTCGCAAATCAGCGAAGGCAATCCGCCGACGTGGGACAGGATGGTGATATGGAACCTCACCAACTTCTGGCTGTGGATGCTGCTGGTCCCTGCGGTGGCGTGGCTGGGGCGGAGCACCGCGAACCTTGGATGGGGCCGCTTCTGTCTCGTGCACATTCCCGCCAGCCTGTTGCTGGCACTGGTGCAGGCGGTGGTACGCATATCCGTATTCTGGGCGCTGTGCGGGCCGCGGCAGCCGACCGTGCATACGCTCGGCCAGTACCTGGAAGGCGAGTTTGTCGGGAATTTCCATCTTTCCGTCCTGACCTACTGGATCGTGCTGGCGGTGTTGCGCGGAATGGAATCGAGACGTCACCTGCAGAACGAGCGTTTGCGCAACGCCCGGCTGGAAACGCAACTGGTGCAGTCGCAATTGCAGGCATTGCGCATGCAGTTGCGCCCGCACTTCCTGTTCAACACGCTCAACGCGATTTCCGCGCTTGCGTTGAAGGAACCCATGCGGGCAAGGCGGATGATCGCGCGCCTGAGTGACCTGTTGCGGCTCACCCTGGAGCAACGCCACTCGCAACTCGTGTCACTGTCACGTGAACTGGAGTTCGTACGCTCGTATCTGAGCATCCAGCAGGAACGCTTCCACGATCGGCTGGAAACCGAATTCGACGTGACCGATGACAGCTTGCACGCCGAAGTGCCCAGCATGATCCTGCAGCCGCTGGTGGAAAACGCCTTGCGGCATGGCCTGCTAGCCAAACCCACGTCCGGCAACCTGCGAATCATCGCCAGGCGCGAGGGCGAATATCTTAATCTGGCGGTCGAGGACGACGGTTTGGGTCCGCCTGCAGACGGCGGCAAGGAGGGCGTCGGGCTCGGCGCCACCCGTGAGCGGCTGCGGGTGATGTTCGAAGATGCGGCCTCGCTGCACATGCACGAACGCGAGGGAGGCGGCACGCGGGTGGAGCTGCGCATGCCGTTTCGGGCTGCCGCAACGGCAGGTGCGGCATGAGCGTTTCGCCGATCCGCGCGTTGCTGGTGGACGACGAGGTGTTGGCGCGGCTTGCCTTGCGCCAGGCACTCGAAACCCATTCCGACGTCGTGATCGTTGGCGAGTGCGGCAACGCCGGCGAGGCCATGCAGGCGGTCGAAGCCTTGCAACCCGATTTGCTGTTCCTGGACATCCAGATGCCGGGTCTCGACGGCTTCAAGCTGTTGCGAGAACTCAAGCCGGGCGAATTGCCGATGGTGGTGTTCGCGACCGCCTATGGCCAGCATGCCTTGCGTGCGTTCAATGCAAACGCACTGGATTATCTTCTGAAGCCGATCGATCAGGAGCGCTTCGACCAGATGATGGTGCGTGTGCGCCGGCACTGGCAGGGTCTGCGGGCGACCACGAACGGCGCAGCGCCAGCCACAGGCGACGGAGGCTGGCTGCAACGCCTGAGCGTGCACGTGGGCGAGCACATCCGGGTGATCACGACCGATGCGATCGACTGGATCGGCGCAGAGGGCAACTATGTACGCATCCACACCGGCGGCGCGGTGCATCTGCACCGCGAGACACTCCGTCATCTGCAGGAAACGCTCGACCCGGCGCGTTTCCTGCGCATCCACCGCGGCGTGATCGTCAACGTGGACCGGATACACGAGATCCATCCACTGTTCAACGGCAACGCGGAGGTGGTGCTGCGCGATGGCACCCGGCTCAATCTCAGCCGACGCTTCAGGGCGCAAGCAAGCCGGGCGCTGGGACTGTCATAGCCACCTGTCACGAGCTGGTGCCCGTTCGTCACGCGTCCGGCCTCATTCGTCACAAACCTGCAGCAAGCCCTTCGGCAATGCCATAGGTTGGCGCGGCAGCCCCGCACCTGGCCGCGTTTTCCATAACAACCGGAGCATGCGCGTGACGCGAAATTCGACCTTGTCGATCCTGGGCATTGCATCGCTGTTCGTGGCGTACGGCGCGGCGATTGCCGCACCGCCTCAGCCGCATGTCTTCGCACCCGGCACGATTTCAGGCCCGCAAAACGATGCCTCGCCGGCATTCACTCCCGACGGCAGAACCGTTTTCTTCATGCGCGGTGAGCACGGCAACTGGACGCTCATGCAATCGCGTCGAGTCTGTGATGGTTGGTCGACGCCGCAGACGACGCCGTTTTCCGGACACTGGCGCGATCTGGATCCAGCGATGGCGCCGGACGGTTCGTACCTGTTGTTCGTTTCCAATCGTCCGACCCAGCCGGACGGAAAGAAGCTCGATGCTGTCGATCGCCATGGCAAGGTCTATCCCGGCTACGGCATGAATATCTGGCGCGTAGACCGTCGCGGCAAGGGCTGGGGCAAGCCGGTTCGGTTGCCGGCTTACATCAACACCAGTACCGCGACCTTTGCACCCAGCATCGCGGCGGACGGGTCGATTTATTACATGGCGCACGACAAGAGCGGTACTGCTCGGCTGTTTCGCGCAAAGTATCTCAATGGTCGCTACCAGAAACCCATGCTGGTCGCGCTGGGCCACGCCGACGACACCATCCGTGATCCGGCGATTGCGCCCGACCAATCATTCATCGTTTTCAGTATTGCCCGCGCAGGCGGCAAGCAACAGTTGAGGCTGGCGATCGCCTTTCGCGAGAATGGACACTGGGGCAAGCCGATCGACCTCGGCGATACCGTCAACGATGCGCGGTATGCGTTGGGAAGCCAGCTCGGCCCCGATCACCGCACCTTGTATTTCTACAACGCGCACGTCGATACCCGTCACCCGGCCGGTTCCGGGACATGGAACAACGGCAAGATGACCAACATCTGGTCGGTGTCGCTTGCCCCGTGGCTGGGTGCCCATCGCGGGCGCGTGGCTTCGCGACGGGCCGCGGATGCACGTGCGTCGCTGACCGGGACCTCGCCATGACGCCACGCCGGATCGTTCTTGCAGCGGTGTTCACCATTGCGTCGGGCATGGCCGCGGCTGCGCCTCCGCAGGGTCGCCTGATCGGCCCAGGCGTGATCTCCACCGGGTTGAAGGAAACCTCGGTGGCGATGACGCGCAATGGAAACACGCTGTACTTCATGCGCTCCGACGTTGCGGAGCAGGACGACACCATTCTCGTCTCGCACCGTGACGGCGGCGTATGGTCGTCACCCAGAGTCGTGTCGTTCTCGGGGCGTTGGCACGACTCCGAACCGACGCTGTCGCCGGATGGCAGGCGCCTGTATTTCGTCTCCAACCGACCGGTGCAGCCAGGCGGTGCTCCGGTGACGGCCGAGATGGGTGGCCGGCATTTCACCGGCACCAACCTGTGGTACGTCGAGCGGAAATCCGGTGGCGGCTGGGGCAAGCCGGTGCACGTCGATGGCGCGCTCAATGAGGGCGCGATGATCTACAACCCGTCGGTGGCGGCCAACGGCGACATTTACTTTTCCGCGCACCGCCCGGATTCGGGGGCCGCGTACCAGATTTACGTGGCGCGCCGCACGGCCGATGGCTACGCCACGCCGCAGCGGGTCGATCTGGGTGACGTCAAGCACAACCGCATGGACCCGGCCATCGATCCGCAACAGCGGTTTCTGGTTTTCGCCGGCAACGAGGGCGACTCACTCGGCAGTGCCGACTTGTACATCGCGTTCCGGAAACCCGATGGAAGTTGGGGCAAGCCGCTGCACCTTCCCGGTGACGTCAACAGCACCTCACTGGAAAACGCGCCGTCGCTCGGTCCGCATTTCGGCGAACTGTTCGTATCGAGCAGCCGTCGCCAAGACGTGCGTTTCCCCAAGCAGCGCGACACG
>DASUJD010000041.1:0-14981 GCA_036279455.1 Rhodanobacteraceae bacterium | reverse complement strand
ACGCCGCGAAACAGCGCCCGGTGTCGGATCTCTGAAAACCCGACCAGGGAAACGGCAGGCGGGGTCATGGCGCGTGATCGCTGCAACCCGGCTCACGCCGCATCGACATCCGCGGCTTCCGATCCATGTCCTCCACACCCTGCCACCACCACGAGGAGAGAACCATCATGAAAATCCGCCATCGATTTCTCGCACCCCTGCTTGCAACCCTTTTGCTGGCCGCCTGCAGCGGCGGCATGAGCGGTACCTACGAAGGCGGCATGGGCTCGATCAAGTTCGAATCGGGCAAGGCTTACGCAACCCTGATGGGGTCAACCATGGAAATGAAATACAGCACCGACGGCGACAAGATCCTGCTGCATTCGTCGCAGGGCAACCTGGTGTTGACGCGCCATGCCGACGGCTCGATCGACACACCCTGGGGCCTGATGAAGAAGAAGTAAAAACCGGGGTCAGAGTCCACTTTTTCTCCGTAAAAACTGGGGTCAGAGTGCACTTTCCCAAGCCGCAATGAGGAACCACGCACTGCAACTTCAATTTGCCAACAAACCGCGACGCAGGCAGTGCAGAAAGTGCACTCTGACCCCGGTTTAGCCAGGAGTTTTCGCCATGAAATCGTTGAAGACGACACCCATCACTTTGAGCCTGCTGCTAGCGACCGCGCTGCTGGCTGGCTGCGGATCGGATTCGGGCAAGACACCCGCCTCGACCGAAGCGGCTCATCGCGCGGCGGTCGCCAGCCTGCCCGTCAACGCCTCCACCACCGAAGTCGCGGCGCACATGCGCGGAGACGTGAAGTGTCCCGCGGATCTTCCACCCGCGCCTCAAGGCACGCCGGTCGACGACGTGGTCGGCGTGCGGCCCGGCATCACCTACGAGCAGGCCGCCAACGCGGTGATGTGCAGCAATCCGCTGCTGGTGGTCACGCCCGAGACCGGCCGCGGTTTCGACATCCAGACCTACGGCCAGACCATCCGCCAGGGTTTCAGCGCGCGCTTCGCGGAAGCACGTGTGCAGAAAACCGGAAGACAGATCGTGCAGGAGATGGAGCGCGACGCTATGGATAGAACCATGAACGCAAGACGCCAGGACATGCAACCCGGACAGTCGAAATGGTTCGTCAGCACCATGGGCATGCCGGGCCAGGAAAAGGTGATCAGCGCAGCGCGCGAACAATGGTTTGATGAAGGCAAGAACCCAACCATTGACAGCGTCACACAATCGCTGATCGCCAAATATGGAACGCCGACATGGAAAATGGATGACGTCGACTACCGCAGGCTGCGCTGGGCCTATGACCCGCGCGGCCGGCTGATCACCGAAACCTCGCCGCTGTACAACCAATGCGGCGGCACCTCCGACCCGGATAGCGGCATGTCCCTGTCGGCGGATTGCGGCATCGTCATTGCGGCGCTGATCCAGTCGCCGCGCAGCAACCACGCCTTGGCCCAGTTCCTGCAGGTCGGCGTCGTCGATCAGGCCGGCGGCTACAACGCCTTGACCGCGACCAAGCATGGCCTGCAGGCGATGGATGCGCAAAAGCGCGCCAAGCAGGTCAAGGACGCTTCCAAGAACGCCGACGCCGTGAAACTTTGAGGGGAACGTCATGCACAAGCCATCGTCTGGATCAAGGACATCCGCTGGCAGCGCCGCGGCCGGCATGTTGATCGTGCTGATGCTGCTGGGCGGCTGCGGCAAGTCTTCGGCGCCGGTCGCAGCGCCCGTCGCCGACGCCGCGCAAGCAGCACCCACCGCACCGGCAGCGAACGCGCCGATCCCGCCGCAATCCGCGCAGGCAATGCCACCTGCAACCGGAGGCGGCAACCTTGCCGCGCGTACCGGCGAGCTGAGCAATCCCGACAACGCGACCATGGTGTACCTGTATTACGACCTTGCCGGCATCACGCCACCGATCGACCAATGGGTCGAACAGGATCAACGGGTGCGCGACGCACCGGGCGCCGACAAGGCGGCACAACGCGTTGCGGTCAAGGCGGCTTTCGAAGGCGGCCTCGCGGCCGTGCGCGGCGTAGGCGTGATCCACCTGACGGCTTACGCCCACCTCAGCCAATACGATCCCACCTACGGCGAGTTCACGATCGGCGCACTGTCACCCGGCTCGGTGTATACGTTCAAGGCGATGAGCCAGACCGTGACCCTGAAATTCAACAATGCACTTGCCGCGCAAACCTGGAGCGTGCCCAAGGACAAGGCACAGGCCATCAGCGACCGTTACGGCAACCACCAGCTCGACCTCGACACGACATTGAAGATCGAACAAGTCCTGCCCGATCCTGCCGGCGGCACCATCGTCACCCACATCGTGTCCTGGAACCTGCGCGATCCCGGCGATGGCACCACGGTGGCGCGCGTCAAGCCTGGTTCGTGATTTCGCGAAACCATCAACAGCGCGTGTAGGTTGGGCTGATTCCGGGCTTGGCCTGTGTAGGTTGGGTTGATTCGGGGCTGGGCGTGTGTAGGTTGGGCTGATTCGGGGCTCGGCCCGGAAGAAGCCCAACGATTGGGCGAGCACGTTGGGCTGATGATTCCGGGCTCGGCCCGGAAGAAGCCCAACGATTGCGCGAACGCGTTGGGCTTCCGCCGATGAAGCCGGCGTCAACCCAACCTACCTCAACAATCCGGCGTCAGCGTGTGTAGGTTGGGCTGATTCCTGGCTCGGCCCGGAAGAAGCCCAACGATTGTGCGAGCACGTTGGGCTTCCGCCGATGAAGCCGGCGTCAACCCAACCTACCTCAACTGGGCCCGGAAGAAGCCCAACGATTGCGCGAACGCGTTGGGCTTCCGCCGATGAAACCGGCGTCAACCCGACCTACCCCGAGAACCCGGCGTCAGCCCAACCTACCTCAACCACCCGGCGTCAGCGCAACCTACATCGACCACCCGGCGTCAGCGTGTGTAGGTTGGGCTGATTCCGGGCTCGGCCCGGAAGAAGCCCAACGATTGCGCGAACGCGTTGGGCTTCCGCCGATGAAGCCGGCGTCAACCCAACCTACCTCAACAATCCGGCGTCAGCCCAACCTACATCGACCACCCGGCGTCAGCGCGTGTAGGTTGGGCTGATTCCGGGCTTGGCCTGGAAGAAGCCCAACGATTGGGCGAGCACGTTGGGCTTCCGCCGATGAAACCGGCGTCAGCCCAACCTACATCGACCACCCGGTGGCAGCGCGTGTAGGTTGGGCTGATTCCGGGCCCGGCCCGGAAGAAGCCCAACGATTGGGCGAGCACGTTGGGCTTCCGCCGATGAAGCCGGCGTCAACCCAACCTACCTCAACAATCCGGCGTCAGCCCAACCTACCTCAACCACCCGACGTCAGCCCAACCTACCTAACAACCCGGCGTCAGCCCAACCTACCTCGACAATCCGACGTCAGCCCAATCTGCTTCTACTTCAACAGCGCCGTCAGCTTGTCGAGTTGGGCGCGATAGTTGTCAATGACTTTCGCCGTGACACCCGCGTATTTGTCGGCGCGTTTCCAGTCGCGCGCATCCAGCGCCTCGTGCACGGCCGGGATGATCTTGGGCGCGTAGCCGGTCAGCTCGCCCGGCGCCTGCACCATGTTCTTGTACCAGGGGCGTCCCGGCAGACCGGTCTGATCGAGCAGGCGCTGCTCCAGCGTGCCCATCAACTGGTTGACCTGCCTGAGCTGCGAGGCCGGGATGTCGAGTCCTTTTTCTGCACGTGCGTTGTAAGCCTTTTCATAGGCTTGCGCGCTGTCCTTCAACTTCTTTGCGGCTGCATCCAGCGGCCCGAAATCGATCTTCGGCACATCCGAGAGCCGCGCCGGGGGTGCCATCGGGTGCTTCGGATCGGACGCCAGCTTGTAATCGCCAGCGGCCAGCAACTTGTGCTGTTGTTCCGCTGCCTTGCGCTCGCTTTTGGCTTCCTTGTGCATCTGCTTGACGTAGCGATCGAGCGTGTTGCTGAAATCGCCGAAGCGCATCGGCAAAACTTCGGCATCGGCGGTGCGCATCACGATGTGGCCCGCAACCTCGGCCAGTGCAACTTCGTAATCGAAAGTCGGATCTCCGAAACGGATGAAGTGATCGAACGAGTCGTAGCGCGAGTGGTACACGCCACCCTGATCCGATTCGCCACCGAAACCGAGATCCAGCGTCGCGATGCCAAGGTGCTGCAGGAACGTGCTGTAATCCGAACCCGAACCCAGCGGCGAGATCGGAATGTCGCCGCCCTTGCCCGCGCGCTTCGCCATTTGCCCCGACATCGAGTTTCCATGGCCCCTGGCCGCCCGCACGTTCAGGCGCGCACGCTGGCGCTGCTGCACGCTCACCTTCGTCTCCGGATCGGTGACCCCGGCTGCAACCTGGTTGACCAGATGCTGCAGTGAATGGCTGCCGCCGGCGGACAGGAAGCCGCGTCCGTTGGTGTCGGAGTTCACGTACACAACCGCCTTCTGTTGCAGTTCCTTGGCATGGGTTTCCGCCCATTCGGTGGAGCCGAGCAGGCCCGGTTCTTCGCCATCCCAGCTCGCGTAGACGATGGTGCGCTTGGGCCGCCAGCCTTGCTTGTACAATGTGCCCAAGGCCTTGGCCTCATCCATTTCCGCGACCATACCCGCCAGCGGATCGAACGCGCCGAACACCCAGCCGTCGTGGTGATTGCCACGCAACACCCATTGATCCGCATCGCTGGAACCCGGCAGTTTGGCGATCACGTCGTAGATGGTTTTCAAGTTCCGGTTCGACTTCACGATCATGTGCACCCTGGCCGGACCCGCGCCGACGTGATACGTGAACGGCAGCGCGCCACGCCAGTTTTCCGGTGCAACCGGCCCACCCATGGCTTTCAGCAATGGCGTGGCATCCGCGTACGAAATCGGCAGCACCGGAATCTTGAGCAGCGTCCTGGCGTCTTTCAGCGGCAGGTGTTTGGCGCCCGGCACCGAACCGTAACCCGGCGTGGTCGGATCACCCGGATACAACTGCATCTTGGCCACCGAGCCACGCTGCACGCCTTGCGGCGGGCGCGTCGCCCCTTCGGGGTACGGATCGCCGTTGAAATAACCGTCGTTGCGCGGATCGGAATAGATCAGGCAACCGATCGCGCCGTGCTGGTAGGCAAGTTCCGGCTTCAGGCCGCGCCAGCCGCCGCCGTAGCGGACGATCACGATCTTGCCCTTGACGCTGATGCCCAGCCGCTCGAGTTCCTTGTAATCGTCGGGCATGCCGTAATTGACGTACACCAGTTCGCCGGTGACATCGCCATCGGCGCCGTAGACGTTGTACGGCGGCAATGCGCCGGACAACGACGAAGTGCGATCGCCCTTCAGTGGCGGTTCGTGCAGTTTCGCCTTGAAGTGCGTCGGCGCAACCAGCTCCACCAGCTCCTGCTTCGGCGTCGGATAAAACACGTCGAACTTTTCGATGTGCGCATCCCAGCCCCATTGCTTGAACTGCGCCAGCATCCATTCGGCATTGACCTTGTCGTGCGGCGAACCGACTTGATTGGGCTCGGATGACAACCGTTTCAGCCAGCCGCGCATCTCGCTGGCGCTCAGCATCGAGTCGAAGCGTTTTTCCAGGCTGCGCTGCTGCGTCGCGCCGGAGTCGGTGAAGCCGAGCATGCCCGCGCTGTCGCCCGAGGCCATCGGCGCTGCCGGCGATGCGGTAACTGCGCCGACCATCGCAAACAGCAGGCA
Organism: Rhodanobacteraceae bacterium; assembly: GCA_036279455.1. Lineage (GTDB taxonomy): Bacteria > Pseudomonadota > Gammaproteobacteria > Xanthomonadales > Rhodanobacteraceae > 66-474. The sequence continues at coordinate 9,303 of DASUJD010000041.1, read as the reverse complement.
CGATGCCGACAAACCCGCGAATCTCTTCAGCCCCGCCATGACAAGTCTCCCAGTGTGACAAGCGGTCGATTTAGAACCGCTGCCGCGTCGAGGTCAAGTGCAGGCAGTCATCGGGGGGAAGGAAGCGGGCAAGCGGCCTTCGGCCGGGCGCAACCATCCAACGCGGCGGCGGCACTACCACGAGTGCAAGACTGTCCGACACAAGGGGCTCATGATGCGGCCGGTTACCGGATTTCTTGGCGGGTTGATGCTGGGCGTGTTGATGCCGGGTGTATCGATTTCGGCGGGCGCGGCGCAGTTGACGGTGCGCATCGTGGACCAGCACGGCGCGCCGGTAGCCGATGCCGTGGTGACGGCGATCCCCGATGACGCAACTCACCCACCCGCCAAACCGCGTCATGCCACGACCAAGGCGATAGACCAGAAAAACCTCATGTTCGTGCCGTATCTGGAAGTGTTCCGGCCCGGCGACAGCGTGGTGTTCCACAACAGCGACAGCACCCGCCACCACGTCTATTCGTTTTCCCCGGTCAAGTCGTTCGAGTTCGTGCTGGCGCCCGGCCAAAGTTCGGCGCCGGTGGTTCTCGACAAGTCGGGAGCGGTCGCCGTCGGCTGCAATATCCACGATCACATGATCGCCTGGCTGTACATCTCGGATGCAACCTGGATCGCGCACTCCGGCGCCCGGGGTGAAGTGGGCTTCGAAGCGTTACCGAAGGGTGGTTACAGCGTGCATGTATGGCAGCCGCGACTGCGCCCGAACGAAACCGACATCGTGAAATCGGTGACGCTCGACGGCGGCACGGACTCACGAACCATCACCTTCAAACTGACGCTGCTGCCCGATCGGCGCATGCAATCCGATCGGGAACAATACTAGGGCCTGTTGACGCCATGCCACGTGGCCGCGCAGGCGGCCGTTTGCCCGCAGGGCAAGGAAGAGCGAGGAAGATGTATGTCGATACTTCGACGAGCGATGACACAGCCATGCGGGCAAACGGCCCCGGCCCGAGGGGTTGCCCCGCAGCGGCCGCCATACGGCGGTGCGTACCTTGACCATGGAACCACCATGGCGCTGCGGCGCGCGCCTTGTCCGGCAACCGCTGCGGAAGCAACGCGGCTCACTTGGCGTAGCGTCAACAGGCCCTAGGCCGCGCCGGTGAGCTTTCGCCTTCGACTCGCGCTGTTCTTCGTCGCGGCACTCATCGCGGTGCAGGCACTGACGGCCGTGCTGGTGTACGGGGTCACGCGCCACGAACTCATTCGCGAGGGACAGCGCCAGCTCGGAGTGGCAGCCACCGCATTTGCGCGCCAGCTCGACGACATCTCCAATCGTGTTGCGGCCGGAGTGCGGGTGCTTTCACTCGACTATGCGTTGCGTTCCGCGATCGCGCAGCGCGACCAGGCCACCCTGCAATCGGCGCTCGTCAATCATGGCGAGCGTGTCGGCGCCACGCAAATGCTGCTGCTCGACATCCACGGTCACGTGGTGGTCGACACGCTGCACGCCTACCCGGTCGGTACACCGTTTCCTTATGCCGACCTGGTGCAGCGCGCCTACTCGCGGCCGGCGGCCGCGGTCGTAGCGTGGAGGGGTCGCGCCTACTGGATGGTGGTGGTGCCGGTGTTCGCGCCCAGTCTGGTCGGCGAAATCGCCGCAGCGATTCCGATCGATGATCGCCTGCTCGAGCGATTGCAGGAGCAGTCCACCTTGCCGCGCAGCATCGAGCTTGCCGCGCAGACGGCCGATCGTGACTGGATGGTGCTTGCGCATGGCAGTGACCACGTCGCACTCACCGCAAATCTCACCGCCGGCGACGGCACCCTGCCCGCGCAATCGGTGGTGTTGAAAGTCCACGGCCGCGAATACGTGGCACAAGCCGTCCCGCTCAACGGCACCAGGGCCAGCGCACCGGTGGTCGCGGTCATGGGTTATTCGGTGGACGAGGCCTTGCGACCGTATCGTTCCGTGGCGGCGGCATGGGGAGGGCTGCTGGCGCTCGGCCTCGGCGCCGGACTGCTGTGCGCATTGCTGATCTCGCGCAGCATATCGCGCCCGGTGGAACAGCTTGCCGCATCCGCGCGACGCATCGAGGGCGGCGACTACAGCCCTCCGCCGCAGACCCGTCCACGCAGTGACGAACTCGGCCAACTCGCAAAGGCGTTCGCCGGCATGACGGATGCGATCCGCGAACGCGAGGCGCGCATCGTGCATCAGACGGGCCACGACCTGGTGACCGGTTTGCCCAACCGGATGGCGGCGGAAACCGCAATCGACCGCGAACTCGGAAGCCATCCCGACCGGCCCGGCGCGCTGCTGATCGTGGGTCTCGGACGCGCCCCGGACATCGTCAAGACGCTGGGCTACGCGGTGTGCGATCGCGTGATGCGCGATGCAGGGGCACGCATTCGCGCCCCGGCGGGCGACGGCTTTGTGGCGCATACCTCCGATACCCAATTCGCGATCTTCCTTTCCCGCAGCGGACGACAGGATGCCATCGCGGCAAGTTTCCGCATACTCGACGCGCTCGCCGGACCCTACCGCGAATCGGATCTGGCACTGGATCTCGCGCCCGCGGTCGGCATTGCGCTGGCGCCGCTGCACGCATCCGACGCGAACGGTTTGTTGCGCCGCGCCGAGATCGCATTGCTCGCGGCTCACGGGGCGGAAAAACCGATCGCCGTCTACGACCCCGCCACCGATCCGCACCGCCCGGAAAGGCTGTCGCTGATGGGGGATCTGCGCGCCGGGCTGTACCGCAACCAGCTCGCGTTGCATTACCAGCCCAAGCTGAATCTCGCCAATCGCACGATCGACGGTGCGGAAGGCCTGGTGCGCTGGTCGCATCCGGTTCGGGGACTGGTGCCGCCCGATACATTCATCACCTTGGCGGAGGAAACCGGCAACATCGGAAAGCTGACGCGTTGGGCACTCGCGACGGGCATCGCGCAAGCCAAGCGCTGGCACGCATCCGGACACGAACTGCGCGTGTCCATCAACGTTTCCGCACGCGACCTGGAGAATGCCGAACTGCCGCTTCGTGTAGCCGAGCTGCTGTCGCTGCATGCGCTGCCGTCCCGATGCGTCGGCCTGGAAATCACCGAAGGCGCGATCATGGGCAGGCCCGATGCGGCAATCGCCGTGCTGCATGCGCTCGCCGACCAGGGCATCGACCTGTCCATCGACGATTTCGGCGTCGGCCAGTCCTCGCTTGCCTACTTGCGCCGCCTGCCGGTACGCGAACTGAAAATCGACAGAAGTTTCGTCGAGCATCTCGCGGATGCGCACGACGACCAGACCATCGTGCGCAGCATCGTCGAACTTGCGCACAATCTCGGTTACCGCGTGACCGCCGAAGGCGTCGAGAACGTTGCGGAGCTCCGCTTTCTCCACGACATCGGCTGCGATCATGCACAGGGCTTCCACATCGCGAAGGCGATGTCGGCCGCGGATTTCGACGCATTCCTGGCGCAACACAGCGTGGAATCCGCGGGCGCATGATTTCCGCGCGTGCACTGGCGGTCACCGTTCTGCTGGCGCTGCCGTGCGCCGCGCGCGCACAGACCTTCGTGGTGCATGGGTACATCGATCTGCGCGCCGTTTCGGCGGCGAACGAACGGAGCTGGACAAACGGCGGCCTCGGCAAGTCGCGGTACGGCGAGGGCGATGCAGGCGCGCAACTGGGCGCTGCGTTGTTGGATCTGAAATGGCAGATCACACCGGAGTTGAGTGCCAGCGCCGACCTGCAATACCAGCCGGACCAACGCCGGCATCCGGACGCGACGGAAGCCTACCTGCGCTACCGACCGGTCTCGATCACGCCGTGGCGCTGGTCGCTGAAGGTGGGAGCGTTCTTCCCGCCGATTTCGCTGGAAAACGATGACATCGGCTGGGCCAGCCCGTGGACCTTGACCCCTTCGGCCATCGACAGTTGGGTCGGCGAGGAGCTGCGCACGCTCGGCGGAGAATTCAACATCGAACATCGCGGCTTGTTCAATACCTTTCAGGCCGGCTTTGCCCTGTTCGGAAAAAATGACCCTGCCGGCGAACTGCTGACCACCCGCGGCTGGTCGCTGAGCGATCTCACTTCGGGCATCAGCGCCTTTGTGCGCGAACCCGACGTGTACGCACCCCGCATCGGCGCCGCCGCTCCCCTCGACTATAGACCGTTCGATGAAATCGACAACCGCCCCGGCTGGTACGCCTATGCAAGCCTGGATTCAAGCGTTTGGGGCAAATGGGTACTGCTGCGCTACGACAATCGCGCCGACCCCGCGAACTTCGAGACATACGAGCAGCGCAAGGTGTTCGCATGGCACACGCGATTCTGGAGCGCGGGCACGCGCAAACAGCTCGGCAACCTGGTCGCGATCGCGCAGGCGATGGACGGGGTGACCACCATTGCACCCCTGCCGAACCTGATTCTCGATACGCGTTTCGCTGCAGGTTACCTGCTGCTCGGATGGGGCAAGGGGAAATGGCGACCCGCATTGCGCGCTGATCTCTTCAGCACCCACCTGCCCTCGTCGTCGTCCCAACTCAGCGAGCACGGCCGGGCGTTGACCGCGGCGCTGAACTGGCGACCCAACGACTGGCTGCGCGTCACCGGCGAATGGCTGCATATCGACAGCACGCGCAATCAACGTCTTCTCGAAAAACTGTCGCCACGCCAGTCCGACAACCAGGTGCAGGTCAGCGTGCGCTTCCTGTTCTGACATGGTGTTGAATCAAGCACTTGATGTGCTTGATTCACGGCGAGCCACCCAGGGTCCGCATTACCAGAGTGTTTTTCAACACCTTGGTAAACGCAACCGTGCCTACTCAAACCGGGCCATACCGGTCGGTGGGTAGTTGCCTCAGTTTGAATTTCCGTTCGCCCTGAGCATGGGCCCGCAGGGCCGAAGTCGAAGAGCGGTGACGTTTCGACTTCGTTCACTGCGCTCACTACGCTCAACGCGAACGGGTTCATTTTCACACTGGGTCCATACCGGTCGGCGGTTGCATTGGCGCTCCACAGTGCGGTTTGCTATGGTGAATGCCACGTTTGTCCACGTTCGCCGGGGCTCGCGCTGCGCGCTGGTCGGGCTCGGCACACCGATCATGGCCGTGGGGTTGTTGTTTCGTTTCGCGGTCGCGGCGCCCGTGAATTACCCGCGGAAGCCCGCCGCGTGAACGCAAAACATGCTTTCATTCTCCTGTCACCAAATGAGGAGACGACGTCTTGATGCCTGACTGGCTGCACCACGGCGAATGGATGGGCAATCCCGCGCTGGCGTGGATCATCGCGGGCGCAGGCGCTTTGCTCGGCTACATCATCGCGCACAGTATTGTCCTGTTCCTCAAATCCCGGTTGCACAAGCTGGCCGAACGCACCCACCGCAGCGGCTTCGCGATCGCCGCGCAAGTGGTGTCTGCCACGCGCGGCTGGCTGTTGCTGTTGATCGCGATCGCGATTGCGCTGGATTTCCTGCATTTCGGCAACAGCATCAAGGAAATCCGGAATGCACAGCACTGGCTGCACCTGCTGACTTACGTGCTGGCAGGCATCCAGATCGCTTTCTGGGCCAGCGCGCTGCTGGTGTCGGTGTTGCGCAAATCGGCGGAAGGCGATGACAGTCATGCCGCCAACCCGGTGATGCTGGGCGTGCTCACCTGGGTCGCACGGTTTCTGGTGTGGATCACGCTGGTGCTGGCGCTGCTGGCCGAGGGTGGCGTCAACATCACGGCGTTCGTCGCCAGCCTGGGCGTCGGCGGTGTCGCCGTGGCGCTGGCACTGCAAAACGTATTGGGCGACCTGTTTGCTTCCATCAGCATAGGCCTGGACAAGCCGTTCGAGGTCGGGGAATACATCGCCTTCGGTTCCGATCAGGGCACCGTCACCAAGGTCGGAATCAAGTCCACGCGGATCAGCTCGCTTTCGGGCGAGGAAATGGCGATCTCAAACTCGGTGCTGCTGAAAGACCTGATCCACAATTATTCGCGCATGCAGCAACGCCGCGTGGTGTTCGACTTCCGGTTGCCGTTCGATACCCCGCGCGAGAAAATTCCCGAAGTGGTCGAACGCGTACGCGCCATCATCGAGGCCGAAACCCCGACCCGTCTCGACCGCGGCATTCTTTCCGGCGTCGGCGATTACGGGCTGGATTTCGAGTTTGTCTATTACGTGCTCGACCCCAGCTACAACACCTACGCCGCAATCCAGCAGCGCATCATCCTCAAGCTGCTGGACGTCTGGTCCGAGCTTGGCATCAGGTTTGCGGTGCCCGTGCGCGAACTGAGTGCGCATGGAGAACCTGCCCTGATGGCACAGGCAACCCCCGCAAAAGAGTGATCGGCGGCACATCCTTGCGACACGGTTGCGGGACCGTGCGTCGGATCGGACCATCGTGACCGTTTCTACACACGGCGTGTCGATAATCGAACGGAAGTCCCATCTGCCCATGCCGGGCGGTGATCGGAGACCCGCATGAAGAAACCCGCGAACACCTCGACACTGGGCTACGCCGTCTTTGCGCTCACCCTGTGGATGAACAGCATGATCCCGGCCGGCTGGTTCGCTCCTGCCGGAGCCACGCTGGCACTGTTGCTGGCGGTCGTTCTCGGTGGCTGCGTACTGGCATTGGCCGGCATCGGACAATACATGCGCGGGGACACGCTCGATACCGTCCTGTTCCTGTCGTTTGCCGGATACTGGTGGGTTGCGGCACTGGCGCAGCACATGCCGACCAACATGCCCGGTCCGACACCGGGCTTCGTCGGCTGGTACTACATCGTGTGGGCATTCCTGGCCTTCTGCATCTGGCTGGCAGCATGCAAAAACGGGGTCGCCCGCATGTTGTTCACCCTTGGCCTGTGGTTATCGCTGCTGGCATTCGCCCTGGCCAACTGGACACACCTCGCGGCCCTGATGGTGCTCGGGGGTTATCTCGGTCTGGTCACCGCCGTCCTCGGCATCTACATCGCTGCCGCGGAAGTCATCAACGAAATCCATGGCCACATCGTGCTGCCGCTCGGCGAAAGTGCGTCCGACAACGGGTCGAGTACGCACTGAAACGTCGGACCGCCGAACAACCGCCGCGACTAAATCGGCAGCACTGCCGATTTGAACGCCCCCGGATCAAGTCCGGGGCAGGCTGCGGCGGCCAGCAGGGCGAGCCTCATGGATGTGGCGAGTAGCGATGGCAGATTGTGTGACGCCGACCAAATCGGCGGGACTGCCGATTTGAACGCCTCCGGATCAAGTCCGGGGCAGGCTGCGGCGGCCCGCAGGGCGAGCCTCATGGATGTGGCGAGTAGCGCAGCGGGTCATGCGGCAGTTTGCTGGTGCGCTGCCGCATGCCGTGCTAACTTTGCGGCATGGCATCACCGCGAGTCATCAAGAAGTACCCGAATCGCCGCCTGTACGACACGCGCGTTTCCAGCTACATCACGCTGGAGGAAGTGCGGCAGCTGGTCTTGTCCGGGGAAAACTTCGAGGTGCGCGACGCCAGGACCAACGAGGATCTGACCCGCGCAGTGCTGTTGCAGATCATCGCCGAGCACGAACAACACGGCCAACCGATCTTTTCCACCGCCCTGCTCTCTCAGATCATCCGCTTCTACGGCGACGCCATGCAAGGCTTCGTGGGCGGCTACCTCGAGAACAGCCTGAAGGTGTTCCTGGAACAGCAGCACAAATTCCGCGACCAGTTGAACGACCTGCTAGGCCAGACTCCGTGGTCGATGTTCAACGAGATTACCGAGCGCAACGTCGACCTGTGGAAGTCGCTGCAGCCCGGCGCCGCACCGCCGCCCGAGCCCGCAGCCAAGCCCGACGCGGATGAGGAAAAACCACCGCGCAAGCGCCGTTGACACCCCGTCCGGCGCTTCGTAACATCCCTTGATTGCTGCGGTGCAACACATGCCGCTCTGCCGCATCGGCCTGGCTGACGTCCGTCGAGGATGGCTGTTTCTGAACTTCGCAGTCATGGATGACCGCAAGCTTGGCGAAAAAGTCAGGCCATGGAGGGCCGTTCTTGATCCTCGCGATCAGGGATGATCGCAACCAATAAAGGGAGACTTCCATGACAAAACGTGTAGCCGTCGTCACTGGCGGCATCGGCGGACTGGGCACCGCCATCTGCAAGAGACTGGCACAGGACGGCCGTCAGGTCATCGCCGCCGACCTCGGCAACAGACAAGAACGCCTTGCTGCATTCGGCGAGGAGACGCGTGAGTACAACGGCAGCATCGTGTTCGCCCCCGCCGACGTCGCGAGCTATGACGACTGCGCGAACCTGGTCAAGCACGTCACCGACAAATACGGCAGCGTCGACATCGTGGTGAATGCAGCCGGGATCACCCGCGACACTTCACTCAGGAAAATGAGCCAGTCGCAGTGGAGCGAGCTGATGCATGTCAATCTCGATGGCGTATTCAACATGTGTCGCAACAGCGTGGATGGCATGACTGCGCGCGGTTTCGGGCGCATCGTCAACATCAGTTCGGTCAATGGCCAGACCGGGCAATTCGGCCAGACCAATTATTCTGCCGCCAAGGCCGGCATGCACGGCTTCAGCATGGCGCTCGCGCGTGAAGTCGCGAAAAAAGGGGTGACGGTCAACAGCGTGTCACCCGGCTACTGCAAGACCGACATGGTAATGAAGGTACCCGAAGACATCCGCGCGCAGATCATCGCGCAGATTCCGGTTGGGCGGCTCGGCGAACCGTTCGAGATCGCGCGCACCGTCGCCTTCCTCACCGCCGACGATGCCGGATTCATCACCGGCGCCAACATTCCGGTCAACGGCGGCTACTTCATGTCGTTCTGAGTGGCTGAAAGCACGGCGCTGGCCACCGATTACTTCGCCGGCACGCCCACGGTCGATTTGCCACCGGCGATGTCGCCGATGAAGGGGATCGCGCCGCCGCCGGTCACCTGCGGCAAAATACCGTTCCACTTCTCCACCGCTTTCAGGCGGATGATTTCCGGGGTCAGCGTGCTCTGCAGGAGTTTTTGCGCCCGCGCTTGGCCTTGGGCCTGCGCGACCTCCTGCTGGGCCTGGACCTTGATGCGCGCGAGATCGTATTCGGCCTGCTGCGCGCGCTGCTGGGCGACCTGCTTCTGCTCGATCGCCTTGGCGTAGTCTTCGCTGAAACTGAAATTCGTGATGTTGACGCCCTGCACCTGCACCTTGTAGTGCACCAAGGCGGCCACGATCTGCTGCTGGATCTGGTCGCGCACGACATCGCGCTTTTCCACCAGTTGCTCCGCGTCGTAGCGCGCCGCCACCGCCTTGACGGCGTTCGACACGATCGGCGCG
>DASUJD010000040.1:0-25614 GCA_036279455.1 Rhodanobacteraceae bacterium | reverse complement strand
CAGGAATCGCGGATCGCGAAAAACATTTCGCTGCTGGTGAAGTTCGGCGCGCTGCTGGCGGTGTTGTACCTGCCGACGAAATTCGCGATCGACCTGCAACTGCTGGGCGGCATCTGGATGCTGCAGATTTTCCCGGCGGTGATCTGCGGCCTCTACACCCGCTGGCTGCGTGCATCGGCGCTGTTGGCCGGCTGGCTCGCCGGCATGATCTTGGGCAGCGCACTGGCATACGCGCAAGGCCTGAAGCCGGTCTACACATTCGTGTTCGGCAATGCCCACTACGGCATCTACATCGGCCTGCTGGCGCTGGTCGTCAACTTCGTTGTTGCCATTGCCCTGACACCCGTCGCCACGATGCTCAAACGCCACGCGCCAAACGACCGTACCCAAAAGGTCGATTTCGAGGATGCGGTTCTCGATTGAACACTGGCAGGGCGTGGCGGCTGGCTTCTTTGGGGCCAATTGGCCGCCGTGCGCAGCAGACCGCGGCGCGGTCCACTGCAGAAATACATGGGGTCGCGGAAAGTCGAGGCTGGAGCACGAAAAACCTCGTGGCTAGCGGGGATGCTTCACCAACATGTAACTGCCTGGCTTCGTGACCGGCACCACGGACCAGCCCGGGGCAAGATCAATGGTCCAGCCTTTGCCTTCGAGGTGCGCGCCCTGGATGGATGTCGGAACGGAGAGCGTGCCGCGACTGAAGTCCGATGGCACCAACACGCCTCCCGCTTTCACATCCAGCGTGCCCCACTTCGCAACGGCATGGAACGTGCGATAGACGATGCCATCCGGGGCCAACGCCTCTGCGGTGCTGGGATTCAAGCTGAACTGGCCCAGCGCTGGCAGCAAAAGCGTCGGCCCGTTGACCAGCAACGCACGATATTTCGCTTGCATCGCTTTTTTGCGGGCAGCGCGATCAGCCAACGCCACACGGATTCCATTGGCTCCATAAAAGGCCGCACGCACCTCGGCCGACTCTTGCATGTTGTCATGCAGCGTCGAGGCCAGCATCGCACCGAGATCGGATTTCTCGTTCAGCGCCTTGCGCCATCCTGGCAGGCGCTCGTCCAGCAACAGGCCGTAGGCAGGGCCCGACATGAACGCGAAAAGACGGCTGAAAGAAGCCTTCGTGTCGGGGTGGACAAGCGCCGCGACTGTATGCCATCGCGCCGCCGCGGCATCCGGTTCGGCCGCCACGATTCCGGTGTATTGGGCCGTACCCTCCGTGATTTCCATGGCCGCCTCCGTCCCGGCCGAGCCGGGAAACAGCTGGTGCCGACGGTTGCGAAAAACCAATGCGTCGTGGATGGCCCGGGTTTGCGCAGAGCCCGACTCGATCAAGGCTGCCGCGAGTGCGCGCCACTCCAGCCGCAACCACAGTCGTCCTTTCTCCTGGTCGAGTTGCGGATTGGCAGAGGTGTTCGCCGCCAGATGGAGCTTCGGCTGGATACAGTGGAACATCTCGTGGGCCAGCGTGATTTCGCGCGTAATCGCGTTTTGGGGGATCGCCGGCAGCCTCAGCTGCGTCCAACACACGCCCTCCCACTCCGTGGGCGCGTCGGAGAGGATCACGTTGTCGGGAAGCGTTCCGACGTAAACGCCGTCACCGGATTTGAGCAGATGCTGCGGGTCCGGTTTGTTGGCGATCACGGCACGCGTTGCAGGAATCACCAGCAGCATCCTGCCGTAGAGCGGCATGCCCCACAGATTTCCGCCTTCCCTGGCAGAAACGTTTTGCGCATCCGCGAATACGGCTTTCGCCTTGGCGATCTCGGCTGGCGTTGGCGGTGTGGCCTGCGCCAGTGCCGGCGCGAGCAGGAAAAGCCCCAACGACGTCACCAACATTGTCTTGCGCATCCGGTCCCACGCTGACATGAAGTGTTCTCCACCATGAATACTGCTCAATGTGCCCCGTGTGCGGGGATCCGCGACCTCTGCAACCCTGTCCCACCTGCAGCGCCCGGTGGGCTTCATCCACCGGGTGAACTGCGGCCGAAGCGGAAAGCCGATCCGTTCGGGCACTGCTTGCCTGCACCGGGCTGTCTGGATGCCCGCCGTGTTCGAATCTCACGTTGCCCGGGGCGGCGGGCAGAACATGGCCCCGCACTCGTCACGCGTCCGGGCCACCGGCAACGCAAACATGAAAGCCAGGTAGATCAGCAACACGACGCCACCGGTAAATACCGTTGCAAGCACGAAGATCGTTCGTACCCATGCGACACCCATTCCCGAATAAGCCGCCAACCCCTCGCAGACACCACTGATCCATTTGCCTTGCATGATGCGGCAGAGCCGTCTGTGCCTGGCCGATTGCACTTCGGGGGCCTGGTTGTCGCCACTGCCGGGATCGACGGTTCCGATTTGCCCTAGAACCGAATCGACTTCGTTGCCTGCAATGACACGGCTCCCGCGGTGCAGCAATACCACGAACTTTTCGCCAATGGATTGCTCGAGATCACGGAGTATCTCGTCACGGTCGGGATCGCTTTGAAGGCGTGAACGTGCACGCTCGAAATAGGACCGCAAGGATTCGTAGCCATCTTCGTCCAGTCGGAACGGTGTCGAGTGTCCGCTCAAGCTGACTTCTGTCACGGTTTGCATGGTGGTTTGCCCAACTCGTCGATGAGGTGCGTCAAGGACTTCCAGTACTCCCGAAATTCCGCCAACTGCCTGCGGCCGCCCGCCGCGAGCTTGTAATACTTCCGCGGTGGACCGGCCTCGGACTCCTGCCACTCGTACTCGAGCAGTTGTTCACGCCGCATCCTGCTCAAGAGTGGATACAAGGTGCCTTCCTGCGTAGCGAAATCGGTATCGCCAAGGCGCTGCAGGATGTCCGCGGCGTAGGCCCTTCCCGAGGACACGATGGTCAGGACCAGGAACTCCATCAGTCCCTTCCGCAGCGCACTGGATTTGTCTGGATCCATCTTTCTGGAAAGCTACCTTTTTATAGAAAGGTACATGAATAATAAAGGGCCGTCAAGACGAGCATGGAACGCGGTCGCCGCAACGCGCGGAAGCGCGGATCGCGAAAAACGTCCCGCTGCTGATCTCGCTGCCGATGGAGTTCAAGATCGATGCAACTGCCGGGTAGCATCTGGATGCTGCAGATTTTCCCGGCGGTGATCTGCGGCCTGTACACGCGCTGGTTGCGCGCATCGGCGCTGCTGCTCGGCTGGATCGCCGGCAGGCGTTGGGCAGCGCGCTGGCCTGGCATGAGGGACTGAATCCGTCATCACGCTTGCCTTCGGCAATGCGCATTACGGCATCTACTTTGGCCTACTGGTACTGGCCGTCAACTTCGCCTTCACCATCGTCGCAACGCCGATCGCCGCGGCAATCCGGCGAGCACCGCTGTCGATCGCACGCAGAAAATGGATTTGGAAGACGCGGTACTTGATTGACCCCCGAAGGGGGTTTCTGTCAACGCTTGAGCGTTTCGACCACGGGCTTGCCATTCACGATCTTGAAGTGAAAGCTGTACCACAGGCTGAAGGGTTTGCGCGTCAGCACGGATGTCCCGTCCGTACTTTGTTCTTCCATCCACAGCGGCGTGAACGTCCATTGCAGCGCCGCGCTTTGGACGGCTGTATCAAACAGCCCTCGGTCCGGTCGCGGGGCCGTGTTCGAAACCGGATACACGCCTTCGACCTTGCCGTCCTTGTCCATCACCAGTTGCACGACAATTGTCACCGGCGCCGCACCCGGATGCACGAGCGATGGTGGATAAACCGGTGCGGCCTGCTTCTGCGGGATCGGCTGCACCGCCGTTTCGCCCGCCTTCAAGGTGTAATGAGCAACACCTTTCGGCGCCTGCATTTGCCGATAGCTGGTGGTTGGTTGTGGGCTCGGCTTGAGCACGGTCCGTGTGCTGCAAGCCGAAATCATGCTTCCGACAACAACAACCAGGACAATTCCAGATACCTTTTCACCCACTTCGTCGCTCCCGCGGCGCAAGCCCGACAACTCACAACATTCGTCATTCCGAGGCCGCCCGCACCGCGGGCGGAACCCGACTGCGTTGGCAGGACGACCAACGCGAACGCCGAAGGCGAGCGCCATGGATGGCGCGAGTCAATCCATTTCCACGTTCAAGGCCAGCGAAAGCTGGATCCCGGGTTGCCACCCTATGAAACCGCGTGGCCCCCGGAATGGCGATAGGGTGAGCCCGGGCGGATAATCTGGAACGACGCTCGCTCAAGATGATGCGGGCGCCGAGGACTGCGTTGAGTCAACCCCTCGAAGCGAGAAATTCACAGGCACCTGCACGACCCCGCCGACGGGCTTGCCGTGCTTGCGTCCCGGGTTGAATTTCCACTTCGCGGCGGCGGCGATCGACACAGATTGCAACAACGCCGACGCTGTGGTCTTGGCCGGATCGACGCGTACACCGGTGACGTTACCGGCTGCATCCACGTTGATGTCCAGCATCACCTCGCCCTGCTCGCCCTTTCTTAGCGCCTCGGCTGGGTATTTGGGCGGATGGGCATTCTTGTAGGTTTCGTCAACCGAAGGCGGGACGACGAAACGAACATGCACCACCGCCGACGCCGATGCGGACGGGATTTGTGCAGCGGCGGGCGTCTGCCCGGCGGTGACATACAACCCGCCGGCCAACAATGCAGCGATGGCAACGAATCCGACACGACGCCGCAGCGCGCCCGGCGGCATACGGGTGATCATGGCAATCCTCTCCTTGAGTTGCGGCTCGGCGAGCCAGGGAATCAATGCAGGAATGGGCTGCACGGCCACGCTGTCCAGCAGTGCGCGTGCGTATCCGGCGCTGCATCGCGGCGATGCGCGCAACGAAGCGGCATCGCAGGCGAGTTCCTGATCGAGCCGGAAGCGCGATCGCGCAAACCATGCGAACGGATGGAACCACAGCAGCGACGATGCGATTTCCATCGCAAGGCTCCACAGTGCATCGCCGCGACGCACATGCACGAGTTCATGACGCAACACCAATTCGCGGCTCGCCGTATTGTCGAAACGTGTGGTGAAATCCGCCGGCAACAGGATCAGCGAGCGCGGCACCGCCCACAACACCGCCGGACCGGCTTCGTGCACGTGTACGCGCCGCGGATCGAGGCCCGGCGTTGCCGACGCAAGCCAATGCGACCAAGCTGCAGGCGCGGCACACATGCCGTGCCACAACCCGACGTAATGCAGCGCCAGCCTGGCCAATCCACACCCGGCGCCGATCAACCACAACGCCAGCAATCCTTGCGCCCAATCGAACGCTGCCGGTTGCACCGGCATCGAAGCCGCCGCATGCGGCGTCACTGTCAGCCCGGGCAACACCACCAGCGCGACAGGCGCCAATCCGTGCGGCAACAACGGCGCCAGCGCCAGCACCGATGGCAGCAACCACAGCGTGAAAGCCGGACCCGCGCCAAACACGCGACGCGCGGGACGGCGCAACAGCAATACCAGCGCCAGCCCCAGTGTCGCGCCACACAACATCCGCAACAAGACGTCAGTCATGGCGGCGCTCCTTCTTTTCCAACTGGTCGACCAGCTTGCGCAATTCGGCCACGTCCTTCGCGCCCAGTTTCTCGCTGCGGCTGAAATGCACCAGCAGCGGTGCCACGCGGCCGCCAAACACCCGATCGAGCAGGCTGCGGCTCTCGAACGCCTGCCAACGCTCGCGGGTCAGGATCGGCGAGTACAGGTAACGCCGCCCGTCGCGCTTCGCGCGCACCGCACCCTTGCGCAGCAACCGGCTCAACAAGGTGCGCACCGTGTTTTCGTGCCAACCTGTGTCGGCATGGAGCCCTGACGCGATGTCTTCCGAACCCTGCGGCGCCCGTTGCCACAGGACTTCCATCACCCGGCTTTCGGCTTCGCTGATCGCTGGATTGGCGGGTTTCGGCATGGCTCGATCCTTTCCACCACATGCGTAGTTTATCTATACACTACGCCTGTAATTATATTTGTCAAGTGCCAGGAACGATGGAAGGCAACGGACAATGCCTGGGGCGATCGGCGCTAAATCGCGCGCGTCGCCAGCATGGGAGAAATCCTGGACGCGCGCCGCGCCGGCATCAGCACCGCCAGTTGTCCAAGCGCCAGCAGCAGCACTGCGCCGACGGGCAGGTAAATCCACGGCAACCGCAGCAGCTCGTAATGCTGCATCAGCCACAGGTTGATGCCGTAGGCCGCGATCAATCCCGCGATCACGCCAATGCCCACCACCAGCAGGTTCTCGATCAAAAGCTCGCGCAACACGTCACTGCGCCTTGCGCCGAGTGCGCGCCGGATGCCGATGCTGCGGGTGCGTTGCTGCACCCAGTAGCCGGTCATGCCCATGATGCCGGTCAGGGTCACGATCAGCACGATCAGGGTGACGCCGGACAGCAGCCACACCGCCGCGCGTTGTGGCGCAAGCATTTTGTCGCGAGCCTCCGCGAACGTGTTGCAATCCACCGGGTTGCCCCCAAACAGGTCGGCGCCAATATTGCGCTGGATGACCGCGACCAGCGGCTTGCAAACGCGAAGCGCATCTGCTGCGTTGACGCGAACGGCGAATGTCGGAACCGGCCAGTGATTGGGCACGCCCGGAAGCAGCATCGTGTAGTCCAGATCGGAGTTGTCCTGTCCGAACTGGTTCCGGAGCAGATGCGCGACGATGCCGACGATGATGCGTTCGCCTCCGGGCGAGTCCGAATAACCAATGGAACGTCCCAGCGCATGACCATCCGGATACAAGCGGTCGGCGAGCGCACGCGTGACAATGACCGGGCCTGTGGTGTGGAAGCCGATGTCCGATCCGAGGGTCACGCCCGCTTCTTCGGGCGTGAAATCGCGGCCGGCAACCAGACGCAACCCCAGGGTGCGGATCAGGTCGTTGCCGAGGTAAGCCATGGCGTGGATCTTCGAATGCACGTCGGCGCCGTAAACATCCCCTGCCAGCTTCGCGGTGGAAGTCATCGGCAGACTGGCGGCGTAGCTCGCTTCGGTCACACCGGGGACCGCGCTCAATTCGGCTTGTACACCCTTCAACCGCGCGGCGGGCCATGGTGTCCCGCGCGGGATGATGTTGGTCAGGAAAATCAGATCGGTGGGGTTGCCCACGCCGCTCGGCGCCAGGATCGGTCCCAGCTTCTGTTGCAGCAGAAACAATGCATTGCACGCGATTGCGCAAGCCAATGCGACCTGCAACACGATCAACAACGGCATCAGGGGACGGCGCAGCAACGGTTTGACGATGTGCAGCATCGCCGCCTCCTCAAGCCTGCTTGATCTGGATGGCCGGCGGCAACCGGCACACCCGCCACGCGGGCAGGATACCCACGATCATCCCGACCACCAGCGACAGCACCAGCAGGCCGACGAATACACCGGGGCTGAAATGCGCCGCGGGCGCGTAACCCACCGGTTGCTTGCGCACGATCCACATTCCGAGCAAGGTCAGCGGCAGCGCCAACAGGCCGCCCATGAGGCCCAGCAATCCCGACTCGACCAGATGCTGCGCGAACACCTGTCGCCACGAGGCGCCCAGCGCGCGCCGGATCGCGACGTCGGTCTGCCGACGCAGGAAACGCGCGGTCAACAGCCCGGCGACGTTGATCATGCACAGCACCAGGAACGCGCCGGCCAGGATCAGGTTCAACGACACATCGTCGGGAATCACGTTGTTCAATGCCATCCATGCACGGGTGCCGTAGAGTTTCGCCTGCGGCGGATGCACGAATCGCCCCGCGGCGTGCTGGGCGTCGGCATAGCCCGCAAGAAACCGCTGGTAGGACGCCATCGCGGCAGGCGTTTTCAGCGCCACCCACACTTCCAGCCATCGGCAGTGCTGCACATCCACCGAACCGAAGGTCATGTCGGTGGCGCTGCCGCCGCATTCACCTGAAGTTTCAGGTCCCATTCCCGCATCCAGTGCCGCACCGACGGGAACAAAAAGCTGCAGGTCGGACCCGACGACCTGCCCACCAAAATTGGCGGCGCCGATGAAGGCTGTGCGCGGTTTCCACGGTGCGGTCACCCCGATCACCTGGAACCGATGCTGCTGTATTCGCACGCTGCGTCCGACGGCGTCGGCGATACCGAACAGTTTTTCGGCGAGCTTGCCATCGATCACTGCAACCGGTGCGTGCGACGCCTGTTCGGCCTGCGTCCACGGTCGTCCGAAACGCAGGGGCACCCCCAGTTCCTGCAGCACCGGACCGTATGCCAACAACCCGGTGACCGCATCCGTCTGTCTGCCGTTCGGGTTGCCGACCTGGGCGTAAGTGTGCGTCAGCGCAACCTGTACCGGCGCGTGGTGCGCGTCCACCAGCGCCTTGGCGTCACGCAGCTTCAGCAAACTGTCGGGCGAATCGTAGATGTTCGCGCTGCCGCTCTTGTCGGCGGTCTCGCGCGCATCCATCGTCACCACGTAAAGATGATTGCTGACGCCCGGCAACGGCTGGCCTTCCAGCGCGCCGAAGATCGCCAGCGCGGTCATGCATGCGGCGATGCCGATCGCCATCGTCAACACCACCAAAGCCACGATCGCCGGACTGCGGCGGCAGCGGCGCAATCCCAGTTGCAAGTAGTAGCTGAACATCGCTGCCCCTGTTCACCCGACTGCGGATGTCCTCTGCTCACCGGATCATTTATCGTTACATATGTAGTTATATGTTGTCAAAACCTGCTACTGGCTGTCCGCGACGGAAATACGTCGTCATGACTTGCCCCCGCTCACGCGTTCGCGATCTTCAAGGTCACGTTTGGTGAACACCTCGACGTAGCCCTGCGATACAAGCAGATCGCGCGCCGCCGCGCCCTGATCGAACCCATGTTCGAGCAGCAGCCAACCATCGCGGCGCAAGTGTGCACGCGCATCGCGGACGATCGTGCGGATCGCGTCCAGCCCGTCCGTTCCGGAAGCCAACGCGGCGCGCGGTTCGAAGCGCAGATCGCCCTCGTCCAGATGCGGATCGTCGTCCGCCACGTAAGGCGGATTGGAAACGATCAGGTCGAAGCCCGCATCCCCGAATGCTGCACACCAGTCGCCGCCCGCGAACACGACATTGTGCAAACCCAGACGTTCGGCGTTGTCGCGCGCCACTCGCAATGCAGCTGCACTCGCGTCGGTGGCAACGACGCGCGCGAGTGGACGTGCATGGGCGATCGCAAGGGCGATCGCGCCGGAGCCGGTGCCGAGGTCGGCCACGGCGCAGTGCTTGCCGGCCGGAATCTTCTGCGACGCCAGCTCGACCAGCAACTCGGTCTCCGGGCGCGGGATCAGCACATCCGGCGTAACGTGCAGTTCCAGTGCATGGAATCCACGGGTGCCCGTGAGATACGCGACCGGTTCGCCACGCGCACGACGTTCGATCAAACCGCGAAAGGCAGCGGCGCGTGACACATCGACAGGATCATTCGAATGCGCAACCAGCCACGCCGGGGACACGCCGAGTACATGTTGCAGCAACAGCGCAGCTTCGCGTCCCGCTTCATTGCCGGGCAGTGCCTGGGCGCCTTCGCCCAGTAGGCCACGGGTGCTCCTCACCATGTCTGTGGCCGGATGATGATTGAGCGAAGCGAAAGGTGAAAGCCCGGGATTGTGCAAGCCAGGACCCCTCACCCTACCCTCCGGCCCTGCGCACTCGGCCCGCGACCCCTCTCCCGGCAGCCGGGAGAGGGGTTGGCCTCGTCTTACTTCGCGATCGACGCAGGATTCTGGTGCGCTTTCAGCTTGCTGCACAACAGGATCGATTCGTCCGCCTGCGCCAAGCCACGTTTCAGTCCTGGGACCTGGCCCGCTTTGGGCTCGAAAAACGCCTCCATGCGCTGTGCCTCGGACTCGGAGCAACTGCCCCCGGCTGCGACACGCGGCAGGTACGCCCCCGAGAACACGCCGGTGCGATCGACGATCTTCTGGTAATTCGCGGTGAACCAGTTCCAGAAGGCGGTGCGTCCGGCCGGCGTGTCGCGACCGCCGAAGAACACCCGCATCATTTCGCCGACCTTGACCTTGTCGCTCAACGCAAAGTCACGCGCCACGTCCGCTTGCTTGCCCTTGGCATTGCCGAGGGCGGACAGCATCGCATTGCGTTCGACGGGATCGGTGGTGTTCGGGATCGCCGCGATCAACTTGTCGACTGCAGGCTTGCCCTGCTCCTCGACCGCAACCGCCATGGCTGCACTCAGCAGATCGGGGTTGGCGGCATCCAGATCGAGCTTGCCATCCTTGCCGCGTTGCAGTGCCGCTTCGCCCTGTTTCAACAGCGCCGCGCGCACCTGCGGCACCTTGAACCCGAGGCCCAGTGTTCCGGCAAGTTGCGAACGCATCAGCGCGGCATCGGCAGGCTCACCCTTTTTGCGCTGGTAGCCCAGCTTCTCGAGACGAGGCAAGTAGGCTTTTGCGACCGCCTTGCGGATCGCCGCTTTCTGCGCATCCGTTTTCGCCTCGTAGGTGTAGATCCAACCGACCGTTCCGAGTGGTGCCGTCGCAATCTGGCGCACCTTCGACGGCGCCAGCTGGCGCATCGCGGCAAGAACCTCGTCGGCATCCACGTCGCCACGCTCGAATGCGGCATCGATCGAGTCGGCATAGACCAGTTGTTCGCCATCCTTTTGCTGCGAAATTACCTTGGCGAGCGCGGCCCGATCCGGCTTGGCCATCTCGAAGCGGTAATAGCCATCGCCATTGGCGTTCGGCATGTACCACGCCGGACACTGGCCGCCCTTGATCTTCATCTCGCCGGTTTTCTCGTTCAGCATCTGGCACTGCACGCCGTTCGGAAAGCGCGTGCACACAGGGATGCCCCACATCCTGTTGGTGTCGGCGGTGGATCCCAGAGGCAGATAGCGGCTCTGCACAAGATCCAGAACCGCGGCGCCCTTGTGGCTGCAATCCAGCTTGGTCGCAACCAGCGGCACGCCGTTCTGGTTCAGGAAGCTCTTGAAGGCCTTCTTGAAATCGTCGCCCTTGCCGGCGGCAGTGGCAATCACGTTCACCAGGTCATCCGCCTTGGCGTTGCCGAATGCATGCGCCTTGATGTAAGCCTGCATGCCCTTCTGGAACACGTCGAGCCCGACGAAGTTCTCGAACATGCCGATCACCGCCGCGCCTTTCTGATAGGTGATGCCATCGAACGCGGTCTCGATGTCGCCGTTGCCGGTGATTGGCTGGCGGATCATGCGCGCGCTGCCCAGGCTGTCATTCTGCATCGCGCCCTGTCCACCGCCGATGCGGCCAAGATGCGCGTTCCAGTCGGGGTGAATTTCACCTTCGACCTTCTGCTGCATCCAGGTGGCGAACGCCTCGTTCAGCCAGATGTCGTTCCACCAGTCCAGCGTGACCGTGTCGCCGGTCCACTGGTGCGCCATCTCGTGCGCCTCGACATTGAACACGCTGCGCACCTGACCCGGCGTCGCATTCTTGTCCAGTTGCAGCAGGTAATCGCGGTAGGTGATCAGGCCCGCGTTTTCCATGGCGCCGGCGGAGAAATCCGGCAGCGCGGCCAGATCGAGCTTGCCGAACGGATAACCGAAACCGTAATACGCTTCCTCGTGTTCGATGATGGCGGGCGCCATTGCCAGCGCCTGATGCAGCAATTGGCCCTTGCCCTTGACCGCGATGCCGCGCACCGGCACCGGGGTGGACCGCCACTTGGTCGGTGGAATGGTCGGACCGTTGACGATATCCCACGGCCCCACCGCCCATGCATACAGATAGGAAGGCAACGGCTTGGTCGTGCCGAAGGTGATCGTTTTCCAGCCCGTGCCGGCCGGCTTGTCGCTGGTCGACGCCGAGTTCGCGACCGCCTTGTCGGCGTCGGGAATCGTGAGCGACAGCGTCATCGGCGCCTTGAATCCGGGTTCGTCGAAGCACGGAAAGGCGAGCCGCGCGCTGATCGGCTCCATCTGCGTCATCGCGTAGGCGTTGCCGGCGAACACCACCTTGTAATAGCCCTGCAAGGTCTTGTTGTAATCAGCCGTGAACGCAATCTTCAGCTGGATCTTCTGCGGCTGCAGGGTGGCGCCGAAATCAATCCGCGCGACCCCGGCCTTGTCCGCCGCCTTGGTGACGGCAGCGTTGTACTTGCCGGTATGTGCCTGGCCGTTGGCGTCGGTGACGGTGACGCTGGAAACCTTCAGGCCCTTGCCGTGCAACCAGAGATAATTCGATGCCTGCTTGAGGTCGACGTCAATCGTGACGGTGCCGCTGTACCCCGGTTTGTCCGGGTCGCTCTTGAGGGCAAGCTGGTAGGCCGTTGGCACCGCCCAAGTCGGCAGCCGCGTCATCGGCGGCGTATTGGCGTCCACGGTTTCCGCATTCTGCGACGTGGCAGGGGCCGACGCCGTGGCGGCCGGCGCCGCCGAGGAGGAAGACTGCGATGCCGTCGACGGCGACTGGTTGCAGGCTGCACAGGTTATCGCCAGCAGGCCCGTCATGAGGATTGCAGGGATTGCGCGCATCGGACTCGGCTCCTTCGACAAGAGGACAGCGTGGAAGTCCAGCACACTTGACCGTGAGTAGCAAGTGACGGAAGGCCTTGGCCGCCGTTCCACGACCACGGTTGCGCCCGTATTTCGGCCCGGCGTCGGCGCGGCGGCCCTCCGCGATTGATATCGATATAACATTGACAATGTAATGTGATAGTAGTAACAATCTGTTCGCCGATTCGGTTGCCATGTCTTCGGGAGGGTGGACCATGATGAACAGGCGGAATGGGCTGTCGTTTCATCTTTCGGCCGCGATCGCCGCGGCACTGCTGGCAGCGCCGCTGGCGCACGCGCAAAACACGCCGCCCGATCAGCAGAACAAGGCGACCACCACGGCGACCACGCTGGAGACCATCGTCGTGACTGCGACCAGGCGCAGCGAGACGCTGCAAAGTGTGCCCATGGCGATTTCGGCATTGACCTACCATGACATTCAGCGCGAGCATCTGGAGGACTTCCAGGATTACGCCGCCGCGGTCCCCGGTCTCAACGCGATCGGTTCCGTGCCGGGGATGACCGAACTGAGCATCCGTGGCATCGCTTCAGGCTCCGGGCAGCCCAGCGCCTCGGTCGGAGTCTATGTCGACGACACCCCGTATGGTTCCAGCAGCGTGTTCGCGGTGGGCTCGGCATTGACGCCGGACATCGACCCCGCCGATCTGGACCGCATCGAGGTCCTGCGCGGCCCGCAAGGAACACTGTACGGCGCCGGCGCGCTGGGCGGCGTGATCCGGTTCATCACGATCCCGCCCAACACCAGAAACTACTCTGGGCGCGTGCAAGTGGGTGGCACCAGCGTGGATGGTGGCGGCGATGGCTTCGGCGTGCATGGCATGGTGAACCTGCCGCTGGTCACCGACAAGCTGGCGATCCGCGCGAACGTCTACGACACCACCACTCCGGGTTTCATCGACGATGACGGACTGGGCAGAAACGATGTCAACGAAAGCAAGGTCAAGGGCGGCCGTGCGTCGCTGCTGTGGACGCCGACGGACAGGACCTCGTTGCGCATGACTGCGCTGGCGCAAAATCTCAACAGCGAAGGCAGCGCGAGCGAAGCCCTCGATCCCGATACGCTGTCACCGCTTTATGGCGACCTGCAGCAGCGCAATGCGGTGTTGGGTGGTGACGTCTTCGACGGGCACTATCGGCTCTACAACCTGACATTCAGGACCGATTTCGGCTGGGCGAAATTCATGTCGTCGAGTAGCTACAGCACGCTGGATGCAGTTACGAACGCCGACGTTACCCCACTCCTGTACCTGGGCCCTCAAACCGATGGCCAGCCGTACGGCACCCTCGAGCGGACAGTGATCCCCCAGACCAAGGCCACCCAGGAATTCCGTCTGTCATCGCCGAAGTCGCAAACGCTGGAATGGCTGGGCGGGGTGTTCTGGACCCGCGAGACCGGCAACAACGCGCAGAACGTCTATGCAAGCGATTACTTCAGCGGAACCCCGCAGCCCTCGCCGGTCGGCACCATCGGCGGTGACTTGCAGCCGAGCACCTATGAAGACTATGCGGTGTACGGCAGCCTTACCTGGCACGTTACGAATCGCTTCGACGTGGAAGGGGGCTTGCGCTACAGCCACGACAAGCAGCATTACACCGAAATCGGCTACGGGCTGCTGTTCGGAGGAGTGCCGCCGAGCGTATTGCTCGACAAGCATTCTTCCGACAGCAGCACCACGTTTTCGTTCACGCCGCGATACCACATCTCCGACAAGACCATGCTGTACGCACGGGTGGCATCCGGTTTCCTGCCCGGGGGACCCAACGTCGTTCCGGTCGGTGTTCCCAATGTGCCACCAACCTTCAGTCCCACCAAGCTGACCGATTACGAATTGGGCCTGAAATCGACGTCGGCGGATGACCGGCTGATGGCGGACCTGTCCGTCTACTACATCGACTGGACCAGGATTCCGCTAACCACCTTCGAAAACAATTTCACTTTTTTGACCAGCGGCGGCCAGGCCAAGAGCAAGGGAGTGGAAGCCACCGTTGCGTGGATTCCGGTCCGGGCCCTGAAGCTTTCGGTCAATGCAGCCTACAACGACGCCGAGTTGACCAAGGACGCTCCATACCCGTCCAATGGCAAGCGCGGCGATCCGTTGCCCTACGCGCCGAAATTCACCCTCAGCCTCAACGGGGATTACGACTTCGCGCTGGGCGGCGACTGGCACGGCTACGTGGGCGCGAGCTATCGGTATGTCGATGGGCGTTCGACCGACTTCGCGTTCAGTTACCCGGTCGCGGGGGTACTGCCTCCGCTGCCGTCGAGCCCGACGGTTCCGAGTTACAACACCATCAATCTGCGTGCGGGCGTGAACCACGACCAATGGAGCATCGACGTCTATGTCAAGAACCTGACCAACCAGCGCGGGATCGTGGAGGCAAGTACCTTCCAGAACTACGTGCCCGTGGCGGGGGAGCTCAATCCGGTCACGGGCAAGACCGGAGACAACGTCACGATCATCACGCCGCGCATGTTCGGCATCTCGGTCAGCAGGAATTTCTGAGCGAGTCGTGTTCCACGCTTCCGGTCGCAGCGCATCCTTGTGCCCAAAGGCGCCACGGAAGTCGCCGATGCCACTGCGGCAGGCGATGAACGGAACCTTTCGAACCCACCCTTGCACAGGACCCAGGCCATGTTGAAGCGTCTCGCCTCGCTGTTGTTCGTCGCAACCGTTTGCTTGCCGTGCGCCGGCATCGCCGGAACGCCGCCGGCATCCGCCATTCCCGCCGCATCGTCCTCGGGCGCGCCCCCGGCAACCACTGCCGCCAACGCGACCGCGACGGCCGCCCAAACCAACGCGCCGCCGCCCCTCGATGCGCAGGACCTGCGCACGTTCTTCGCCGGCCTCATGCCCTACATGTTGAAGCGCAACGACATCGCCGGCGGCGTGATCGCCGTGGTCAAGGACGGGCATCTGATCTTCGCGCAGGGCTACGGCTATGCAAACGTCGCCAAGCGCAAGCCGGTGACGGCCGACCAGACCCTTTTCCGGATCGGCTCGGTGTCCAAGCTGTTCACGTGGACCGCCGTATTGCAACTGGCCGCGGCCGGCAAGATCGACCTCGACGCCGACGTGAACAAGTATCTGGATTTCAAAATTCCGGAAAAGTACGGCAAGCCCATCACGATGCGCGACCTGATGACGATGACGCCGGGTTTCGCCGAAAGCATCCACGACCTGATGGTCGCGACGCCCAGGCAACTGGCGCCACTGGGGCAATACCTCGTGCAACACCTGCCGCCGCGCATTTTCCCGCCCGGCAAGGTGGTCGCCTATTCCAACTATGGCGCCACGCTCGCGGGTTACATCGTGCAACGCGTGTCGGGCGAGCCGTTCGATACCTACGTCGAACGCCACATCCTGCAACCGTTGCAAATGTCGCACTCCACCTTCGACCAGCCGCTGCCCGAGGCGTGGCGCGCGAACATGGCCACCGGCTACATCACTGCCACGGGCAAGACCATCGTGCCGTTCGAGTCGGTGCAGGTGTGGCCGGCCGGATCGTTCACGGCCACCGCCACCGACATGGCGAACTTCATGGTCATGCAGTTGCAGAACGGGCAGTTCGATGGCGCATCGATCCTGCCGCCCGCGACCGCACAACTGATGCACTCGCACCACTACTCGGCGGCGCCGGGCCTGACTGGCTACGACTTCGGGTTCTATCAGGAAAATCGCAACGGCCTCACCATCATCGGGCACGGCGGCGATACAGAAGCCTTCCACTCCGACCTGCATCTGCTGCTCGACAAGAACGTCGGCATCTTCATGTCCTTCAACAGCGCCGGCAAGGCGCCGAACGGCACCGCCGAGAGCGTGCGCACCTCGTTGTTCCGCCGCTTCCTCGACCACTATTTCCCGTACACGCCGCCTGCACAGCCGACCGTGGCGCATGCCAAACGCGATGCGGCGCGGGTCGCCGGGTGGTACTGGGCGAGCCGCCGCGAAGACAGTGCGTTTCGCCTGCTGTTCATGCTGGGCCAGGTGCAAGTCGTGGCGCTGCCCAACGGCGAGATCACCGTCAGCATGCTGAAGGATCCCAGTGGCGCGCTGAAGCACTGGCGCGAAGTCGGGCCGCTCGATTATGTGGCGGTGAACGGGCAATCGCACTTGCGCTTCGTCGCCAACCCCGATGGCTCGATCCGCTGGTGGGCCACTGATGACTTTCCGCCCGTGGAATTGTTCCAGCCGGTGCACGGCCTCGAACAACACGGGTGGTTCGCGCTGCTGACCAAAATCGCAATCGCGGTATTCGTGCTGACGTTGCTGGTCTGGATCGGTGGCGCGATCACGCGGTGGCGCTTCAAACGCAAACTGGCCTTCGCGCCGGGTCAGTTCTGGCTGCGGCTGGCGGCGCGCATCGGCGTGATCCTGCAACTCGCCGTCGTGGCCGGGTGGCTGATGCTGCTGGCCTGGTTCTCGAAGCCGCTGTCGCTTTTCCATTCCGATATCGGCGGATGGCTGAACCTGCTGTACGTGCTGGGCGTACTCGGGATTCTCGGCGGCATCGCGATCATCCTGGATGCCGCATGGCGCATCGTGCGCGGACCGGGCGGCGTATTGGCCCGCGTCAGCGGGTTCGTGCTCGGGCTGTGCGCGCTGTACGGTATCTGGGCGATCATTGCCTACGGTCTGGTCAACTTCAACACGCATTTCTGACCGGACGAGCACGCCTTGCAGCAGGAACGCCACGGCCCCGACACCTTCGCGCCGGACGCAAGCCACGCCGCGTCCGGCGCAACCCGGTATCAGCAGCTCGACCGCCGGCTCGGGCTGCGTCACCTGGTGGTGTATGGAATGCTGTTCGTGGTGCCGATCGCGCCGATGGCGGTGTACGGTTTCGTCGCGCGCGAAAGTTTCGGGATGGTGCCGCTGATGTATGCGGTCGGCATCGTCGCGATGCTGTTCACCGCGCTGAGTTACAAGCAGATGAGCGGCGCGTTTCCGCTCGCGGGCTCGGTGTATTCATACGTGCAGCGCGGCCTGCACCCCTACGCGGGTTTCGTCGCCGGCTGGATGATCCTGGCCGACTATCTGCTGGTTCCGGCGCTGATCTATGCGCTCAGCGCTTCGTGGCTGCGCGGACTGCTGCCGGCGGTGCCGATCTGGGTGTGGGTGGTGGCGTTCGTCATCATCAACACCTCCGTCAACATGCTCGGCATCCGCTTGCAGGCGCGGACCCATTTCACGCTGCTGATCGTGGAATTGATCGCGCTGGCCGTGTTTCTGGTGCTGGCGGTCGATTTCGTGTTCGTCGCCGGCCATGGCGCGGGCGGCTGGTCGATCGCGCCGTTCTGGAAACCCGGTCATTTGAACGGTGGCTTCATCGCGACCGCGACCTCGATCGCGGTGCTGAGCTTCCTCGGCTTCGACGCCATCAGCACGCTGGCCGAGGAGACCCGCAACCCGCGCGTCGCGGTCGGCAATGCCACCGTGATCACGCTGGTGCTGCTGGGCACCCTTTTCATTTTCGAAACCTACATGGCGGCGCTGGCGCATCCGGATTACACGACGCTGGATGCGGAGCTCGGCTTCTTCCAGATCGCGCGCGACGTGGGCGGCACATGGCTGTATCTCGCGCTGATCGTCATCAACGTGGTCGCCGCGGGCATCGCCAATGCATTGGCGGCGCAAGCGGCAATCTCGCGCATCCTGTTCTCGATGGGCCGCGATCGCGTGCTGCCCGGCGCCACGTTTCTCGCGCACCTGAGCCCGCATTTTCGCGTCCCCGTCAACGCAACCGTGCTGGTGGCAGCGCTGTCGCTGGTGCTGGCACTGTTGGTGCCCGGCGAGGCACTGCTGAAACTGGTCAACTTCGGCGCGCTGACCGCATTCATGCTGCTCAACGTCACGGTGTTCGTGTTCTTCTTCCTGAGGCAGGGGCGGCGCAGTCAGTTCTTCCCTTACCTGGTGTTTCCCGCGCTCGGCCTCGCGATCGTCGCGTTCGTGTGGTGCGGCTTCGACCGCATCACCTTCCTGTTCGGCGGCGCATGGCTCGTGATCGGGTTGGTGCTGGGCGCTTTCAGGTTCAAAGGCGCCGTGCCGTTCGAGGCGTCGGCATGAGCACCGCATCAGGGAGACCCCAGGGCCGATGATGACGCCAAGAATGATCAAGGAAACGACATGAATTCCATGCAGCATGCACGATTGCAATTGCAGGCGTCGATCGAAAAACGGCCGATGAAGGCGCCACTGCACATCACCGGTTACACCTTCAGCGAATTCGATGCATTGGTGGTCGGCCTGCGGGAAAACGGCATGGCAGGGCGTGGCGAGGCGCAGGGCGTCTATTACCACGATGAGACTCCGGCTTCGATGCTCGCGCAGGTAGAAGCCTTGCGCGATGCGATCGAGCGCGGCATCACCCGCGCGGAACTGCTGGAATGCCTGCCGCCTGGCGGCGCGCGCAATGCGCTCGACTGCGCGTTGTGGGATCTCGAGGCCAAGCGCAGCGGCGTGCCGGTCTGGAAGCTGGCCCGCTGCGAGCCGCCACGACCACTCGTGACCACGTTCACCATTGGCGCCGACCAGCCGGCGACGATGGCGGACCACGCGCGTGCCTTCACGGAAGCGCGCGCGCTGAAGCTCAAGTTGACCGATGATGAGTTCAATGCCGAGCGCGTCCGCGCGGTGCGCGACGCGCGCCCCGACGCGTGGATCATGGCCGATGCCAACCAGGGCTTTACCCGGGAATCATTCGCACGCCTGCTGCCCACGTTGCAACGAGCGCGCATTGCACTCATCGAACAGCCATTCCCCATCGGCAGGGAAGACTGGCTGGACGATCTGGATTGCCCGATCCGCATTGCTGCCGACGAAAGCGTACAGGACCACAACGACCTGTCGAAGCTGGCAGGCCGCGTCGGCACCATCAACATCAAGCTGGACAAATGCGGCGGCCTGACCGAGGCGCTGGCGATGGCGAAACTGGCGCGTGAGATGGGTTTCGAACTGATGGTCGGCAACATGTCCGGCTCCTCACTGGCGATGGCGCCGGCGTTCGTGCTGGGCCAGCAGTGCGCGGTGGTCGACCTGGACGGGCCGCTGTACCTGCGCGACGATTGTTCGCCGTCGGCGCGTTACGAACACGGCACGATCTGGTGCCCGGATGAGGTTTGGGGAGGTCCGCTGCCGGCTGCCGCATGACGCCGCGTAATGCACGTCGCGGCAACTGTCCGATAATCGCACGACCATGACCCAGGACTTGCAGAAAAAACTCAAGGGCCGTTGGCAGACGTTTACCGCATCCGAGCAGCGGATCGCGAGCTATCTGCTGCACAACCTTGGGGGCATTCCCTTCGAAACCGCGGCGTCGTTGGGCCAGCGGGTCGGCGTCAGCGCGATGACGGTCGGGCGTTTCCTGCGCAAACTGGGTTATGCGGGCGTTGCCCAGATGAAGGAGGAGTTGCGCGGCGACACGACATGGCTGAAGTTGTACCGGAATCCCGTGCAGTCCGGCAATGCGGGTTCGACGGCGGGCAGCCTCGAGGTGGAAATCCGCGCATTGTCGGAAGTCCACGCGCTGGCCCGCGGCGAGGAATGGAAAGCGATCGTGCGCCTGCTGGCGTCCGCCGACCGGGTGTCGGTCGCCAGTTTCCAGCTCGGGCGCTTCCTGGGCGTGATGTTAGCCACCCTGCTGCAAAACGTGCGCCCCCGCGTCGCGTTTGCGTCCGGCGTGGACGGCGCCTACGCCAACGTGCTGACCGACTCGACCGAAAAAAGCTGCGTGGTGCTGATCGACGAACGCCGCTATTCCAGACACTTCCGCATTCTGGCGGAGGAGGTTGTCGCGCACGGGATTCCTTTGATCATTCTTACCGACACCCAGTGCTACTGGGCGCGCCAGTTGACGCCGCACGTGCTGATGATCCCCATCCACGCGGATCGCGCATGGCACAACTTTGGCGCTTTCAGCAGTCTGTTCAGCCTGTTGCTGGACGCGGTGATACGGGAACGCGGCGACAGCGTGTACGAGCGGATCGAACGGATCACCGGATTGCGCCAGCAGTTCATCGGATTCAGCGGGCCGTCGCTGGCGTCGGACGCGGCCGCAGACCCGGTGACGGCGACCCGCCGCATCCGCAAGAGCCGGCGGAAACCACGGGTCTGAAAAATCAGGCGGCCTGCTGTGCTGGAATGCCGCTCGCGGCGGCAGCCTGTTCCATCGTCACGGCCACCGCGTGGATCACCGCCGCGATGCGCGCCGCGCTTTGCACCGCCTGCGCGGAAACGCCGTGCTTGCGCAGGGTGCGCTCATGCGAGGCCACGCAACTGCCGCAGCCGTTGATGGCCGATACCGCCACCGCGGCAAGGTCGAAATCGATCTTGTCACCGCCCGGATTGGCCATCGCGTTCATGCGCAGGCCGGCACGGAGCGTTCCGTATTCCTCGTTCTCGACCAGATGCAGGAAGCGGTAATAGATGTTGGTCATGCCCATCAGCGCCGCCGCAGTGCGCGCGCCGTCGAGTTCCTTCTCGTCGGCATGTTGCGAGGCGAATTGAGCGACGGCTTCGGTGAGCGGCGCATGACGCGATGCGATCGCGGACGCCAGCGCGACCAGCGCGATCTGTTTTTGCGAAAGGCCCGGCGCGCCGCCTTCACTCAACACGGATTCCAGGTTCAGGCGAAGGTCTTTGGCGTAGGCGGGCAGTTGCGATTTCACTTGTTCGAGAGTCATTTTTTGCCTCCAAGGCTTGCGTGGCGGATTGGCGCGCAGCCTTTCCTGGCGCGGGCGCCGGCCCGGCCATCCCTGGCCGGCCGCTCAGCCGGTCACGCGACGCCACCGGCATCGTGTAAACGCCCGTCTTCGCCCTGCGACGTCGCTTCCGAGCCGAGTTACGCGGCTTTCAAGGTTTCCTCGCCCTTGTTCCAGTTGCATGGGCAAAGTTCATCGGTCTGCAGCGCGTCGAGCACGCGCAGCACTTCCGACGGATTGCGGCCCACCGAGCCTTCCGTGACGTACACGAAGCGGATAACGCCTTCCGGGTCGACCAGGAACGCGGCGCGCTGGGCCACGCCTTCCTCGTCGAGAATCCCGAGCGCGCGGGTCAGGTCCTTGTTGATGTCCGCCAGCATCGGAAACGGCAGGTCGCGCAGATCGTTGTGATCCTTGCGCCAGGCCATGTGCACGAACTCGGAATCGGTGCTGGCGGCGAGGATCTGGCAGTCGCGGTCCTTGAACTGGGCGTCGAGATCGGCGAAGCCCTTGATCTCGGTCGGGCACACGAAGGTGAAATCCTTCGGATAGAAGAACACGCAGAGCCATTTGCCCTTGTACGTGGTGTTGTCGATGTCGGCGAATGCCTTGTCGAGGCTTTCGATGGACACGGTAGCCTTGAGGTTGAAGTGCGGAAAATTGTTGCCTACGGTAAGCATGCGAAGCTCCTTGTGGTTGAAAGGGTTGGACAGGCGGCGTTCGCCACCGTTCACGGCCCAAGATAGGATCAGGCAATCAATAAATCAAATCGATTGTTGCAATGTGGTCGATAGGACACATATATTGATCCCGGACCCAACCCTTTTACCCGAAGATGAATCTCCGTGACTTGCACTACCTCGTCGCCCTCGCCGACCACAAGCATTTCGGCCGTGCCGCAGAGGCCAGCTTCGTCAGCCAACCGACGCTGTCGACCCAGATAAAAAAACTGGAAGAGGAACTCGGTGTCACGCTGGTCGAGCGCAACCCGCGCAAGGTGCTGTTGACCGAGACCGGCCGGCAGATCGTCACGCGTGCCCGTGAAGTGCTGAACGAAGTCGAGCAGATCAAGCGCATCGCACGACGCGACCGCGACCCTGAAGCCGGTACACTCACGCTCGGCATTTTTCCTACCCTGGGCCCTTACCTGCTGCCACACGTGCTGGGCACGATCCGCGAACGCTTTCCGCGCCTGGAACTGCTGCTGGTCGAGGAAAAAACCAACGAACTGGTGCAACGCCTGCGCGAAGGCAAACTGGATGCCGCGATCCTCGCGCTGCCGGTGCACGACGACACCTTGCACGCGGAATTCCTGTTCGAGGAACCGTTCCTGGTGGCGGCGCCCGACGCGCATCCACTGGCCTCGCGGCGCCTGCTGAAACTGGCCGATCTCGAGGACGAGCACCTGCTGCTGCTGGAGGATGGCCATTGCCTGCGCGACCAGGCGCTGGAGGTGTGCCGGATGTCGGGCGCCGACGAAAAACAGGGCTTTCGCGCCACCAGTCTGGAAACGCTGCGCCAGATGGTCGCCGCCAACGTCGGCGTCACCCTGCTGCCGGTGCTGGCCGTGCAACCCCCGATAGCACAAACCGGCAACGTGCACCTGACGCCGTTCCGCGGGCACGCGCCCAGTCGCCGCATCGCGATGTTCTGGCGCAGGAGTTCGGCGATGCACGGATTCCTGCAAAGTCTGTCGGAAGTATTCAAGCAACTCCCGCAGGCCCTGTTCGATCCGGCCACCCTGCCTTCGGGCGTGCCGTCCATCGGGAAACCGCTGCGCCGGCGACCTGCCGCTGGCAAGGCCCACGCAAGAAACTGACATGAAAAAGCAACCGTCGATCACTCTTTCCCGGCTGGACGCCGCGTGGCTCGACTTTCCGCGGTAGCGGCTTCGAACCGGACGGCCGTTTCCGTGCAATAGCTCGACGCTATCGTCATGATCGTTTCAATCAATTGGATGAACCGGCAGCGGCGTGCTAGCTTCAGGCACTGCACACGACAAGAGGGTGACAACGATGGATAAAGCCACTGACAAGGAAATCCGCAAGCTGGCGGAGGAATTTCATGGTCCCCAGGCACTGGGGCCATTGACTTGGCTGGTCGGCGAGTGGGAGGGCAATGGAGGCGTCGATCTTTCGTACCACAACAAGGACGACGAAACCGGCCAGACCGGCTACTTCGAGAGATTCCGCTTCCACCCCATCCCGAAGCAGGAGAACGGCCAACAGGAAATCGAAGGGTTGAAATACGAAAACACCGCATGGCGCCATGGCGAGGAAGCCATGAACCCGTTCCACGACGAGGTCGGTTACATGCTGTGGGACAAGAAGCTCGGGCAGGTCAAGCGCGTGGTGGTGTTCGGGCGCGGCATCGCGATTCTCGCGGGCGGCGACGCCAAGCCGCGCGACAAGGTACTGCACTTCAAGGCCACCGCGGGCGACCGCAACTACGGCATCCTGCAGAACAGGTATCTCTCCGAGCGTGCCGAGCTCAAGCACTTCGATTGCACGTTCACCTTCAATGACGACGGCACGTTCAGTTACGACCAGACGCTGGTGCTGAAGCTGGCGGCACTGGGCGGCAAGGAAATGGACCACAACGACCGCAACACGCTGCATCTGGTCAAGCGCTTTCATCCAAGTGCCGAATTTGCCTGAGCGGCGGGGCAGTACAGACCACCGAAACGGGCCCGCACGACGCGGGCCTGTTTTTTCATGCACCATCATTTCTGCCGGCCGGCTCGCCCTCGCGCCGGGATTGCACGACTAGCGCGTGAGGATGCGCTTGGGCCGGATCGGCAGTTTGCCGCGCCAGTATTGCAGCAATACGAAGCCGCCGATGGCGCCGCCGAGATGCGCAAAGTGCGCGACGCCGGATTCGTATCCGCTTACGCCGAAGAACAGTTCCAGCAGGATGTAGCCGAGCACGAACACCCATGCCGGCATCGGAATCGGCAGGAAGATCAGGAACATCTTCATCCGTGGGTACATCACCCCGAAGGCGACCAGCAGACCGAAGATCGCGCCCGATGCGCCGATGGTGGGATAAAAACCGTGGGTGAAAAATTGCGCAACCAGCAAGTGCGCGGCGGCGGCGGCCACCGCGCAGAAGAAGTAATAGAACGTGTAATGCTTCGCACCGAGCAGATGTTCGATCGGACCACCGAACATCCACAGCGCAAACATGTTGAAGAAGATGTGGCCCCAGCCGCCATGCAGGAATGCGTAGGTGACGAGCTGCCAGAAATGGAACGCGGCAATGAGCGGGGTACCGCTTGCCGTGTAGCCCGCCAGATGCGCGGGGCCGATCGGCCACAGCGCACCGTAGACAATCAGGAACGGGTGCAGCGAAGGCACCTGTTCCAGCAGGAAGATCGCGACGTTGGCGATCAGCAGCGCGCGGGTGACGGGAGGCAGGTCGTACATTGAATGCAAATATCGGAAACGTCGTGGACGACCAGAGTAACGGTGAACGCGCCCAGCGTCAGCTCCGCCACTGTCGCACTCACAGGCGTTTGACGAACACCACCTGGCGCTTCTTCTCGATGTAGCCTTCGCGCGAGTAGAAACGATGGGCGTGCTCGCGGACGACGTTCGACCGCACCCGCACGCTCGCGAAGCCCTGTTCCCTCGCCCATGCCTCGACCGCAGCCAGCAATGCCGCGCCGACTCCGGAGCCACGCGCGGTCTCGTCCACCACCAGTCCGGCGAGTTCGACGAACGGATCGGCGATCAGCAAGCGCCGCGGTGCCGCGTGCGCGAATCCGCACACGGCGCCCTGCCGACCGACCGCGACCAGCACGACGCCGCGATCGACGCGCGCCAGGCGCCGCGAGATCGCAGGCGCGTCAGCCGGATAACCGAGTTGACCTGAAAGCCCGGCCAACGCTTCGGCGTCAGCGGGCGTTGCTGCACGAATGCCCGTCACGGCTGGATCGCCTCAGGTCAATCCTTGTGCACTGGCGTTGGCATGCGCCGCCACCACGCTTGCCACCACCTGCGATACCTTCTTGCCGGTCGGGATGTGCAGGAACTCGTTGGGACCATGCGCGTTCGAATGCGGCCCCAGCACGCCGGTGATCAGGAACTGCGCCTTGGGAAACTTCTCGCCCAACATGCCCATGAAGGGAATGCTGCCGCCCTCGCCCATATGGGCGGCCTCGGCCCCGAATGCGGCGCGGCTCGCGTTTGCGACCGAGCGTTCCAGCCAGGGCGCGAGCTGCGGCGCGTTCCACCCGTTCGAGACGAAGCGGTCGGCATCGAGCCGAACCTCGGCGCCGTAAGGCGGATCGCCGGTGAGCACATGGCGCATAATGGCGATGGCGTCGGCCGTGAGAGTCGGCGGCAGGCGCAGCGACAATTTCAGCGTCGTCGAGGGAAGCAGCACGTTGCCGGCATTGGCCGGCGCGGGCAATCCTTCCGCGCCGACGACGGCGAGCTGCGGCCGCCAGGTGCGGTTGA
>DASUJD010000039.1:0-7891 GCA_036279455.1 Rhodanobacteraceae bacterium | reverse complement strand
GACGAAGTGAGGCGTTCCATCGCACAAGGGCCGGATCATGAATGACATTCTTGCGCGACTGAAGCAACGCAAGCTGGTGCAGTGGGCACTGGCCTATATCGCCGCGGCGTTCGCGTTTCTGCAAGGCATCGACATCGTGGCGCAGCGTTTCGGCTGGCCCGATGCCGTCGAACGCAGCCTGATCATCGTGATCTGCATGGGTTTTTTCATCGTGCTGCTGCTGGCCTGGTATCACGGCGAGCGTGGTGCGCAAAAGGTGTCGAGTGTCGAGTTGCTGATCCTGGCGCTGTTGCTGGGAATCGGTGGCGGCGCGCTGTGGCGGTTTGCGCAAACGCCCGCGACCACACCGATTCCGGCGGCAGTCGTCGCGGCATCGGCGCCCGTCGCACCGACCCATGCGGATATTCCGGCCAACTCGATCGCAGTGATGCCATTTGCCGACCTCAGCGCGGCGCAGGACCAGAAACTGTTTTCCGAAGGCATGGCAGAGGAAATCCTCAACGCGCTGACACGGATCAAGGACCTGCGCGTGCTCGGCCGTAGTTCGTCGTTCCAGTTCCAGGGCAAAAACATCGCGCCGCAAATGGTTGGCGAGCAACTCGGTGTGGCCCATGTGCTGACCGGTTCGGTGCGCAAGCAGGGCGATGAGCTGCGCATCACGGTGGAACTGGTGCGCACCAGCGATGGCGTGCAGCAGTGGTCGAACCAGTACGACGGCAGCCTGGCCGACGTGTTCAAGCTGCAGGACGCCTGCGCACGCGACGTCGCCAGCGCGCTGGACATTACCTTGAGCGATGCCGGTGCCCGGCGTCTGGTCGACAAGGTCACCGACAACCCGCAGGCCTATGCCAAGTTCATCGAAGCGCAGGAACTGGTAACGAAACGGGTGGGCAACAGCCTGCCGCGTGCGATCGCCCTGCTGGACGAAGCAACCCGGCTGGACCCGCATTTCGCACGCGCCTGGTCGACGCTGGCCGTCGCCTACGCCGTGCTGCCCCAATACGACAACACCGACTGGCAGGCGAGCTGGCTGGCATCCGATCAGGCGGCGCGGCGTGCGCTCGCGCTCAACCCGAATGACGCGGATGCCTACGCCGCGCTGAGCTACAACCAGTTCTCGCAGCGGCACTACAGCGCCATGGTGGAACCGATGCAGCATGCGCTCGAACTGGCGCCGGAAGACTCCGCGGTAAATTACTGGGCAGCGAACGAGCTGGCCTCCATGGGCCGTACTCGCGATGCCGAGATACGGATTGATGCCGCGCTGGCCAATGACCCGGCCAACATCCCGTTGCTTTTCTACAAGAGCCTGATGCGCTGGCGCGAAGGCGATCAGGCCGGCGCGCTCGACTTCATCCACCGTGGCGGCACCCCCGACTCTCCGTTCGGCGAACTGATGCTCGGTTTCTACGACGCGGCGCAGGGTGACAAGGAAGGAGCCGGGCGAAACTTCGCAAGATCCACTGGCCGCATGGGCACAAAGATCCCCGAGCAGGAACTGCAGACGATCTATCTCGGCACCTTTGGGACCGTCAGTCAAAGGCAAATGGCGCTGAAGATCGTCGGTACGCACACGGACGATGAGTGGGCACCCACCTTGCTGTTGCAATTGGGCGCAGCGGAGCGCTCGTTTGACCTGTACGAGCACGGTCACAGCGGTTTGTCCGATGCCTACTTCAACTGGTTGTGGCAGCCGGAGCCGTGGTCACGCAAGGCGCGTCAGGATGCCGCCTTCCAGGGCTTCGCCAGGCGCCTGGGCATGGTCGATTATTGGAAGCGTTACGGCTGGCCGGACCTGTGCAAGCCGGCCCCCAACGTCGGCCCGGATGCATTCACGTGCCAATGAGTAGCCGGCCTTCTTACTTCGCTGAGCTGAAGCGCCGCAAGGTGTTCAACGTGGGCGCGGCCTACCTGGTCGTCGGCTGGCTGCTGATACAAGTCGCATCGACGGTCGCGCCGCAATTGAACTTGCCGGGCTGGCGAACGACGAAATTTCGGTGTAACCGCCCTCTCGTGACCGATGTTATGGCGGCAGAAATTTCGAATCGAGTTTTTCAACAGAGTCGACCCTTACCTGCCGGTCGCGACCGTCTGCTTGTGGGAACTCCAATGATGCTTGACCCAGGCAGTGTTACCCGACGTACGTGTGGCAAACCACGCATGAAGAAGTCCAGCCTGAAAAAAACGTACCGGCGACTCGAAGCCGCCTGATTGGATGATGGACGCGACAACGTCCGGAGGTAGAACCACCACATCCTTGACGTATGCAGCCCGCATGCGTTCGACTCCGCCCGGAGGGACACCCACTGCGGACATCATCTTCAGCCATGAGTGAAGAAGCGCGTCGTACTCGTCTGAATCGACTCCCGATGCCAAATCAGAACTCGCCAGGATCCCTCCTGGGCGAAGCCTGTCCGCAATCGAGCGGAAGAATTTGGAGCGAGCTTCTCGATCCAGATTTGCTAACCGGGAAAGAGTATGAGTGAGACTGCGAACGAATATCTCGCGTGCTGCCACTGCGGCGCACTCACCGCGCGTTACCGCACGGCGCTGGTGACATCGGCATGGCGGGTGCGGCAAGAGGAAACAGCGATATGACTGCTCCATTTTCCGGTGGGTGCGCATGCGGATCGATCCGCTATGTATGCTCGCGACCGTCGGTTGCGACGCTCAATTGCCACTGCCTAGATTGCCAGCGTTCAAGTGGCGCTCCTTTCGCTTCCGGCTTCATCATGCGGGTATCGGATATCACGATCACTGGCGCGCCGAAGACGTACTCGGTTCGTGCTAGCAGTGGCAGACTCGCGACTAGCAGCTTTTGCTCGATTGCGGCTCTCCTCTGTTCACGTGTGGCGAGACTGCTCCAGAAGTTATGCCCATCCGTTTCCCTACGTTGGACAATGCGCTCGGCCCCCAATCTTCGAAGCATGCAGGATGTCTTCAACGGCTCCCAATTCCAGAAGGACGAGCAGCCTTCATGCGAAGCCTTTAGCCTGGGCCGAGATCAACCGGGCGTCCGGATACTTCTTGCGTCACGCGGCACCCTGCCCGGCGATGCGCAGCGTATTGCGCTCGCTGGTGGTGGTGCTGAAGTCAGCCGTCATTGGCTGCCTCCACTCCATCGCATTGAGCGATGCGATCGGCGATCCATTGGTCGACCTCGCCACCGACGAGACGGGCCGAACGCCCAATATGGATCGGCGCGGGGAATTCGCGCGCCGCAATCAAGCGATACAGGAATACTGTCGAGAGCCCAACCTGACGGGCCACATCGGGAACGCGGCGAAGATCAGTGGGAATGGCCGCAGCGCCGGGTTGCGGTGCTGCGTCTGGTGCGGGTATAGGCATCTATGTTCCTCGCGGTGGACCCGTCATCGCGCATATGTCGACACCTTAAGCGTGGGTGCGTGACATGCCAGACTCAATCTGTGCGGAGAGAGCCGGCTCGGACGAGTGTCCGAGGGCGAGCCGGTTCTCCCTCCCATCAGGCCTGGTGTACTTGAGCCGCCAGTGGTAGCGGCCATCTCGGTTGATCAGGTGCAGGCCGTGCCCGTCATAGAGCGGGAATCCACGGGCGCCCTTGCCCCTGATCGCATTCTGGATCGTCTCTGTGTCAGCGCCTGTGCTGGACGTGCCATTTGGGGGATACAACGCTGGGCCACCTGGGCCGTCTCCCAAACTGTTCCCCAATAAGCGTAAGCTGGCAAGTTGTCGCATGATGTCTCATGCAACAAAAAACCCCGCATTGCTGCAGGGTCCAAGGGTTTCATGTGATGACGTGAGTCATCCTGAAACTTCAAAATGGCGCGCCCGGAGAGATTCGAACTCCCGACCACCAAGTTCGTAGCCTGGTACTCTATCCAGCTGAGCTACGGGCGCGTTGCGAAAGCAAGCCGCGAATTATCCGTTGTCGCAGCTGGCGCGTCAACGAAACAATGGCGGAGAGAGAGGGATTCGAACCCTCGATCAGGCTTTTGACCCGATACTCCCTTAGCAGGGGAGCCCCTTCGGCCTCTCGGGCATCTCTCCGTTCTTTGTTCGAGGGCAGCAGTGTAACAACAGACGTCGGAATGGAGCAGCGGATCGTTCGAGATATGCTCGCATCATCCCTGATGCTCGCCCCTCGCTACGCTCGGGGCCGGCCCTTCGGCCGTCCAATTTTGTTCCAGACAAAATTGTCGAACCCTCGATCAGGCTTTTGACCCGATACTGCCCGACAAACCCACCAAGTGCATTCATCATTTGAAGACGCACCGCCCGATACCGATCTGCCAGGCGGGTCAGTCAGGGTAAACGGGGATCCGCACGCGGTAAAGCCGGGCGTTCCGGCATCAGCCGTGGGTCGCTTCGTGCTTGGTTGACTCGCCGGATTCTTCGGGAGGTGCGGCCACACCCGCTTCGTGTTCCTGCTTGATGCGCTGATAGATCTCTTCGCGATGCACCGCGACGTCCTTGGGCGCCGTGATCCCGATGCGCACCTGATTGCCCTTGACGCCCAACACTGTAACCGTTACCTGATCGCCGATCATCAGGGTTTCCCCTACCCGGCGGGTCAAAATCAACATGACAGAACTCCATTCATCCGGATCGATTTGACCCGAAACCGTGGCTGCGTGTTCCCCTCCGGATCGCGCATCACGGCAAGACAGGACGATCGCGAACGGGGCGCGAACGAACCGCGCACGTTCAGGTTCCTCCATCACCCGCACTAGACCGATGCAGGGGCGATCGATGCTCCACGACTATATAGGAACGGACGGAGACCGTGCAATGAAATGGGCGTGACTTCTGGCAGGGTATCGACGCTTATTTAAGCGACTGCGCGACCCAGTCCGGCAATGCTTCCAACGCGCGATCCAGCGCTGACGAATCGGTTCCACCACCCTGTGCCATGTCGGGCCGCCCGCCACCCTTGCCGCCGACCTGTTTGGCCACATGCGCCACGACTTCGCCGGCCTTGATCCTCGCGAGTGCGGACCCGTGAACGCCGCCCACCAGCGCGGCCTTGCCGTCGCCGCCCGACGCCAGCAGCACCACGCAATCGCCCAGTTTCTGCTTCAGGGTATCCACCGCTTCGCGCAGGGCTTTCACGTCAAGACCGTCCACGCGCGCGGCCACCAGTTTGATGCCGCCTAGGTCTACCGCATGCGCGGCAAGATCGCCGGTCGCGGCGCCGGCGGCTTTGGCCTTCATGGCATCGAATTCGCGCTCCAGCTTCTTCTGTTTGTCGAGGACATGCTGCAACTTGTCCACGACATCTCCGGTACTGGAGGACAGCAAGCCAGCAATTTCCGTCAACTGACGTTCCTCATCCACCACGTGCGCCGTCGCACCCGCACCGGTCACTGCCTCGATGCGACGAATGCCTGCGGCGACACCCGATTCCGACACGATCTTGAACAGGCCGATATCGCCGGTGCGCGACACGTGCGTGCCGCCGCACAGCTCGGTCGAGAAATCACCCAAGCGCAAAACCCGCACCTCATCGCCGTACTTCTCGCCGAACAGCGCCATCGCGCCCGTGGCGATCGCTTCGTCATAGCCCATGTGACGAATTTCGGCGACGTCATTGCGGCGAATTTGTTCGTTGACGCGATCCTCGATCCGGCGCAATTCCGCAGGTGCGACCGGTTGGGAATGCGAGAAGTCGAAGCGCAACCGATCGGGCGCGACCAGCGAACCCTTCTGCGTGACGTGTTCGCCCAGCATCTCGCGCAGCGCTGCATGCAAAAGGTGCGTCGCCGAGTGATTCAGCACCGTGGCTTGGCGACGTGCCGCATCGACGCGCGCCAGCACCGTATCGCCGACGAGCAGCGACGCGTTGCCCTGCCATTCCCCAACGTGCCCATGGAATTGGCCGCCGAACTTCTGGGTGTCATCCACCGTGAAGCGACCGGCGGGGTGTTCCAGCGCGCCGGCGTCGCCCACCTGCCCGCCGGATTCGGCATAGAAAGGCGTGCGGTCCAGGATGATCGCGGCGGATTCGCCGGGCGCCAATGCGTCCACTGCGCGGCCTTCGCGCAGAATCGCGACCACCTTGCAGTCCTTTGCCTCCAGCGTTTCGTATCCCAGAAACTTTGTAGGAGCCAGCGTGCTGGCGA
This sequence comes from Rhodanobacteraceae bacterium, assembly GCA_036279455.1. Taxonomy (GTDB): domain Bacteria; phylum Pseudomonadota; class Gammaproteobacteria; order Xanthomonadales; family Rhodanobacteraceae; genus 66-474. The sequence goes on along the minus strand of DASUJD010000039.1, from coordinate 1,790 downwards.
CCTCTGCGGACAGCTGCGTCTTGCTCTCGAACTTGCTCGCCGCGCGCGCACGCATCCGTTGCGCTTCCATCGCGTGCTCGAAACCGGGCATGTCCACACCCATGCCGCGCTCGCGCGCGATGTCCGCGGTCAGGTCGACCGGAAAGCCATATGTGTCATAGAGACGGAATGCATCTTCGCCCGGAATCATGTTGCCCGACTTCGACGCGATCTCGTCGAACACTTTCATCCCATTTTCCAGCGTTTCACCGAAACGCTTTTCCTCGGCGCGCAAGGCTTCTTCGACGAACTTCTGCTTCTTCACCAGTTCCGGATAGGCCTTGCCCATTTCCGCGACCAGCGGCGCGACCATCCTGCAGAAGAACTCGCCGCGCACGCCCAGCATCCAGCCGTGCCGCAGCGCGCGCCGGATGATCCGGCGCAGCACGTAGCCGCGACCTTCGTTGGAGGGCAGCACGCCATCCACGATCAGGAACGCGCAGGCGCGGATGTGGTCGGCGATCACGCGCAGCGATTTGTTCTCGTGATCCTTGCAGCCGGTCAGTTGCTGGGCAGCGGCGATCAGGCGCTGGAACAGGTCGATCTCGTAGTTGGAATGCACGCCTTGCAACACGGCTGCCAGGCGTTCCAGGCCCATGCCGGTATCCACGCACGGCGCGGGCAGCGGTGACAGCGTGCCATCGTCGGCACGGTCGAACTGCATGAACACCAGGTTCCAGATTTCCACGAATCGATCGCCGTCCCCGTCGGACGAGCCGGGTGGACCGCCGGGTATGTCCGCGCCGTGGTCATAAAAGATTTCGCTGCACGGTCCGCACGGGCCGGTATCGGCCATCTGCCAGAAATTGTCGGATGCGAACGGCGCGCCCTGGTTGTCGCCGATGCGCACGATGCGGTCGGGCGGCACGCCGATCCCGTCGCGCCAAATTCCGTAGGCTTCGTCGTCGGTGTGATAGACCGTCACCCAAAGTTTTTCGGGCGGCAAGCCAAAAACCTTCGTCAGCAGCTCCCACGCCCACTCGATCGCTTCCTTCTTGAAGTAATCGCCGAACGACCAGTTGCCCAGCATTTCGAAGAAGGTGTGGTGGCGCGCGGTGTAGCCGACCGAATCGAGATCGTTGTGCTTGCCGCCGGCGCGCAGGCAACGCTGCACGTCGACCGCGCGCACGTACGGCAGCTTCTCGCTGCCCAGGAACACGTTCTTGAACTGCACCATTCCCGAGTTGGTGAACAGCAAGGTCGGATCATTGGCCGGCACCAGCGGCGCGGAGGGCACGATGGTGTGGCCACGATCCCTGAAGAACTCGAGGAAACGAGCGCGAATCTCTGCTGTTTTCATGCGGTTGCGTCGGAAAGCTCAGGTGATGACAACGCCGGGCACGCCTGTAGACGTTGGTCCGGAGCCGCTGTTGTTGAAAGGCAGGCCACGGAGCTTTTGGCCATGGATGGCGGCTCTAAGGCCGTTCTGGTGTTGGCGTTTACCGTACCGTTTCGTTTGCGACACCGTTTCACGACGCCGCGATCAGGGATGATCGCAAAGTGATGGCGTCAATCGCCGGAATCGCCAACCTCGGAAAAGGAGTCTGGACGGTAGAAACGTTCGAGGCGAAAAGTACTGCCGGCGAGACCAGTTTTCCGACGATTCGCAGGCCCATAGTGGTTCTATGGGTCAAGAATCGGCGGAGAAATGGGCCGTTGGCAGGGCTTTGCAGCCCGAATGATTTCTGCCGCCCAGGCTCCTAAGTGACGATTCTAACTGTGGCGGCGCTGAAACCGCGACGCAAGAGGAA